>NZAK01000079.1 GCA_002687515.1 Rhodospirillaceae bacterium
CAGATGATGCAGATAGCCGCGGGAATAGTTGCGGCAAAGGGGACAGCGGCAGCCCTCGTCCACCGGGCGGGGGTCGTCGGCGTGGCGGGCGTTGCGGATATTCAGGGTGGCGCGGGGCGTGAAGAGCTGTCCCGTGCGGCCCGAGCGGGTCGGCATGACGCAATCGAAGATATCGATGCCGCGCGCCACGGCGCCGACCAAATCGGCCGGCGTGCCGGCCCCCATCAGGTAGCGGGGTTTATCAGACGGCAAATGCGGCAAGGCGCCGTCCAGGACCCGGAACATCACCTCCTGGCCCTCGCCGATGGCCAAGCCGCCGACGGCGTAGCCGTCGAAGCCGATTTGCATCAGCGCCGCCGCCGATTGCTGGCGGAGATCGTCGAAAACGCCGCCCTGGAGGATGCCGAACAGGCCATGGCCCGGGCGCTCGGCAAAGGCGCCGCGCGAGCGTTCGGCCCAGCGGTGGGTCAGCGCCATCGATTTGGCGATGGCGTCCTTGTCATCGCTCATGGCCGGGCATTCGTCGAGCACCATGCTCACGTCGGCACCCAGCAGGCGCTGTATCTCGACCGAGCTTTCCGGTGTCAGCTCATGGCGGGCGCCGTCGATATGGGATTGGAAGGTTACGCCCGCCTCGGTCATGTTCCTGAGCTTGGCCAGCGACATCACCTGGAAGCCGCCGGAATCGGTCAGGATCGGCCCTTGCCAATTCATGAATTTGTGCAATCCGCCGAGCCGTTCGATACGTTCGGCGCCGGGGCGCAACATCAGATGATAGGTATTGCCGAGCACCATTTCGGCGCCGGTGGATGCGACCGCGCTGGCGGTCATCGCCTTCACCGTGCCCGCCGTGCCGACCGGCATGAAGGCCGGCGTTTCCACCGTGCCGTGGGCGCATGTGATACGACCGCGGCGGGCGGCGCCGTCACCCGCAAGAATTTCGATGCCGAAATCGGTCATCCGTCGTTCCGTTCCAGGAAGCAGGCATCGCCGTAGGAAAAGAAGCGGTAGCGCATCGATATGGCGTGGACGTAGGCGGCGCGCATGCGCTCAAGCCCGGCGAAGGCGGCGACCAGCATAAACAAGGTCGAGCGCGGCAGATGGAAATTGGTGAGCATGGCGTCGGCGATCCTGAAGCGGTATCCGGGGGTCATAAAGATATCGGTCTCGCCGGTAAAGGGCTCGAGAACGCCGCCCGCGTCCGCCGCCGCTTCCAAGAGCCGCAGCGCGGTCGAGCCGACGGCGACGATGCGCCCGCCGGCCCTCTTCGCCTGGTTGATGGCCGCCGCCGTATCATCGCCGATCTCTCCCCATTCGGCGTGCATGACATGATCCTCGGTATCGTCCGCCTTGACCGGCAGGAAGGTCCCGGCGCCCACATGCAAGGTTACGATAGCCTGGCCGATAGCGCGCGCCGCCAGCGCATCGATCAGCGCCGGCGTGAAATGCAGGCCCGCCGTCGGCGCCGCGACGGCGCCGTCGCGCGCCGCGAACAGGGTCTGGTAATCGGCGCGGTCTTCAGCGGCGCCGCCTTTTGGCCGCTTGATGTAAGGCGGCAGCGGCATGATGCCATGTTCGGCCAATTTGCCCATCAACGCCGGGCCATCGAGCCCGAATTGCAGCCGCACCTCGCCGCCGTCTCTTTTTTCGGCAAGCCGCGCGCTGAAGCCTGGCGCGAAGCTGATCTCGTCGCCGGGGCCGAGGCGCCTGGCGGGCCGGGCGAAGGCCCACCAGCCGTCCGTGGTTTCTTTATGTAGCGTCACCTCGACGGCGGCATCGCCGCGCCGCCCCGATAGGCGCGACGGAATAACCCGCGTGTCGTTGAACACCAGCATGTCGCCTGCATCGAGCAGCCCCGGCAAGTCACTGATGCCAAGGTCGCTTAGCCCGGCGCCCACATGCAGGAGCCGCGCCGCGTCCCTCGGCCGCGCCGGATGCTGGGCGATCAATTCGCGAGGCAGATCGAAGTCAAATTCATCGACGCGCATGACGGGCGCGACCGTATCGGAAGCGGTGCCCGAGAACAATCTCCGCTGACGACCGGCTACCCAAGCGGCGCGCGCGCGTCTATGATTGGGCGCAATGATCGACGATATCTATAACATCGATGTTTTGCGCCTGGCCGCCCACATCACGCGCATCGAGCCGCTGGCAAGCGCCGATGCGGAAGTGGCGCTGCGCAGCCCGCTCTGCGGCTCGACCATTAAAGTCCAGCTTTGTATCGAGGACGGCCGCGTCACCGACTATGCGCACGAAATCAAGGCCTGCGCCCTTGGGCAGGCTTGCGCCTCGGTGATGGCGGCGCAAGTGATCGGCAGGGACGAGGCCGAAATCGCGCGCGTTCGGGAAGAGATGGAGGCCATGCTCAAGGACGGCGGGTCGCCGCCGGACGGCGATTGGGCGGCGCTGGCGGCGCTGGCCCCGGCCAAGGACGCGAAACCGCGCCACGGCGCCATCCTGCTGCCCTTCGATGCGGTGTTGAAGGGGTTCGCCGAAATCAGGGCCGCCGCGCACTGATATGCCGAGCTTCGAATTTATCCTTCGAAGTGCCCTCCAGGCTCAAACCTGGTGTCCCCTCCCCCCAGGTCGGGCCAGGGTGGGGGGAGCCGAAGGCTTACAGCGCATCTGTTATGCCCGAGCCCGTCTCACGCCCGGCTGGCCGACCCGGCCATCCCCAGCCGGGCTGCATCGTTTACCCGTCATCGCGGACGCAGCGGGCGTAATTTTTGATGCGCACTTGGTCGCGCTGGCCGCCGAGGGAGCCGAAATTCTTGGGATCGCCGGTTTTCGGATCGGCGCGCTGGGCGCCGGCGCCGTGCACGTCGACGCCGTCCACCGAGACGCATTTGCCGAAGCAGACGTAGGATGCCATGCGGATATTGTCGCCATGGGTGGTCGACGACCAAAACCAGCCCTTGGCATCGGTTTGCTTGAAATATTCGGGATCGATGGCCGGGTCGTGGCGGGAATAATCGACGATGTGCTGTAGCTCCTTGACGTTGGGCAGCCGCCAATCGCCCTGTCCGGCCAGCTTCAACCCCTCGCAATAGGCGAGCGATGCTTTCCAATCGCGCGCCTTGCCGTCGTCGGCGCGCTGCCAGATCAGGCCGGAAGCCGCGTCGCTGACCGTGCCGTCGCCGTTGTCCTTGAATTTATTGGCGCCCCAGGTTGCCCCCCGGACGCAGCGGTAGAACAGCGAATTTCGCCCCTCAGTCGGCGCCTGTTTGATATGGCCGTCGAAATAGTTGAAGAAAAAGGCGGCTTCGACGTTATCGCGGTCCCAATGGGAACCCTTGTAAATGGTGCTCGACCAGGTCTGGCCCATCATTTCGACGCGGTGGGTGGCGGCGAAACGGTCGCCGCGAAGGATGCTTTGGTCGGGCAGTTCGATATCGAACGCCTTGGCATCGATGAAAAAGCGGCGGCCTTGCGAGCCGCGAAAATCGGCGATCGAAAATTGCTCCTTGATGTTCGGCAGCCGCCAATCCTTGTGGCCGCCGAGATCGAGCCTGGAACAGGCCCAGGCGGCGGAGTTGAAGGTTTTGCGTTCGGTGTTATGGGCCTTTTGCCAGATCAGCCCGGTGTTGCGGTCGGTCACCGTGCCGTCGCGGTTATCGATGAAGTCGAAGGGCCGCCCCCGATAGTGAGCGTCCTGGCCGTAAAAGGCCTGGCCGGGGCCGGGGCATTCGATGACGCCGCGTTCGTCGAAGCAGGTGCCCTGGCCGGTGTCTGTCAATCGGCCCTGTACCGGTCGGGCGCCGGCAAACGGCGCGCCCTCGGTATAGCCGAAACGTGATCCACCACCGCCTTGGCCTCTTTGGGGGCGATTTCCGGCGGCGCCACCCGGTTCTCTCCCCGGTCCTCCCCTTGGCCCGCCCCGTGGTCCGCTCTGGGGCACGCAAAATGGCCGATCGCCCCTGGAGATACATTGGCCCTGGATGCGGCCGTGCGGCGCCCGGATGGTGCAGGCATCGTTGGCTTTGAGCCCGGCGCAGGCCTTGAAAGCCTCGGGCGGCGGGCCGCCGCGCCGGGGCTGCGCTTCGGCGTCACCGAGTGGAAACGCGATAATCACCGATGCCGCCAACAAAGGAGCAATGCCCCGGTTACTCAAACGGTGCCAGGAAAGCGTTGCCGACATGCGGTCGATCCCCCACGAAATTGGGGATACTAACATTGCGGGGCCGGAAAAATCGACTGGATGGCGCTAATCAGCCCTCGACGGTTACGTGGGGATCGCCCTCGGTCAATTCGCCGATCACCGTGGCATAGCCGTAGCCTTGGCTTTGGAAGAGGTCCAAAACCGCATCGGCCGCGCCGGCTTCGCAAGTGACCAGCAGCCCGCCCGAGGTTTGCGGATCCATCAACAGGTTCCTGTGCCAGTCGGCGATGCCGTCGAAGGTGGTGATATGGTCGCCGAAGCTGGCCCAATTGCGGTTGGCGGCGCCGGTGTTATAGCCCTTTTGCGCATAATCCACCGCGCTTTCCAGGAATGGCAGCTTATCCCAATAAAGCGTGCCGGCGAGGCCGGAGCCCTTGCAAACCTCCATCAGATGGCCGCAGAGGCCGAAGCCGGTGACGTCGGGGAGGGCGTTGACGCCGTCTAATTGGGCGATGTCGGCACCCACCGAGTTCAGCTTGACGGCGCTTTCGACCATCACCTCGTAACCGTTGGCATCCAATTCGTCCTTATTGAGCGCGGCGCCCAGGATGCCGACCCCGAGCCCCTTGCCGAGGATCAGAACATCGCCGGCCTGGCCGTCGCAATTGCGCTTGATCCGATCGGGATGAACCAGGCCGGTTACCGCCAGGCCATAGATCGGTTCCGGGCTGTCGATGGTATGCCCGCCGGCCACCGGCACGTTGGCTTCGGCGCAGAGATCGGCACCGCCGGCGAATATTTCGGTCACCATTTCGGGCGGCATTTCGTTGGCCGGGAAACCGGCGATGGCCAGCGCCAGGATCGGCGTGCCGCCGGTGGCGTAGATATCGGACAATGCATTGGCCGCCGCGATGCGCCCGAAATCATAGGGATCATCGACAATCGGCATGAAAAAATCGGTCGTCGCGACCACCGCCTGGTCGTCGTTGATCTTGTAGACAGCCGAATCGTCGCCCGTCTCGACGCCCACCAAAAGGTTGGGGAAGCGCGCCTGGGGCGGCAGTTCGGATAGCATTTTCTCAAGCACCGACGGTGCTATTTTACAGCCTCAACCGCCCCCGTGGGAGAGCTGGGTCAGCCTTACGACCTGCTTGTCCATGATTCCCTTCCGGATTCAACTACAACAACCGGGCACCCTTATAGGGCACCCGGCGGCCGATACCCAATCAAATAATTGCGAAATTGTCCAGACAGCCCCGGAGGCATCCCTTAGACACCTGGAGGTTCATGCCGGGGAACATTTTATCGCGGCCTTCCGTCACGGCCGGCAGAGGTAGTAACAATTCTGGATATCGTGAGCCAATTCGTTCACTTCGGTATTGGCGAAACCGGCCTCGGCAAACAACTCCCGCGCTTTTTCACGGCCCCACATGGCGCCCAAACCGGCGCCGTCCTGGGCCAGCGAGACGGTCATGCAGTGCAGGCAAGAGATGGTATAGAGAAGGGTACCGATGGGATGGTCCAGATTGTGATGCACATGGCTGGACCCATTAATGTCCTGGGCCAGGTAGACGCCGTCGTCGGTCAGCGTGCGGCGGATGCCCTTGAGGACGGCGAGCGGATCGGCCTGGTCGTGGATGGCATCGAAGGTGGTGACGAATTCGAACGAGGCCGGTTCGGCGTCCCGATCAAAGTTGGAAAGGTCACGCGCCTCGAAATGGAGGTTGGATAGCCCCTGCCGGCGGGCCTCGGCATTGGCCCAGTTCACGGCATCGCCCGACAGGTCGTATCCGACGAATGTGCTGTTCGGATATCGCTCCGCCATCATCATCAACGCCCGGCCGCGCCCGCAGCCGACATCGAGGACGCGAATTCCGGCTTCGAGCCGCGCCTCGATGCCGCCCGCCAGCGGCAGGATATGATCGAACAGGGCCGGCAGCACGGTTTGTCCGCTGTCTTCGGCCATCACCTCGTGGAATCTGGGATAGCGGTCATAGGGGACGCCGCCGCCATGTTCGAAACAATGGACGATATCGTCTTCGACGCCGCCCAGGACCGGCACATATTGGGCAAAAACCGCGAGATTACCCGGCGTCGCCCGGCGCGTCAGGCAGGCGGCATGCTCGGCCGGCAGGCTGTAGCGGCGGCTGGCGGCATCGAATTTCACCACCCGCGCGGCGCTCAGCGCGCCCAGCCATTCACGGACATAGCGTTCATTCAGGCCGGCATGGGCGGCCAGTTCGGCGCTGGTCACCGGCGGCACCCGATCAAGGGCGTCGAACAAGCCGGTGCGGTGGCCGATGGATATCATCAGCGCCAACGCCGCGCCGTTGAGCGTATCGACCATTCTTTCCTCGAAGCCGGCGGCCTTGGTTTCGTCGAACGGCAACGCCCCGGCGTCTTCGCTGGGCTGGCTGGCGGCTACTTGAGCGAGAGCAGACATGAAGTCCTCCATTGATGTAGTTATACCGACCAGTTGGTATAACTACAGGAGACGCCGGGTTTGAGTCAACAAGAATTTTGTCCAAAATTTGATTCAGCCAATATTTTAATATCTAACATATTGTTTTTAATTATATATTTATTCTGCGGGATTTTGACCTCAAGCAGCCTTGAAACTGACCGATTAGTATAATATAATATTTTAAAGAAGGAGAAACCGATGCCCCGCGACGGCAGCGCGACGCGCACCAAGATCATGGATAGCGCCGAAACCCTGATCCTCGGCAGCGGCTTTGCCGCCACCTCGGTGGATAAGGTGATCGAAGGTGCCGGCATCACCAAGGGCACTTTTTTCTATCACTTCAAAAGCAAGGCGAAGCTGGCCGAGGCGCTGGTCCAACGCTGGGCCGACGCCGACATCGGCCATTTGCAGGCAAACATGGCCAAGGCCGAGGAACTGAGCCGCGATCCCCTGCAACAAATGCTGATCTTCGTCGGCCTGTTCCGAGAAGAGCTGATGCATTTGCAAGAACCGCTGCCCGGCTGCCTGTTCGCATCGTTCTGTTACGAATCGGAACTGTTCGATGCCTCGGTGCACGACACCATTCTCGGAACGCTTACCACCTGGCGGCGGCTGCTGAGCGGCAAATTCACCGCCATCATGGAACTGTATCCGCCGCGCCTGCCGGCCGATGCGGGCGAACTCGCCGACATGATCACGGTGATCTTCGAAGGCGCCTTCGTTACCTCGCGTTCGATGAACGATCCCAAGATGTTCGCCGCCCAACTGGGCCACTACCGCTCGTACCTGGAACTGCTGTTCAAACCGGAAGACTGAGCGGCGGCGTCAGGACAGCTTCGGAATCACCTTCTCGCCGAACAGGCGCACCGAGCGCTCGGCCTCGATCAGCGGCAGGTCGTTGAAATTGACCTGCAGCGAGGCGATTTCGAAGCCGCCGGTGATTTCCTGGTATTCGGCGATCTGATCGACCAGCCGTTCCGGCGAGCCGATGAAGGCGGCGCTTTTCTGCATCTGGGTTTCGGTGGTTTCCTTGGCCAGCATGGCGATGATCTTGTCATAGCCCGGATAATCGTCCGAAGACGTGCCTTCCATCCAGGTCGACGCCGAGCTGACCAGCGACCTTAAATACCTGTTCAATGGATCGCGCGAAATTTCCAATGCCTTGGCATCGTCTTCGTGGCAGAACATGTGATGCGCCAGCATGACCCGGCCCGGGCCTTCGTGGCCGGCTTCGGCGCGCGCATCGCGGTATAGTTTAATCAACTCATTCATTTTGCCGCCGGTCAGCGGAATGGCCATAACGTCGTGACCCATTTTGCCGGCATTGGTGAAAGAATCCGGTGTCACCAGTGCCGCCACCCAGAAGGGCGGGCGCGGCTTTTGCGTCGGGCGCGGCAATGACGTAATTCCCCGGAAGCTGTTGAATTCGCCTTCGGAAGTGACGTTTTCTTCTTCCAATAGCAGCCGCACCTGTTCCATGCCTTCGGCGAAGCGGGCCTTGGATTCATTGAGCGATCGTCCGAAGGCTTCAAACTCGGCGGGCAGGAAGGCGCGCGCGAAACCGCATTCCATGCGCCCCCCGGATAGAGCGTCCAGCATGCCGATCTCGCCGGCGATCTTCATGGGATTGTTGAAGATCGGCAGCACCGCGCCGGTAACCAGGCGCGCCTTTTTGGAAATCATCGCGGCGGCGGACAAAAACACATGCGGGTTCGGCGAATATCCGCCATAGGCCTGAAAATAATGCTCCACGGTCCGGAGGTGCGAATAATCGTACTCATCGGCCATGCCGACAAGATGCAGGCAATCGGCCCAATATTCTTCCGCCGATTTGGTTTCCGGTCCCACATCGGGGAAAAACTGCATGCCGAATTCCATGGGTCTCCTCGATTACTGTTTTTCGGCGGCGGCTTCGGCGTGGAAATCGCCGCCGGCCCCGGAAATATATTCGGGCCGGTACATGGTTTTGAAGGTCGCCAGAATTTCGTCGAAGGGGACATCGAGAAAGGCGCCCCGATCGCGAATATATTCCATGTGCCGCTGGCCTTTTTGGTCGAACTCATGGAACAGCGAATCTTCGCTGCCGTCGAATTCCAGCGGCTTGAGGCCGAACCGGTCGCAGAGTCTCCGGTTAAAGGCCGGCGTCGCCTTCACCCAGAGCCCGTCGATCAGAATCTCGGTATAGGAATGCCAGGGAAAAATATCGGTGCCGAGCAATTCCAGAAGCCGGGGGGTCGCCAGGTGGTTGCGCACATCGGCATAGCCCGGGCGCGCCGGCACGCCATTGATCCGGCAGCAGGCGGTCAACAGCGCCGATTTCGGCACGCACCAGCCGCGCCCCGTTGCCACCGCGTCGCTGGCCCGGTAGCTTTCGATCTTGCCGACCGGCAGGTAGGGATCGTAAAGAATCTCGTCGCGCACCGCGTAATAGAGCGAGATGACCCGGTCGAGGTCGTTATTGCCCTTGACATGGGCATCGGCGAATTCGACCACGCGTGGATGATCGCTGTCCACGAGATGGCCGGAGCCCAGGTATATATCTCGATTGCGGTTTTTCATGAGACCAAATATTTTTGCGGGCGGAAGATACGGCATTGAAAGCGAAAGCAACAGGACAATTTTTGGCGGCGAAGGTAATTGATGGCGTGCTTGGCGGACTGAATTTACTGGTGGCGCCGATGGCGGTCTTGGGCGTTCTATCGGCGGCCGGCGCTTTCGGGCAGACCCGGGCGGACTGTTTGACCGATGACGAGTTGGGCGCGGTGACGCGCTCGGTATTCACCAAATCGCTGGGGCCGACGATGCGCATTTGCGCCAAAAACCACCCCGATCTGGAACCGCGCGTGCTCGATGCCACGCGCGACTTCTTCGTCACTTACGCTAAAGAGATGCGCCGTAACCGGCTGAAAACAAACGAAATTTTCAAGCGGGTCTTTGCCGCCGAATGGGAAGATAATTTGCAGGCGCTGCTTGCCGAAGCGACCGCGCCCGGGGAACGGCGGGCCCGGAAATTTAACGCCGATCAATGCCTGGTGGAAATCAAGCGCCTTGAGGTTATGGTCAACCGGCTCGATTATTCCACCATCATGACCGAAGGCCCGGCCCGGAAACTGTTCGAGTTTGAACGCAAGCACATTCCGGTCTGCGGTAAATGACACCAATATGGGGAGCGCATCATGCTCGAACTTTACCACAGCGGCTTGACCACCTGTTCGAAACAGGTGCGCCTGACCTTAAAGGAAAAGAACCTGGATTACGTCAGCCGCTATGTGGATCTGCGCGCCTACGAGCATTACAGCGCCGATTACCTGAAGATCAATCCCAACGGATTGGTGCCGTCGCTGGTCGATGACGGCCGCGCCATCATCAATTCGCTGGCGATCATGGAATATCTCGACGATATCTGCCCAGAGCCGCCCTTGCGGCCCGCCGATCCCAAGGCAAGGGCCGATATGCGCCGTTGGCTGTCGGCCTCGGACACCACCCACATGTCGGTGATGACCCTCACCTACAACGCCTTCCTGAAGCCCGAGGTCGAGGCCCTGGCGGAAAGCGACAAACAGATGGTGATGGCCGCCAACCCGGTGCCGGAGCGGCGCGAGCGCATCCGCCGTATCGCCTATGGCGGCTACAGCGCGGAAGAAGAAGCGCGCGCCATGGAAATGACCGCCTTCACCCTCGGCCAGATGGAAGGCGCGCTTGAGGGTAGCGACTGGATGGTCGGCGACTATTCGCTGGCCGATATCAGCCTGTTTGCCCTCACCCACCGCCTCGGCGAGCTGGATACCGAGATCTTCGATGAAAGCCGCTTTCCCGGCGTCATCGACTGGCACCAGCGCATGCTGGCGCGCCCCGCGGTCGCCGCCACCCTCGAGGCGGGCACGGCGGAAACACCGAAGTCGGGTCCGGTCAGCACCAAGGGTCTTCGTTAGCTGCTATCCGAGCAGATGACGAAAGGTTGACGGAAAGCGGCCCGATGATGAAAGTGCGGTTCTAATTCTTTTGCGGAGGACCGGCGCATGGATCAGAGGAAGCTTGGAAATTCGGAATTGATGGTGGCGCCCATCGGCCTCGGCTGCAACCGCCTGTTGGACGCGCATGACGCCGATGCCGTCGCAGCCGCCCACAAGGCCCTCGATCTCGGCATCAATCATTTCGACGGCGCCGATATGTATGGTTTCGGACGCGGCGAAACATTTCTCGGCAAGGTTTTGCAGGAACGCCGCGGCGAAGTGGTGATCGCATCAAAATTCGGCTTCGTGCGTTCCGAGGACGGCGCCATGAAATTCGTCGGCACGCCTGAATATGTGCGCCAAGCCTGCGATGCCAGCCTTTCGCGCCTGGGCATCGATCACATCGATCTTTATTACCAGCACCGGATCGACCCCAATATCGCCATCGAGGAAACCTGGGGGGCGATGGTCGAGCTTGTCAACCAGGGCAAGGTCGGGGCGCTCGGCATCTCCAACGCCACCGAAGAGCAGATCAGGCGCGCCCACGCGGTCCACCCCTTGGCCGCCGTGCAGATGGAATATTCCCTGATCGAACGCGCCCAGGAAGCCGGGATTTTGCCGACCTGCAAGGAACTCGGCGTTACCTTCGTCGCTTACGGCCCGTTGAGCTTCTCGCTTCTCGGCGGCGACGTGAAAAACATCGACGATCTGCCCGAAGATGACGCCTACCGCCGCCGCATGCCGCGTTTCCATGACGAGAATATCGGCGCCAACCTGAAGCTGGTCGAAACCGTGATCAGCGTCGCCGGGGAAATCGGCGCCACGCCGGGCCAGGTCGCGCTCGCCTGGACCATGTGCGGCGCCTATGACGTGATCCCGATACCGGGCTCGCGCCGGCCCCTGCATCTGGAGGAAAATACCAAGGCCGCCGATATCCAATTGTCTGGCGATCAGATGCGGCGTCTCAACGATGCGTCCGGCGGCTAGCTAGCGAAAAGACGGAATCCCGCACTTAAAACGTTGCCTTCAACAGGCACCAATCTAAGTGCTGTCGTGTCAATCGGATCGAATTTTGGGGGAGGCCATGTTGCAACCTTACAAGCTTATCCTATCGGTAATCTTCGCAACCGCGGCGCTGCTCGCCGCCGGCTCGGAGGCCGCCGAATGGCAAACCCGGGCACCGCTGCTGGAAGCCAATTCGGAAACCGCGGTCGCCCAGATGGGCGATAAAATCTATGTCTTTGGCGGCTATCCGAGACTGCGTATTACCGTCGATACCGCCATCGAATACGATGCCAAAACCGATAGCTGGCGCCATATCGCGCGCCTGCCGGTGAAGACCAACCACGCCATGGCGGCGGCGGTGAACGGCAGGGTCTATGTCATCGGCGGCCAACAGACAGCCGGCGGGCGCCGCGTCGGCGGCCGCTTCCAGCGCGAGGACCCGAAATTCCTGAACCGCGTGTTTGCATGGAACCCGTCAACCAACCAATGGGCCGAAAAGGCGCCGATGCCGTCGAAACGATCCGGCGGCGTGGCCGTCGCCGCCGGCGGCAAGATTTACGTGGCCGGCGGCCGCACCAGGGAAAGCGGCGACGATTTCGCGGTCTACGATCCCGAAGCCGATCGCTGGACCGTGCTGCCCGATGTCCCGACCCAGCGCAACCATCTCGGCGCCGCCGCCATCGATGGCAAGATTTATGTGGTTGGCGGCCGCTTCGGCCCCGGCTTCCGCTCGCCCAAGACCGATGCCCTCGAGGTCTATGATCCGGCCGCCAATACCTGGTCCAAGAGAAAGCCGATGCTGCGCCCGCGCGGCGGCATCAACGCGGTGGCCGCCAATGGCTGCCTGCATGTGTTCGGCGGCGAAGGCAATGACGAGGTGGCAAGCGGCGTCTATCCCGACCACGATGTCTATGATCCAAGGTCTGATTCCTGGCGTGCCCTGGATGCCATGCCGGTACCGGTGCACGGCGTCACCGGCATGGCTTTCGTCAATGGCTGGATTCATTTCCCGGGCGGCGGCACGCGCATCGGCGGCAGTTCCGGCAACGTCATTCATCAGGTGGTTAGAACCGATATCACCTGCCGCTAGGCGGGCTGCGCCACCTCGCGGCGGCGGATCAGCCACCAGACGATGAAGGCGCCGAGAAGCTTGCTCAGCGTCATCGCGGCGGCGCCGGCAAGCGAAAGAAAGCCGACCATGCCCAAAAACACGACACTGTCGATGGGCGTGCCGACTATGCTGGAATATAGAATACGCTGGGACAGGGGGCGGCGGGTGAAGGAATAGACCGCCCAATCGGCAATTTCGCTGACCAGGAAGGCGGCGGCGCTGGCGATGGCCAAATTGCGGTCGACCATGACATAGGTGATGGCGACGCCGATGGCCATCGCCAGCAAGACGTAATGGCCGACCTCGCGCTGCGCGAAATCGCGCGCGACAAAGACAAATCCAACCAGAAGAGCCACCGGCGGCCACATGGTGCCGCCCGGCAGCTTGACCAGCGGAACCACGGTAAAGGCCCAGTTCACAAGCACAACCAGGGCTATATAAATAAGCGTGTTTATATATTTCATTTCATTTAACCAAGCAGCCGAAGCCGGAAAAAAGGTTAATTAACGGGCCGGCATGCCGCTGTCGAGACACTTTTTTGGACCATGTGTGACCTTAATCACCGAACATTTTCCTGGAAATTGCTAGGTTCGGCCCCATATAACGTAAGTATAACCCGTAATACCAGGGAGCGCGTATCGTCGTCGGACCGCCCCTTTGGTTTGAAAAAGTGTTTTTCGCCAGCAACCATGGCGAAGTCCCCGCGGCATGCGGGGTGGAGGAGAGTGTAGGCACGTGGATATTGCGACCCTAGCCGGCCTGGCCGTCGGCATCACCGTTGTTTCCCTGGCCATCGCCACCGGATCGGATTTTTCGATCTTCCTCAACACGCCCGGCTTCCTGATCGTCATCGGCGGCACCTTCGCCGCGACCATGATCAAGTTCCCGCTGTCGGGATTTTTCGTCTCCATGCCGGTCGGCATGAAAGCCGCCTTCACCAACGATAAGGATCAGCCGCGCGATTACATCAAGCTGGCCATCCAATTGGTCAAAAAGGGACGCAAATCGGGCCTGATCTCCCTGGAAAAGGAGAAAATCCGCAACCCGTTCTTCAAAAAGGGAATCCAGCTTTGCGCCGACGGGCGCGATCTCGAATATATCCGCAAGGTTCTGACCCAGGAAATGGCCCATTCCATCCAGCGCGAAGAGGTCGGCGCCAAGGTGTTCCAGGCGATCGGCGACGCCGCGCCGGCCTTCGGCATGTTCGGCACCCTGGTCGGCCTGGTCCAGATGCTGAGCAATATGAGCGATCCGTCTTCGATCGGACCGGCCATGGCGGTGGCCCTGCTGACGACCCTTTACGGTGTCCTCTTGGCCAACCTGATCGCCTTGCCCATCGCCGACAAGCTTGAAGACAAGGCACGGCGGGAAAAGACCTTGCGTTCGCTGATTATCGAATGCGTATTCCAAATCCAACAGCTTCA
Organism: Rhodospirillaceae bacterium; assembly: GCA_002687515.1. Lineage (GTDB taxonomy): Bacteria > Pseudomonadota > Alphaproteobacteria > Rhodospirillales > UBA2165. Next base: position 14,057 of record NZAK01000079.1, read on the forward strand.
GAACCCGACCGCCATGCGCGAAATCCTGGAACCGTATCTGCCCGAAAAACAGCGCGCCATCGGCGGCGACGATGCATACACCGGCGGCGCCAAAAACAGCGGCCGGCAGGCGCCGTTGAAGAAGGTGGCCTGACATGACCGCCGCCGCCGAGCAGTCGGATCTATCCTATAAAAAGCGAAAAGGCGCGGCGGTCTGGCTGATAACCTTCGCCGATCTGATGGCGCTGCTGTTTGCGCTGTTCGTGCTGATCATATCTTTTTCCGAAATCGACAGCGACAGCTTCCGCCGCAACGCTGGGCCGATGGCCGAGGCGTTCAACCAGCCGCCGCCGATCTTCACCCGCTCCAAGGAAAAGACGTCGAGCACCTCGAAACCGGTCACCGAAGAGCTGGAGAAGCAGGATCAGCCGGTTTCCGAAAGCGAGTCCAGCTATCTCATATCCGTGCAGCGCAACAAGTTGACAACGCTGGTGCAGACGACCCTGGACCGGGAGCTACGCGCCGGCCTCATTGAATTGGACATCAAGGACAGCTTTATCATCCTGCGCTTCCCGGCGAGCACCACGTTCGCCCTCGGCAACGCCGACCTGATGGGCAATATCGTGCCCACCCTGAACCGCATCGCCGATGTGCTGGCGCGCACCAAGGGTGAAGTTTTCGTTTCCGGCCATACCGACGACCGCCCGATCTCGACCAGCCGCTACCGGTCCAACTGGGATTTGTCCTCGGCGCGCGCGGTTTCCGTGATTCACCAGTTGTTGCGCCATCCGGGCCTGACCCGCGGCCGCATTTCGGCCGTCGGCTATGCCGATACGCGCCCGCGCGGCGCCAACTCGAGCGCCGATGGCCGCGCCCGCAACCGGCGCGTCGAAATCAGGGTGGAAATTCCGGCAACCCGGTGACGGGGGGCTGGCAGATTTAGGCGTCATACCCGCCCCATTTGGCCCCATTTGGCGTTGACAGGTTGGGTGCCAAGCGCTAGTTTCCGCGCCTTCCGGCGGGTTATTTGAAGGCCCGCCCTTTTTAGACGGAAAGCAATAACAAATGTACGCAGTCGTAAAGACCGGCGGTAAACAGTATCGCGTTACGCCCGGCGATGTCATCCTCGTCGAAAAATTGCTTGGGCAAGCCGGCGGCAAGGTAAAGCTGGAAGACGTGCTGATGGTTGGCGAGGACGGCAAGGCGCCCGAGGTCGGCGCCCCGCTGGTCGCCAAGGCGGCGGTCAATTGCGAGATTCTCGATCAAGGCCGCGCCGACAAGGTGGTCGCCTTCAAGAAGAAGAAGCGCAAGGGCTATAAGCGTACCAAGGGTCACCGCCAGGCACAGACCGTGCTGCGCGTCCTCGATATCAATGGCAAGGGCGCCGTGAAACCGGCCGCCAAACCGGCCGCCAAGGAACCGGAAGAGAAAAAGCCGGCGGCGAAACCGAAGGCGGCAAAATCGGCGGCGACAGCGAAACCAAAAGCCGCGGCGAAGCCAAAGGCGGCGGCCAAGGCCCCGGCCAAGGACAAGGCCCCGGCCAAGACCAAGGCTCCGGCCAAGGCAAAGGCCGCGTCGAAACCAAAATCGGCGGCGAAATCCAAGGCGCCGGCAAAAGCGAAAGCGCCTTCGAAGAAGAAAGATTAAGACCAAGGAATAAGGAGAGACCGTTATGGCCCATAAGAAAGCAGGCGGATCATCGCGCAACGGCCGCGACACCATCGGGCGGCGCCTCGGCGTCAAGAAATCTGGCGGCCAGGGCGTCCTGGCCGGCAACATCATCGTCCGCCAGCGCGGCACCAAGTTCCATCCCGGCGAAAATGTCGGCATCGGCAAGGACCACACCCTGTTCGCGCTGACCGAGGGCAAGGTCAATTTCAGGAAAAAGGGCGCCGGGCGCACCTTTGTCAGTGTGGAGCCGGCCGCCGGATAACGGTTGCGGCCGATCCCGGACCCGATTGGGTCTCGTATCAAGGGGAATGGCCGTCCATTCCCCTTTTTTGATAGGTATTCGTGAAAACCGGCCGCACTAACCCTGTGTTAGGGAATGAACCGATAGGTTGATACCCATGAAGTTTCTGGATCAGCAGAAGATATTCGTCAAAAGCGGCGACGGCGGCAATGGCTGCGTTGCCTTCCGCCGCGAAAAATACGTCGAATTCGGAGGCCCCGACGGCGGCGACGGCGGCCGCGGCGGCGACGTGATCGTCGAATGCGTCGCCAATCTGAACACCCTGATCGATTTCCGCTACCAACAGCATTTCAAGGGCGAGCGCGGCCATCACGGCATGGGCAAGATGCGCTCCGGCAAGGCCGGGCAAGGCGTCACCTTGAAGCTGCCGGTCGGCACCCAAATCTTCGACGAAGACCGGGAGCACTTGATCGCCGATCTGACCGAAGAAGGCGCGACCATCGTGCTCGCCCGGGGCGGTGACGGCGGCTTCGGCAACGCCCATTACAAATCTTCAACCAACCAGGCGCCGCGGCGCGCCAGCCCCGGCTTCGACGGCGAGGAAAAATGGCTGTGGCTGCGCCTCAAATTGATCGCCGATGCCGGCTTGATCGGCCTGCCCAACGCCGGTAAATCCACCTTTCTGGCCGCCGTCACGCGGGCCCGGCCGAAGATCGGCGATTACCCGTTCACCACCCTGCACCCCAATTTGGGCGTCGGCTATGTCGATGGCGCGGAAATCGTGCTTGCCGATATTCCCGGCCTGATTGAGGGCGCCCATGAAGGCGCCGGGCTCGGCGACCGGTTTCTCGGCCATGTGGAACGTTGCGGCGCGCTCCTGCATCTTGTCGACGGCACCGTCAACGATCCGGGCGCCGACTATCTGACCGTGCGCCATGAGCTCGAGGCTTATGGCGCCGATCTGGCGGCGAAAGCCGAAATTATCGTCCTCAATAAATGCGATGCCCTCGGCGACGAGCTGATTGCCGAGCAAAGGAAATGCCTGGCCGAGGCCGCCGCGGTGCCGGAGAACGATATCCCGGCCATGTCCGGCGTCGCCGGCACCGGCGTTACCGACGTCTTGCGCCGGGCGGCGCGGATGATCAGCGAGGCCAAAAAAGAGGCGGCGGAACCCGCTGTTTTTGCGCCATGACCGGAACCCATGATATCGCCGGCGCCAAGCGGGTGGTGGTCAAGGTCGGTTCCGCCCTGTTGGTGGATACCGACGGTACCCTGCATTCAAGCTGGCTCGGCTCGCTGGCCAGGGATATCGCCGGGTTCCGGAGGCGCGGCCAGGACGTGATCCTGGTATCGTCCGGCGCGGTGGCGCTGGGGCGGCGCTACCTCGGCTTGAAGAGCGGCGGCCTGAAATTGGAAGAAAAGCAGGCGGCGGCGGCGGCCGGCATGGTGCGGCTGGCGCACGCCTATCAGGAACGGCTCGGCGAACATCAGCTGACGGTGGCGCAGATCCTCTTGACCCTCGCCGATAGCGAGGACCGGCGGCGTTACTTGAACGCCCGTTCGACCCTGATGACCCTGTTGGGCGTCGGCGCGGTGCCGCTGATCAACGAAAACGACACGGTGGCCACCGACGAGATTCGCTTCGGCGACAACGACCGCCTGGCGGCCCGCGTCGCCGCCATGGTCAGCGCCGACCTGCTCATCCTTTTGTCCGACATCGACGGCTTCTACACGGCCGATCCGGGGCGCCATGCGGACGCCGTGCTGGTGCCCGAGATCACCGAGATAACAGCCGAAATCGACGCCATGGCGGGCACCTCGAACTCCAGCGATTCGTCGGGCGGCATGATCACCAAGCTGGCCGCTGCCCGGGCCTGCATGGGCGCCGGCTGCCACATGGTGATCGCCGACGGGCGTATCGAAAGCCCCTTGAGCGTTCTCGAAGAAGCCGGTCACGGCACCTGGTTCGTACCCCAGGCGAGCCCGCACACGGCGCGCAAGAGCTGGATCGCGGGTACGCTGCAGCCGGTCGGCGCGTTGATCGTCGATGACGGCGCCGCCAAGGCGTTGGTCGGCGGCCGCAGTCTTTTGCCGGCCGGCGTCGCCTCCGTCGAGGGATCGTTTGAGCGCGGCGATGCGGTCGCCGTCAAAACACCGGACGGCGCCGAGCTTGGGCGTGGCCTTGTCGCCTATTCGGCCGACGACGCGCGCCGTATCATGGGACACAAAACGGATGAAATCGAAGCCCTTCTCGGTTACCGTGGCCGGGACGAGATGATTCATCGGGACGATTTGGCGATCCTTTGAGACCGGACCAATTTGGAAATTTTAGAGCAGGACCGGGGAAACGACATGTCATCGCAAAGCAATGATGAAACGCAAAATATCCACGCCTTGATGCAGGGCATCGGCGCCGCCGCCAAGGAGGCCGCCGGAGCCTTGGCCGCGGCGCCCGCGGAAGCCAAGAACCGCGCCCTCGGCGAAGCCGCGAATGCGCTCCGCGGGCGCGCTGGCGCGTTGGTCGAAGCCAATGCAAGGGATCTCGAGGTAGGTGAGGAAAAGGGCCTCAGCGAGGCCCTCTTGGACCGGCTGGCGCTTGACGACAAGCGCGTCGAGGGCATGGCCGCCGGACTCGACCAGATCGCGGCGCTGCCCGATCCGGTCGGCGCCGTCATCGACCAATGGCAACAGCCCAGCGGGCTTGATATCTCGCGCGTGCGGGTGCCGTTGGGGGTGATCGGCATCATCTATGAATCGCGCCCCAACGTGACCGCCGACGCCGGCAGCCTGTGCCTGAAATCGGGCAACGCCTCGATCCTGCGCGGCGGTTCGGAAAGCTTTCATTCCTCGTCGGCAATCCTGGCCTGCATGCAGGAAGGCTTGAAACAGGCCAACCTGCCGGCCGCATCGATACAGATGGTGCCGACCACCGACCGCGCCGCCGTCGGTGAAATGCTGACCATGACCGACTTTATCGACGTCATCGTGCCGCGCGGCGGCAAGTCGCTGATCGAACGCGTGCAAAGCGAAGCCAAGGTACCGGTCTTCGCGCATCTGGAAGGCATCTGCCACACCTATGTCAACGCCAAGTCCGATCCCGACATGGCGCGCGACATCGTGGTCAACGCCAAAATGCGCCGCACCTCGATTTGCGGCGCCACCGAAACCCTGTTGATCGACCGGGGCGCCGCGGCAACGCATTTGCCGGTGATCCTGGATGCGTTGACCCAGGCCGGGTGCGAAATCAGGGGCGATGCCGAAACGCGAAAGCTGGATGGCAGGGTGGCCGAGGCATCGGACGCCGACTGGGATACCGAATATCTTGATGCGATCATTGCCGTGAAACAGGTTGATGGTGTCGAAGAGGCCGTCCGTCACATCAACAGCCATGGTTCCGAGCATACCGACGCCATCGTCACCGACGATGCCGAGACCGCGGAAAAGTTCCTGGGCGGCGTCAACAGCGCCATCGCCATGCATAACCTGTCGACCCAGTTCGCCGATGGCGGCGAGTTCGGCATGGGCGCCGAGATCGGAATATCGACCGGCAAGATGCACGCCCGCGGCCCGGTCGGCGTCGAACAGTTGACGACGTTCAAATATGTGGTTCGGGGCAGCGGCCAAATAAGGCCATGAACCGTGGTCTTTAGGTTGAATCTCCGGTGAACGAAGGTAAACGCATCGGGCTGTTGGGCGGATCGTTCAATCCGGCGCACCGGGGCCATCTGCATATCAGCCTGGCGGCGCTCGACCGTTTGGGCCTGGATCAGGTTTGGTGGCTGGTTTCGCCGCAGAACCCCTTGAAACCGGCCAGCGGCATGGCGTCCTACGAGGCGCGCTCGGCGTCGGCCGAAGCGCACGCCGATGACCCGCGCATCACGGTTTCCCATTTCGAGCGCGAGCACGGCACCAGATATACCGCCGATACGTTGCGCGCCTTGAAAAGCGCCCATCCGGACAAACGTTTCGTGTTCCTGATCGGCGCCGACAATTTGATCCAGTTCCATAAATGGCGGCAATGGCGGCGCATCTTCCGCCTCATTCCCATTGCGGTTTTTCCACGACCTTCCTATTCTATGCGGGCGCTTGCATCGCGCGCGGCACGCAGGTTCGAACGCAGGCGGGTGCCGGAATTGCACGCCAAACGGCTGGTCGGCAAGGACGCGCCGGCGTGGATGTTCCTGCACATCGCGCCGGATGCCAGTTCGGCCACCAAGATCAGGGCGAAGTTGACTCGATTGCGTAACGGAATATGTCGGATAGAGTAGTTTAGGACTGAACAAGACCGGAAAGGAGATATACACCATCGTTCGTTATAAATCGGCGCCGCCGTCCTCCAAGATTTTGCTGGATGCGGTTAAGGCGTCTCTCGATGACGATAAGGCGCTTGACGTCGACGTCATCGACCTTGCGGGTAAAACCGATTTCGCCGACGCCATGATCATTGCGTCGGGAACCTCCGGGCGGCATGTCGCCACCATGGCGGAACATCTCCGGGAAAATTTGAAGGGCGCCGGCCTGGCCTCGGTTGCAATCGAGGGGCTGAACCAGTGCGACTGGGTTTTAATCGATGCCGGCGATGTGATTGTTCATTTATTCCGGCCCGAAGTGCGGCAGTTTTACGAGCTTGAAAAAATTTGGCGGGATCCCGCTCCCCGCACCGGATCGACGGCGCGCACTTGAACCGGACCGGGACAGGCAGACGGCGGCACGGCCCGCCGGAGAAACCCTTAGGGAACAAACGCGATGCAGATCACGGTCGCCGCGGTGGGACGCATGAAATCCGGTCCCGCCGCCAATCAATGGGAAGACTACCGGCGGCGGCTGACCTGGCCGGTGAAGCTCAAGGAAGTGGAAGAGCGCAAGAAGCTGCCGGCGGCGCGGATGATGGCGCGCGAAGCGGAACTGCTGGCCGCCGCGGTTCCCGGCGATGCCTTCCTCATCGCCCTCGACCCAGCCGGCAAATCCCTGTCCAGCACGGAATTTGCGAGCCAGATGGGCCGCTGGATGAATGACGGCCAGTCGCATTTCGCCTTTGTCATCGGCGGCGCCGATGGGCTTGCCCAGGAGCTTCTCGGCGGCGCCCGCTTCAAATTGTCCCTCGGCCCGATGACCTGGCCGCACATGCTGGCCCGGGTGATGCTGATCGAACAGCTTTACCGGGCGCAATGCATCTTGACGAACCATCCCTATCACCGTTAGAGCAGGCCCGAGCTTAAAGCCGACCAGAAGACCAAAACCATGAGCAAGCAAGCTTCCAATCCGACAAGACCAAAGCCGACGGTGCTGTGCATCCTGGACGGTTGGGGCGATCGCGAAGGCGGCGAGGACAACGCCATCCATAACGGCCATACCCCCAATTGGGACCGCATGCGCCGAACCTATCCGGGGGCGCGGCTGCAGGCATCGTCGCTCGATGTCGGCCTGCCCGAAGGCCAGATGGGCAATTCCGAGGTCGGCCATATGAATATCGGCGCCGGCCGCGTTGTGATCCAGGACCTGCCCCTCATCGACGCCGCAATCGCCGACGGCAGCATCGGCGAAAATCCCGCTCTTTTGGGATTAATCGACGCGCTTCGCGCCAGCGGCGGCGTCTGCCATATCATCGGCCTGGCGTCCCCGGGCGGCGTCCATTCGCACCAGGCGCACCTGATCGCCCTCGCCGGGTATCTGGACGCGGCCGGCATCGAAACGCGCCTGCATGCTTTTCTGGACGGCCGCGACGTGCCGCCGTCGAGCGCGCTGGGATTCGTCGAAGACATCGCCGCCGCGACCGCATCCCTGGCCGGCTTCGAATTGGCGACGGTCAGCGGCCGCTATTACGCCATGGACCGCGATAATAACTGGGACCGGATCGAGCGCGCCTACCGGGCACTCGCCGACGGCGAGGGGCAAACAGCGGACAGCGCCGCCGCCGCCATCCGGCAAAGTTATGAGAGCAATGTCATGGACGAATTCGTCGAACCCTGGGTGATCGGCGGCTATGCCGGCATGGCGGACGGCGATGGCCTGCTGATGTTCAATTTCCGCGCCGACCGGGCGCGCGAGGTATTGTCGGCGCTGGTCGAGCCCGACTTCGACGGCTTCGACCGCCGGCGCGCCATTTCGTTTGCGGCGCGCACCGGCATGACCGAATATTCCGGCGCCCTGAACCGGCATATGACGGCCCTTTTTCCACAGCGGCCACTAAAAAATATCCTCGGCCAGGTGGTTTCGGACGCCGGGCTCAGCCAGTTGCGCATCGCCGAAACCGAAAAATACGCGCATGTAACCTTTTTCCTGAACGGCGGCGCGGAGGATGTGTTTCCCGGCGAGGAACGAATCCTGGTGCCGTCGCCGAAGGTCGCCACCTACGATCTGCAACCGGAAATGTCGGCGATCGAAGTTACCGACAAGCTGGTCGAGGCCATCCAGGCGCGCAAATATGATCTGATCGTCGTCAATTATGCCAACGGCGACATGGTTGGGCATACGGGCATCTTCGATGCCGCGGTGCGCGCCGCCGAAACCGTCGATGCCTGCCTCGGGCGCCTGGAGACGGTGCTGCGGCAAAGCGGCGGCGCCATGCTCGTCACCGCCGACCACGGCAATGCGGAACGCATGCTGGATACCGATAACGATCAGCCGCACACCGCCCATACCCTGTCTCCGGTGCCGGTGATGCTGGTCAATCCGCCGGCCGGCGTAAACGGGCTGTCGAGTGGCTTGCTGGCCGATGTCTCGCCGACCATCCTGCAGCTTATGAATTTGCCGCAACCGCCGGAAATGAGCGGCCGTTCGCTGATGGCGGCGGCGGATCGGGCGCATCCGGGCTGGCAAAAGCATGCGCCCGCCTAGTACGCCCCGGCGTAATTCCCGACCCCCTACGACGGCCTTCCGAGGTCATCCGGCGAGGCGCGTGGGACGCCGTGATGCTGGAGCATCACAAGACCCGCGCAACGCGGTCCGGGGGCCTCGGAAGGCCGCCCTCCGGG
>NZAK01000080.1 GCA_002687515.1 Rhodospirillaceae bacterium
GAACCCAGGAAGAGATTCCGGGAACGGAAGATCATCTCGATCGAGAACGTCCACAGCCAACCCCCTATCCGCTTTACGCCCACCCTAGATGTAGTGGGTATGGGTGTCAAGCGGATAGGCACGGAACAATTATTCTGATTCGGCAAATAAGAGACGCCACCCAGGAAAATACGCCTGAAAAACATGTATTCGGCGGCGCCCTCAGCATCATTAAAAAAGCGGGCAAAACGACAATCACCGCACTTGATGTACCCGGGACCGTCTGTTTTGAGGTGGCCTGGGGACTGGTCAATAGAGGCAGGGTCATCATCAATGGTCTTTACTCACGCAAATTGTCACCAACAATAATCAGGGAGCTTTGCGCCAAGAAGGGCGCAAAAGCGGACCTCACCTTTCGCCCCAAGAAATGAACAACCGAATTGGCCGCGCCCGTCTTTGGCCGCAGCCGCTTGGAAATGTATATGGGGCGGCTTAGGCGTTGAATATTAAGAAATATTAACCATATGCCGTTAAGAAGATGTGGTAATTTAATGCGAGTCTTTTTGCAGGCCAAGGTTTTGACATATCGGTGGGCGGGTATTCGGGCGGCAAAATATTTTCTATTCTTGTTGCCGGTTTTGGCTATTTCAATCGGCGAAGCAAAAGCCGCGACGCCGCCGATCCATGTCGGCCATTCAATTACCATTGAGAAAAATGTTCGCGGGCAGATATCCGGGCAAAAACTGCGTCGTATTATTTTAGCCGAGAAAATTTTCTTCAATGAAAACATCATAACCGGTGACGATTCGGTCATCGTCATCCAGTTTCGCGACGGATCAACATTCGAAATCGGCGCCAACGGTTCGGCGGTCATCGACGAGCTGGCATTCAATCCCGCCGAGGGCAAATCAAGCAAGATAATAACCCTGACGCAGGGTACGTTTCGTTATATTTCCGGGTTTATTGCCACCCAATCCGAATTTACCTTGAACACCCCGACCGGAACGATTGGCATCCGGGGATCCGCCGTATCCGGTGTGATCCAACCCAACGTGCCGACTTTTTTCCATGTGTCCTCCGGCAGTGCCACTTATACCAACGATGCCGGCACATCTTCGGTCGGTGAAGGGCAGTCGATGGCGGCGCCCAGCCGGACGACGCCGCCGATGCAGCCCGAAAGGATGCCGCCGGCGGTGACGGCGCAGGTTCTGCAATTGGTGCAGGCGACGCTTGGCGCTCCGCCGGCCGCTCAGGCGCTCTCCTCCGAGCAACGCGCCGCCGATGCCGCGGCCAACACGGTACCCACCGCCCTGCAGCAAAATGCGCAAGCGCAAATTGCGCCGCCGCCAACGGCGGCGGGATTGTCATTGTTGACGGCGGCCGCCAATGTTGGATTGCTGAGCGCCGCGGCGCCGGCGGCGCCGACGGCGGCGCAGCAAACTTTTATCGCCCAGGCGCAAGCCGCTGTTCCCAATGCGGCGGCAATAATTTCGACGGCATCGGCACAGGATAAACAGCAAAATACGGCCAATACGGCGGCGGGCACGGCCACGGTCATTACCGGCGCTTCCGAAAACGCGCAAAATGCTGGTCAAATTGCGGCGGTCATTCAATCGGCGGTCGGCGCCAATCCGAATATCGCCGGCGTCATTGCAACATCGGCAACCGTCGGCGCCGCTGCGAATTCCGCCGTCAGCGCGACCGATGCGGCACAGGCGGTTACTTCGGGCGCCGTTCAAGGGGCGGTTGGCGCCGGTGTCGATGTATCGGCTGTCGCGCAAGCGGCGGCGGGCGCGGTGATTGCCGGCACCGTGCAGGTTGGCGGTAATGTCGCCGAAATCGCGGCCGCGGCTTCCAATGGCGCCGTGCGTGCCGCGGCCCTCGTCAATGTCGATGTGGCGGCGATCGCTCAGGCTTCGACAACAGGGGTGGTCACTGCGGCGGGCGCCGCAAATCTGGAAGTTGCCGACCTGGCCGCCGCGTCGCAACAGGGCGCCATTTCGGCGGCGGAGGCTACGGGCGCCGATGTTACAGCCATTGTCCAGGCGACAAATCAGGTTGCCGGCGTGCCGCCTGCTCCGACCGACACCGTTGTTGCTCCCCTGGTGACAGAACCTTTAGAGATACTCGTCGATCCCGAAGTTGAAAATCCAACTCAGAACGCCAGCCCAAGTTAGATATTCAACGGCTGCGAGAAATCCGATAGTTTAAACAAATGACGCGTGCCAGCTAACGGTGCGAGAAGACGCCCGTGTGGCCGACTTAGGGGATGGGGGTGTCCCCCAAAACCCCCTGAGCCAGCCCTGGAGACCAGCAAGGACGCGGGCAGGCCAACCATGCCAGCCCCTGCCCGCTGCACCCGTTACTAAAAATTCTTCGTCTGCGGCGGGCGCCAGCGGGAGAAGCGGGCTTCGATGGCGCGCACGATGCCGGTCAGGATCAGCGATATGGCCATGAACATGATCAGCCCGGCGAACACCACGTCGACCTGGAAGGTGCCCGAGGCGCGCACCATGATGACGCCGATGCCCTTCGACGAGCCGCCGAAGAACTCGGCGACGACGACGCCCAAGACGGCGCGTCCGATGGCCAGGCGCAGCCCGGCGATGATGAAGGGCAGCGAATTGGGGATCACCACCAGCTTGTTGATTTCCCATTCGCCCGCGCCGTAGGACTTGACCACGTTGATCAACAGCTTGTCGGCGTTCTTCACCCCTTCATAGGTGTTGATCAACAGCGGAAACAGGGCGCCGATAAAGACGACGACGATCACCGACCACATGCCGATGCCGAACCAGATCAGGATCAGCGGCAAAAAGACCAGGCGCGGCGTCGCGTTGATGCTGGTGATGAAGGGATCGAACATGTCGTTCATAAGGCGCGAGCGCCCCATGATGACGCCGAGCGGCAAGGCGCAGACGATGGACAGGCCGAGGCCGAGGCAGAACGCCGTCGCGCTGAACTGCACCGCCGGCCAGATCTTGCCGCTTTCGATCAATTCGGCGAAGGCGCCGACGACCATCGTCGGGGTCGCGAAAAACAGCTGCATGCCCCTCGACAGGGTCAAGACGGTCGGCACGATTTGCCAGATAACGATCACCGCCACGATGAAGCCGGTGCCAAGGACGAGAGATTCGTTCCGTTCCCAGAATGTCCGCTGGGTAAGCTCCACGGGCGCCGTTTCGGTGATGGTCGGGGTGTCGTTCATTATCAGTGCACCTTGGTATTACATGCCGACGCGCCAGGGGAAGGCGGTGCGCTCGGCCCAGCGGATGCCCTCGGTGAAAATGACGGCGATGACCATTAGCGCAAAGATATAGCCGAACATGCGGTCGAGCACATACATGTCGCCGTACCAGGCGATGCGGTAGCCGACGCCCTCGGAGGCGGCGAAAAATTCGCCGACCAGGACGCCGATCAAGCCGCGCCCGACGGCATAGCGGGCGCCGGCGATGACGAAGGGCAGCACCGTCGGCACGATAACGATGCGGTAGAGATTCCATTCGCCGCCGCCGAAGGCCCGCACCGTGTTGATCAGCAGCGCATCAACCGAACGCACCCCGGCGAAGGAATTGAAGACGAAGGGAAAGACGCAAAGCACGAAGATCAGGATCGCCTTGCCGGCGATGCCGACCCCGAAGAAGATGATCACCAGCGGCGCGACGGCCACCAGCGGGCTGGCGTAAAGCGCCGTCAGCAACGGGTCCAGCGAATAGCCGACGCGCACTCGCCAGCCCATGACGACGCCGACCGGAATGCCGACAAGGACGGCGGCGCCGAAACCGAAAAACAGCGGCCGCCCGCTGACCAGCAGATCGCGCCAGATCAGCCCGCTTTCCATATCCCGGTAGAGGCCGAGAAAGATCAGGCTCGGCTTCGAAATGATGAACTTGTTCAAGGGGATGAACCAGGTGAGCAGCGCTTCCCAGGCCAGGAAGAAAAGCACGATGGCGGTGATGCCGAGGATCAGGCGGCGCCAATCATCGAAAAATTTTGCCATGCCTGTCAGTTCCATTTTGGCACCCTAATCGAGGACCGGGCCGCCATCGGAATCGATCTCGTCCTTGAGCTCGTTCCAGATGCGCAGCTTCAGCTCGTTGAATTCCGGCGTCACCCGCATTTCATAATCGCGCGGCCGGTCGAGCGGGACATCGATGATGGTCTTGGTGCGGCCGGGCCGCTTGGTCATGACGATCACCCGGTCCGACAGATAAACCGCTTCCTCGATCTGGTGGGTGACGAACAGCACCGTCTTTTTTGCTTCCTGCCAGATACGCAGTAATTCCGCCTGCATGATGTCGCGGGTCTGCGCATCCAAGGCCGCGAACGGCTCGTCCATCAGCAATACGTCGGGATCGCTGACCAGGGCGCGGGCGATGCCGACCCGCTGTTTCATGCCGCCCGACAGCTCGTGCGGATAGTGGCTCTCGAAACCGGTGAGCCCGACCATCTCTATGAACTTGCCGCATATGGCGCGCCGCTCTTTCTTGCCGACGCCGCGCAGTTCGGGCGCCAGGCCGATATTGTCCTGGACCGTCCGCCAGGGCAGCAGCCCGAATTCCTGAAACACCATGGCGCGGTCGCGCCCCGGGCCGGACACCCGGTTGCCGTTGATCGCCATTTCGCCCAGGTCAGGCTGGATCAGGCCGAGAAGGACGTTCAAGAAGGTGCTTTTGCCGCAGCCCGACGGGCCGACGATGGAGACAAATTCGCCCTCGCCGACGGCGACGTCGAAACCCTTGAGCGCCGTAACCGGCATGCGGCCCACCGGCGTGAAGGTCAGATTGACGTTTTTGGCCTCGATATATTGTACGGCCATGAAGTCCCCCTTATAAAATCCGCCGCCGATCGTTGCGCCGGCGGTCGCGGTTTCCAGCACTAATGGCGCTGAAACACCTAAACAAATATGCTTTTTTTTAGCCGGGGGTCCAGGATTATCTGGGGGTAACCATGCGCCGGCTCACGGCTTGGCGGCGTTGCGTTTGTCAAAAAATTCGAGAAATTCTTCGCCGACGTTGCTGCTTGGGTAAGGCACATCTGGTACCGGCTTGCCGAGGAACGCGCACAACGGTTCCCAGCCGTCGCCCAGATTGTGGATCAGCAGGCGCTCCGGCGGCACCGTGGCACGGACCGCCGCATTGTGAGCCTCGTAGAGGGAAATCGTATGATCGCGATCATGCAGCCGGCCGCCGAACACACCTTCGCCGATCATGCGCAGGCCGAGGGATTCGGGATCGGTCAGACTCTCAATGATTTTCAGGATCGTGCGTTCGGTGCTGTCGTACCAGCTTTCGGCATCGCGCAAGGTCAAAAGGACCTTGGCGTCGGGGTAATAATCGATCAGCTCACGCCAGTAATAGGCAGTCGGCCAATCGACACCGGAATTGTACCCGGCATAGGCCTGCTCCCAATCGGGCTGATCGCTATTCAACACTTCGCGCCACATCGCTTCTTCGTCGGGTTTCGACAGCACCACTTTCATATGATGGCACGGCCCCAGCCCGAGGATTTCAAGCGCCGATTTCATGGATTCGGTTCCGGTCCGCCCGAACCCGGCGCCAATGACAGATAGTCCCATCCATTAGCTCCCTTTACGGCGCATTGCCGCTCCAATTCGTGAACGCTATGATAGGTGCAAGTGGTTGGCGATCAAGCCGTAATCATATTTTCCGGGAGGCAGCTGTGAAAAACAATCAGGATGGCGGCGAAGCCGTCGTCGAGGCATTTCGCAATCTCGGCATCAAATATGTGATTTCCTCGCCAGGCTCGGAATGGTCGCCGGTCTGGGAAGCCTTGACCCGGCAAGTCCACGAAAAAAACCACGGCCCCCAATATATCCAATGCTGGCATGAAGCCCTCGCCGTCAACATGGCGACCGGCTATACCTTCGTCACCGGCGAGGCGCAGGCGGTGCTGCTGCATGCCGGCGTCGGTTTGTTGCACGGCGCCATGGGCATCCGTTCCGCTTTGCAGGCGGAAGTGCCGATGCTGGTCATGTCCGGCGAATCGGTGACCCTCGGCGCCGATCCCGATAATCCCGCCGAACAGCAATGGTATGGCGGAGTCAGCCCCGGCGGCGCCGACCGGCTGGTGTCGCCCCTCGTCAAATGGGCGGCCCAGGTGCCGAGCACCCCAACCCTATACCAGAGCATCATCCGCGCCGGCGAAATGGCCGGGCGGGCGCCGCAGGGCCCCATCTACCTGGATGTACCGTTGGAATACATGCTCGAGGACTGGACCCCGTCGGAAGAATTGCGCAAGGTGCCGGCGGCGCCCAAGACGCAGGCCGCCCCGGAGCAGCTCGGGCAGCTGGCCGCCGCTATCGTTGAAGCCGAAAACCCGGTGATCGTGACCGAACATTCGGGGCGCGATCCCGAAGCCTTCGCCGCCTTGGTCGAACTGGCCGAGGCCGCCGCCATTCCGGTGATCGGCGGGCGCGGCACCTCTTACGCCAACTTCCCCACCGACCACCAATTGTGGCAGGGCGTCGAAAGCTATGGCCATCTGGCCGACGCCGACCTGGTGCTTCTGGTCGGCGGACGGACGCCCTGGTACCCGCCGACCCAGCGCCCGACCCCGGGCAGGATCGTCGCCATCGGCGATCATCCACACAAGGAGTGGCTGATTTACCAGGTGATGCACGCCGATGCCTATCTCGAGGGCGACGTGGCGGCGACGCTGCGCGCCCTTGTCGGCGCCATTACCGCCGCCGGCCCGGACCAAAAAACCAAGCAGACCCGGCGCGCCAAATGGGCCGGCGAGCATGCCAAAACACTGGATGCGTTGAAGGCTGAGCGGGACAGCGCGGCGGCAGCGGGGACATTGAACGCGGCCACCATATGCACCGCCATGGCCGAGGTGATGCCCGCCGACACGATCTTCGTCGACGAAACCATCACCCATATCCCGGTGCTGCGCAAACACCTTTCGATGACCCGCCCGCAGACCCTGTTCCGGCATGCCGGCGGCGGCCTCGGGCAAGGCTTGGGGCTGGCCCTCGGCGTCAAGCTGGCGGCGCCGGAACGGCCCGTTGTCTTGTTCATCGGCGATGGCTGCCTGCTCTACAACCCGATCATCCAGGCGTTCGGCGCATCGCGCGAGCACCGGCTGCCGATCATCGTCGTGGTCATGAACAACGGCCACTACAAGGCGATGAAGCGGGGCCACGAGCGGCATTACCCGGACGGCATGGTCAATAAGACCGAGCTGACCTACGGCATCGAAATCCAGGGGCCCGAATACGAGGATCTGGGCAGCCACTTCGGTTTCAAGGGCGCGCGCGCGGACAGCTATGCGGGCTTCAAGGACGCACTTCGGGATGCCGCCGCCGAAGCCGCCGGCGGATCCACGGCGATCATCAACGCGGTGCTGCCGGATTAAGCGAACCGCGCCGCACGGCAAAATTGGGTTGAAATCTGGCCGCGCCGTCGCCACCTCTATGAGTAGCGAAAGGCGGTCGAATTGTTGAACCAAGCAAAAGAGAAAATTGAAGATACCGAAACGGCGGAACGCCGCTCGGAACAGGATCGCCGCAACCGGCAACGCCGGTCGTCGGCCGCCACCTTGCTCGAAGAGGGCATGTTGGTTTTCAGCCAGCACGATACCGGCGATCAGGCCTATATCGTCAAATCCGGCAAAATTGAAATATTCACCACTGTCGACGGCCAGGACACCACCCTCGGCACGCTGGAGGAAGGCGCGCTATTCGGCGAAATGGCCCTGATCGACAACAGCGAACGCATGGCTTCGGCGCGCGCCGTCGGCGGTCCGGCGGAAATCTATACCATCACCCGCGGGCGCTTCGAAGAACAACTGGCCGGCGCCAATCCATTCATTGCCAAGCTGCTGCACATCCTGGCCGGCAATGTCCGCGCCAATAGCGACCTGATCAACAATCCCGAGCCACCGGAACTCGACACCTCTGACGCCGACGAGTGAATTGATCCGAGGTTCCGGCCACCAGGCTTTGGCGTCTCTAAACGCATTACCATTAGGTCCGTCGCCAGAGGTTAAAATTCGTTATGCGAATTACGGAGCAACTGATTTGGGTTTTGGTTGCGGAGAGAGGTTCGTAATCATCACAACTTTCCGAAGCAGGAAACTGTCGTTATGTTGAACCCATGGAAAGTCAGGTTGGCGGCAATAAACCGATACCTATCTCATTGACCCTAGCGACCAGCATTGGCCTGCTGGTTGCCATCGCCGTCGGCGTCGTATTTTGGGTTCAATGGTCGACGGCGCAACGAAATACCATCGAGCTGGTGACCGATAGAGCCAACCTCTACGCCGACCAGATCATCAAGGATTTGGATCACCAATTGCAGCCGGCCCGTCATCAGTCCGAATTCATCACGGGCAGGATCGAGCGCGGCGAAATCGATCCCGCCGATGCGCCCCGTTTCGAAACCGCGCTGGTCAGTTCGCTTGCCGCCGCGCCGCAAATATTGTCGATCGCTTTCGTCGATGACCGCTTGCAAACACTCCGCGCCCTCCGCGGCGGCGATGGATCGGTACAAATTCAAAGCTTGGACCGCCGAGGCGTGGCCCATATCACCGCCGCCTATCAGCAAGCCCGTGCAACAAAAAAGGGGTTCTGGGGTGAGGTTTTGTTCGTGGATGGATTCACTCTCATCAACAGACGGATACCGATAAGGCGCGACGGCAAATTTCTGGGCGTTCTGGCAACTTTGATATCGGTCACCGAGGTGTCCGGTCTGATCGAACAATTTACGAAATCTCTGGGCGGCACCGGTTTCGTCCTCTATGGCCGGGACAAGGTGTTGGCGCACCCGACTTTGAAAACCGCCGATGCCAGACAGTCTCCGGAAAATCCGTTGCTTTCAATGAACGACGTAAAGGACCCGGTCCTGAATGCACTGGCCCTTCAACTCGCCGACCCGCAAAACAAGGGCACCCCCTTTGCCAACAGGTTTGAACGGCGCCCGGTGTCGGTTGGTGAAGAAAATTACGTCACCTTCGTTCATTGGATTAACACCTATGGCGAAACTCCCTGGGGTGTCGGCGCCTGGTTAAATTCCCGAGATGTCGATATCGCCAAACGGCGGGTTCTGTTCGCCGGTTATATCGGAATTGGGCTGTTCCTGATTTCGCTGGTTGCGGCGGTGATCGTCGGCAAATCGGTTGCCCGGCCGGTGCAAAGACTAACCAACAGCACAAAAAAAATTGGCGAGTTTGATCTGTCCGAAATCGATG
Organism: Rhodospirillaceae bacterium; assembly: GCA_002687515.1. GTDB lineage: Bacteria > Pseudomonadota > Alphaproteobacteria > Rhodospirillales > UBA2165. The sequence continues at coordinate 9,193 of NZAK01000080.1, forward strand.
ATCTGCCGACCAACTGGATCAAGGAACTGGATGAACAGGCGGGCGCCTTCAATACCATGCTCACAGGATTGAGAAGTTTCGAAACCTACGTGCCGAAATCGCTGGTCAATCGTTTGATCAAGAAAGGCGGTGGCGGCGAGGTCGAAAGCCAGGAAAAAGAACTCACCGTCATGTTTACCGACATCGTCGGCTTTACCTCCATGTCCGAGGGTCAGCCGGCAAAGGACATCGCCGATCTGATCAACGATCATCTCGCCATCCTGGGCAGGTGCGTTGAGGACCAGGGCGGCACCATCGACAAATATATCGGTGACGCCCTGATGGCCTTTTGGGGAGCGCCCGAAGACCAGCCGGATACGGCGGCGCGCGCCTGCCGGGCGGCGCTTGCGATGAGCGCGGCGCTGGAAGCAGACAATCAATTGCGAAAAGGGAACGGTCTGGCGCCTGTCAGGATTAGAATCGGAATTCACCAAGGACCGGTTCTGGTCGGTAATATCGGTGCTCCTGGGCGGGTTAATTACACCATCATCGGGGATACGGTGAATACCTGCCAGCGGATCGAAGCCCTGGGCAAACAGTTCGACGAAGGCGCCGACGCCACCATCCTGGTCAGCGGCGCCGTGGCCGCCGAAGTTTCGGCCAAATTCAATGTGCAACTCGCCGGCGACTTCGAGGTTAAAGGCAAGGAAGAAAAGGTCGAGGTTCATCGCTTAATAGACTGACCCTCACCGTCTTCAGCCAAGTTTCGCGCTACGGCCATTGCCAGCGGACGATATCCACCAACGCTTCCGGCAGCGAAAGGTGGGCGGTTACGAAATCGGCGCTGACCGATAGCGCCACGGCGCCGATCAGCGATATCAGGATGCCGGTCAGGGTCCAGAAGCTGAAATCCTCGTAGTCGCGGTTAAGGAACCAGCCGAAGAGCAAGCGAAAAATGAACTGGGTCTGCAACAAGGGCGCCACCACCGTGACCGGCGCCACGCCGAGCGCCATAAAGCGGAACATGTGCGAGATGCAGGCGAGGATGCCGGAGAGGGTAAACCAGCGGGCCGAACGGCGATCCACCGAGAATACATGCTGCCGCTGTCGGCGCCACAGCATCGAGGCGGCGAGCACCGAGGTCGCGGCGGCGTAGGATACCAGGCCGCCCGGCAGGCCGGCGCTGGGGCCGGCGCCTTCCAGCGCCGCGCGGATGAACAGCACGCTGGAGCCGAAACCGAGGGCCGCCAGGGCGGCGGAGGTGAAGCCCAGCAAATATTTGGGCTGGAACAGGGGAGCGCTTGTTGGCGTTTCCCGGCCCGCCGGTGCCGGGCGCGATTTCAGGATGGCCAGCGACCCGAGCAGAATGAGCCCGATGCCGAGCAGCCGGAGCGGCGTCAAAACCTCATCCAGGAACCAGACCGAGCCGCCCAACGAGATAATCAGGGTGGTTTGCTGCACCGGTCCGACGAGATTGGTGCCCATCGCCCGGATCGCCTGAAATTGCCAATAGCGCCCCCAGATAAGGTGAATGAAGCCGGCGATGGCGAGAAAGACGAACGCCGCCGGTGACAATCCGCCGAGAAAGCCGAAACTGCCGGCGATCAGCGCGCCAAGCGCGAATAGGGGCACCCCCAGCGGCACCGTGATGGCCGTGCCCTGGAACGGCGTTCCGGTCAGCACGCCGCGGCGGATGCTGACATCGTTGAGCCCGAAGGTGGCGGCGGACAATAGCGCGAGGAGGCCACCCAGCATGCGACTAATTAAGCGTCTGGCGCGTCTGGATCGGTGAAGGCGTAGGCTTCCCTGAAGCCGGCGCGAGCCTGTAACCTGGTCCACCAGGTGCCGAGCCGGGGCCGGACCGAGAAATCGACCAGCCGGTCGAGCCGGTTGGCCTCGAAGCGTTCGATGAACGGCGCGATCGAGATATCGGCAAGGCTGAAATCGTCTCCGAGCAGCCAGTCACGGCCATCCAGCATCGCCTCCAATTCATCGAGGACATTGGCCAGCCGCGCTTCGGCGCGCGCCTCGTCCTCTTCGGAGACGCCGTGCTGCAAACGCTCCAGCATGATCCGGCGTTTGTCGGCATCGCCCTTCTTCATGATCATCGCGCGGCGCTCATCGTCGCTGAGGTGCTGGACGCGCGGCAGGTGCCGCCGGTTGTAGCTGATGACATTGATATTGGCGTGCACCACCTGCTCGAACCTATCGAACAACTCGCGCATCCTGGCCCGCTCCAACGGGTCTTCGGGGGTCAGCGAGGGGCCGGGAAAGGCTTCATCGAGATATTGGATGATGATGTTGGATTCGATCACCAGGTTGCCGTCATGGTCGATGGTCGGCACCACCCCATTGGCATTGAGCTTCTGGTACCAGGGTTCCAGTTGCTCCATCTTCTTGGCGATGTCGACATGGCGGCTTTGCCATTCGATCTGTTTTTCGGCAAGGCAGATGCGCACCCGCCTGGAACAGGTGGAGCTCCAGAAATGGTAGAGGGTCAACATCGATTTGACTTAAGCGCCCGGCGCCTCCTAGTGGCCTGCGTCATGGGTAAGCGCGATTACTCTACCGGTGGAATATGGAAACTCGGCGTCGAGAGCGAAATTTCCTGCTCATATTCGTTCATTTCGACCTGGATATCGGCGAACAGCGGCGTGCTCAGATAGCGCTCGCCGGTATCAGGCAGCATGCAAAGGATGGTCGAACCGTCGGCCGCGTTCTCGGCCACCTTGAGGGCGCCGGCAAAGGTGGCGCCCGCCGAAATGCCGACGAATATGCCTTCCTTCTGCGCCAATTGTTTACTGTAATTCAGCGCCTCGCCGCCGGATATGGTGATCAGATCGTCGATCAAACCCATATCGACGGCATCGCCGGTAATTTTGGGAATGAAGTCGGGGGTCCACCCCTGCATCGGATGCGGTTTGAAGGCGGGATGGCCGGCGGCGGGCGAGCCGTCATCATTGCGTTCCTGCGGCGAGCCATCGGTCAGCATCGGCGCGTCCTCGGGCTCGCAGACGATGATTTTGGTATCGGGGCTTTCCTCCCTCAGGACCCGCGCCACGCCCTTGAGAGTACCGCCGGTGCCGAAACCGGTGACCCAATAATCGAGCGCTTCGCCTTCGAAATCGTCGATGATTTCCCGGGCCGTGGTCCTCGAATGAATATCCGGATTCGATTCATTCTCGAACTGGCGGGTCAGGAACCAATCATGCGCCTTCGCCAATTCAAACGCCTTGTTGACCATGCCGGTTCCCTTTTCTATCGCCGGGGTCAGCACCACCTTGGCGCCCAGGAAGCGCATCAGCCGGCGCCGCTCGACACTGAAGCTTTCGGCCATGGTCACCACCAGCGGATAGCCTTTCTGCGCGCAGACCATGGCCAGGCCGATGCCGGTATTGCCGCTGGTCGCCTCGATCACCGTCTGGCCGGGCTTGAGCGCGCCCGACTTTTCGGCATCCTCGATGACGCCGAGGGCCAAGCGGTCCTTGACCGAACCCAAGGGATTGAAGGCCTCGTTCTTGACGTAAAGGTTGACGTTTGCGGGGGCCAGCTTGCCGATTTTGATAACCGGCGTATTGCCCACCGTCTCAAGAATGTTTTCGTATCTGTGTCCCATGTTTCCTGCTCCTCCTATTGCGCCCCTGACGGGCCGAGTTTTTCTAAACCACGGCGTCTTTCATTATTACCTGGTTATTTCTCCGCTTATTTCTCCGCTTATTTCTCCGCTTATTTTTCCGCTTATTTTTCCGGCCCGCCGACCTCGATCAACTCGATGGTGACGCCGTCCGGATCATCGAAAAATATCTGCCGCACCTGGAATTGTTCGATCTCGTTGAAGCGGTGTTCGATACCCAGATTTTCGATCCGTTCCCTGGCCGCCTCGATATCGGTGACGCGAAAGGCGATATGCTGGAAAATCTCGCTATCCTTGGCACCATCGCCCTTGTCGGCGCCCGACTGGGAAATGTGGATGATCGGCTGATCACCGGCATAGACCCAGCGCAAGGGCCGGTGCGATTTGGGTACCGGCCCATCCTTCAGGTCCAACACCCGTTCATAGAATTTCACCGAGCGGTCGACATCGCGGACATCGATATTGACATGGTGCACATTGGCGACTTCGATCATTTCCGCCTCTCTTCACTATGGCCGAAGACTGTTTAGTCCCAGAACATCATGGTCCGGATTTCGATGCTTTCGCGCGGCGCCGCGCCCGCCGGCGCGTTGGGATCGTCGAAGGCGCCGTGCGCGGTCCAGCGGGCGGTGCCGTCGGTTAGCGAATCGTAACATTTCAGCAGCAACACCTCGTGGCGCTGCATTTTCGAAAAATAGACCCAGCGCTGGTCGGGGTTGTGGGCGAGGCTGTAGATGCCGCCGACACGGCCCTGATAGCGGCGTTCGGAGACGATCAAATCGCCATCGGCCAGGCTGTCGTAGCCGCATATTCCCAACGGCGCCGATTCCACCGGGCTCTTGATCGGACGCCACACATTGACCGAACCGAAGCGCTTCTTGAGCCGCGCCTCGGCTTCGCCGGCGGGCAGCAAATCGCGCACCCGCCGCTC
>NZAK01000081.1 GCA_002687515.1 Rhodospirillaceae bacterium
GCGTTGCGGCGCTTGCCCGATGGATCCGCATCGCGCTGCGCACCGCGCCTACCCGGAAAACCGATTTGTTCCCATCAAATTGATTCCATTTAACCAGATAGCGCTCTAGAGCCTGGGCTTCGGCGGGCCGGAACTTGCAATTTTTGCGCATCAATCCGACATATTGTAATGTGAGATTCATTTAATCGACGAAGCTGGCGAAACGCCGGCAAGGCACCTGGGACGATTTGCCGGCCGGCTTATTGGGAGCGATATGGATCAGGCAATTCATCAGGATCGGCGGATGAAATGGCGGCCAGGACATTTGGCCGCGGCGGCGGCGCTGTGGCTTGCCGCCTGCGCCGCCGCGCCGCCGGGTACGCAGCCCGTCCACACCTTTCCCGAGATCGAGGCGCGGCAGACATTTTCCGTCGGCTATCGCCAGATTTCGGACCGCTATCTCGAGAAGCTGTCGGTCAGGAGCCTGGCCATCGAGGGAATCAAGGGGCTGAACGCGATCGATCCCGAATTCAGCATCGCCGAGCGCGGCGAGGATATCGTTATCCGCAGCGGTAGCCGGGATGTCCGGCAATGGCCGGCGCCCGGCGCCGGCGACGCCGATGCCTGGTCGCGGCTGACCGTCGATGCGATTGCCGCCGCCAGGCGGCATTCGCCCGGCCTCGGCGCCGCCGCTACCGAATTGCTCTATGAATCGGTTTTCGAAGGCTCGATATCGCTGCTCGATTCCTTTTCCCGCTATTCCGGAGCCGAAAAGGCCAAACGCAACCGCGAGCGGCGATCGGGCTTCGGCGGCATCGGTATCCGCTTCAGCGCCAAGCCGGAAGGCGCCCACATCACCGAAGTGTTCGATGGCGCGCCGGCGGCGCGCGCCATGCTGCTACAAGGTGACATCATCACCCATGTGGACGGGCAATCACTTGCCGATATTCCGCGCCAGCGCATCGCCAAACTGATCAAGGGCGCCGTCGGCAGTACGGTCGAATTGCGTTTCATGCGCGCAAAAGGCGCCGAACCGATCGAAATATCTATCCGGCGGGCACGAATTATCGCGCCGACGGTATACCTGAAACAGGAGGGCGGCGTCCTGTTCGCCCGCATCAAAGGTTTCAACAAGCGCACCTCGAAACAGTTGTCCGGGCTCCTCGCCCCGGTATTGAAACATCGCAGGGATTCGATCAGGGGTATCGTCCTCGATCTGCGCAGCAATCCCGGCGGGCTTCTATCGCAGGCGGTAAAAGTCGCCGATCTGTTCCTTGGCGACGGGCGCATCGTGTCGACCAAGGGCCGTCACCCGGCGAGCCTGCACGCCTACAATGCGCATGCAACCGAAGTGGCGCGGGATTTGCCGATGGTTGTTCTGATCAACGGCCGTTCCGCCTCGGCCTCGGAGATCGTCGCGGCGGCGTTGCAGGATCACGAACGGGCGCTGGTGATCGGGTCCGCGTCCTTCGGCAAGGGCACGGTGCAAACGGTTATCGCGTTGCCCAACAAGGGCGAATTGATCCTTACCTGGTCGCGGTTCATCACCCCGTCGGGATATGTCCTGAACGGCCTTGGCGTGCCCCCATACATCTGCACCAGCGTGCTCTCCGGAACCGTTCCCGAGATGGTCGACGCGACCGTCAGCAACGCCCCCAACCTGACGCGCATGCTCGAGAGGTGGCGGGGATCGGCGAAAGGCGGTCTGGCCGAAAAGAAGCGGCTGAAATCCATCTGTCCGGCATCGGATCAACGCGCCGATTTCGATGGCCGCATCGCCGAATACCTGATTGCCAACCGGGATGCCTACCAGCGGGTTTTATCGCTGTCACCGACCATCGCGTCGGCGGAAAAACCTTGACAGCAAAGCCGGGCGGGTTATGGTGCGCCCGCTTGAAAATCGGCCCGCCGGCAAATGCCGCGTAGTTCCAACGCCAAGCCCGATTGCGGCGGCCGGCAAGAAATAGACGGAATAAAGTTATGGCAAAAGCGAACACCTTGCTGGTCAAACTGGTCAGCACCGCCGATACCGGGTTCTATTACGTGACCAAAAAGAATCCGCGCACCCAGACGGAAAAGCTGGAGTTCCGCAAGTACGATCCGGTGGCGCGCAAGCACGTGCTCTTCAAGGAAGGCAAAATCAAGTAATCCCCGTTGCCGAAACCGTGGCGCCGAAGCCGTTCCAAAATTCGATGTTTTCTGAACGCAGTGGGATGTCCGCTTTCGCGAATAAAGCGGACTCTATTTAGGTGGGCCGGAACGTCCGTTTTAGCCAGAAGCGGACATTAGCGGCTGAAATTTAGTAGGGTCCTGAAAACCAGTGAGGCTGTTGAAAAAGTCTTGTGGGTTTTTCGTACCCCTCTAATGGCTGCAATGGGCCTTCCCGCAAATGAGATCGGATGTGCGCCGATACCCATGATGGCCCGGAACATAAGTTCCAATCGAGGCCGGATACATTGACGCATGACCGATACCGCCTATCTCGAAATAACTCTTGCAACACACGGCCGGTCCATACATTAGGATCAACTCCGGTCATTCAGCGTATCTGCTGGTTACGTCCGCTTCGGGGGTAAAGCGGACCCTAATTGGATCGGGTCGGAAGGTCCGCTATTAGCCAACACCGGACATGCGAGCATGGGCACAAACGTCCCTTTCACCCACTTTTCCCGACGAGCTTAACACCAAAATTGGGTTCAACTGCACCCGGACCTTCCGCCGCGAGGAAAAGGACGACTGCATCACCTTTCGCGATGTAAGCTTGGAGGATTACCAAATCCACTTCAGATCGAAAGACCAGAGAAGGAGGTCATGATGTTCGAACTCTTCAACCCCGACGGGGTGCACGCGCCCAGAGTCGCCTACGCCCACGCCGCCTTGGTGCCCGCCGGCACCGATCTTTTATTCATCTCCGGGCAGGTGGGCATAACACTGGACGGCGTCGTCGCCGAGGGCTTCACCCAACAGTGCCGCTTGGCTTATGGCAATCTGCTCGCCGTGCTCAAAAGCAAAAACCTGACGCCCGAGCATATTTTCAAGACCCAGATCCTCCTCACCGACGTGGACAATCGCGACGAGATGTTCCAAATCCAGGCCGAGCTCATGGGTGATTTCAGACCGGCCAGCACCCTGATGGTGCTGAAAGGCCTGGCGCGGCCCGAAATCCTCTTCGAGGTGGAAGCCATCGCCGCCTGCCCGCAATGAAGGTTATGGAATTTCACCGAGGTTCCCGGCGATTGGCGGCGCTGGCCCGGCCGGTCGTTCAACGACGCTGCCCGGGCCGAGCCGCCAAGATTCGTGACAAGCCCGCCCATTAACAATAGGGTTTCCGCGGAGGCGGATGCACAATGGCTCACATCGTCGGAGTAGACACGGGCGGAACCTATACCGACCTGGTGGCGTTGGATGCGCGGCAGGGAAAGCTGGTTTACTCCAAGACGCTGACCAATAGCGCCGATCTCGCGGACAGCGCCCTCGAATGCATCAGCGGCGCGGGCATCGAGCCGGCCGACATAGACCTCGTCAGGCACGGCACCACACACGTCATCAACATGTTTGTGCAAAGGGCCGGCGCGCCGACGGCGCTGATCACAACGCGCGGCTTTCGTGACCTTCTGGAGATCACCCGCGGCAACCGGCCCCTTGCCTTCCAGCTTCATTTCCGCAAACAGCCGCCCCTCGTTGCTTCCGACCTGCGCTTCGAGGTGAGTGAACGGATCGATGCCAAGGGCGCCGTCGTTCAACCGCTGGTCCTGTCGGAGTTGGCCCCGATCGCCGATCGACTGAGGAAACTGGATATCCGGGCGCTGGCGATTTCCTTTCTCAATGCCTACCTGAACCCTCGCCACGAAGAGATGGCGCGCGACTGGTTGCGGCAAAACCTGCCCGGCGTCTACGTGTCGACCGGGACCGACCTGTCGCGGGAATGGTTCGAATACGAACGCACCTCGACCGCCGTCGCCAACGCCTATGTCGGGCCCAAGATGCAGCGCTACATTCAAGGCTTCAGCGATGGGCTGTCGGGCGCCGGGTGCTCGGGAGGGATTCACATGATGGCTTCGAACGGCGGCGTTCTTTCGGTCGCTCAGGCGAAGGCCGAGCCGATCGCCCTGGTCGAGTCGGGGCCGATCGGTGGCTGCATCGGGGCCGGGGCGTTCGCCGAGGCCCTCGGCCTGGAGCGGATTGTCGCCTTCGACATGGGCGGCACCACGGCGAAATGCGCCTTGATCGAAAAGGCCCGCTTCGAGGTCCAGCCAACCTATTACATCGGCGGCTACGTCCGCGGGTTCCCGGTTCGCACGGCGGTTTTGGAAATCTCCGAAGTCGGTGCCGGCGGCGGGTCGATCGCCTCGGTCAGCGGCCAAAAACGCCTTCTGGTCGGGCCCCAAAGCGCCGGCTCCGAACCGGGACCCGCGGCGTTCGGCCGCGGCGGATCAGAACCCACGGTGACCGATGCCAATCTCCTGCTCGGACGCATCGGTTCCGACACCTTCCTCGGCGGCGCCATGCGTCTCGATCGGGCGGCGGCGCGGCGGGCGGTCTACGAAAGGGTTGCCAAGCCCCTCGGCTATTCGGGCTCGGAGTTGGATATTGCCACGGTCGCCGACGGCATTCTCGGCCTCGCCGCCATGACAATGTCGACCGGAATCAAAGAGGTGACCATTGAGCGGGGTCGGGATCCGAGGGATTTCGCGTTGTTCGCATTCGGCGGCGGCGGGCCGCTGCAGGCTGCAAAGCTGGCCCGTGAGCTTCACATTCCACTGGTCGTCGTGCCCTCCAGACCGGGCAATTTTTCGGCCATGGGGATGCTGCTGGCGGCCGCCCGGATCGATCACAACCGGACCTTCTTCCGCGCTCTGGGCGATCCGGCGATCGCCGAATCCGATGCCGTCTTCGGCGACATGGAGCAAGCCGCGTGCGATGTCCTCAAAAAGGAGTTCGGGGCCGGGCAGGTGCTTTTCGAACGCCACCTCGAAATGCGCTACACCGGGCAAAAGCACCCGGTCCGGCTGCCCTTCGACGGCCGGCTGGACGCGGCCGGGTTGCGCACCGCTTTCGACGATTTCTACCGGCAACAATATGGTCACGCCAATCCCCAGAACGCGGTCGAATTGGTCGGGCTGCGGGTCACCTGCACCGCCCTGACCGAGCCCCCGGACATCCATGGCCTGGGCACCATCGAACCGGTGGAAAGCACCACCGGGCCACGCACCAGGCCAGTCTATTTCGGCGAACTCGGCGCCTATGTCGCGACCCCCATCCACCGGCGCGACGAACTGGCGCCCGGTTTCTCGGGCGCCGGACCGGCGATCATCGAGGAATACGGATCGACGACGGTGATCGGGCCCGATGACCATTTCGCGATCGGCGAATTGTCGGAAATTCGCATCCATTGCGCGGCAACCGGGCGATGACCGGAGCCATGACCGGCAGTGCAAAACGCGGCATCGGGATCGACCCGATTTCGGCCGAGATGATCCGCCACAGGATCGTTGCCATCCCCGATCTGATCGACCGCAACATCACCAAAACCGCCTTCAGCCCGGTGATCGCCGAATACAAGGACTATTCGGTCGGCATCGTCGATCCGGAAGGACGCTTGATCTGCCAATGCACGGGAGGCATCCCGATCTTCGTGACCAACGCCCTCGGTGTCGCGGTCCGCGACGGTCTCGAGGTCTACGGCAGGGAGGGCATCGAAGCGGGCGACGTGCTGATCACCAATCACGCCGGCACCATGGGACAGCACTTGAACAACATCGTCATGTACACGCCCATCTTCGTCGGCCCGGACAACGGGGAATTGGCCGGGTTTATGGCCGTCGTCATGCACTGGATGGATGTCGGCGGTATCATCGTCGGGTCCTGCGTCTCCAACGAGACCACCGAGATCTATCAGGAAGGCATCCAGTTTCGCAGCATCAAGCTCGAGAAGCGCGGTCAGCCGGTCGAGGAAATCTACCGGATCATCGAATACAACACCCGTTTCCCGCGCTTGGTCATGGGCGATCTTGAGGCCCAGCTTGCGGGCTGCCTTCGGGGGCGGGACATGTTCGTCGAAATCGTCGACCGTTACGGACTTGAGACCGTGCGCGAGGCAATCGAGATCTTCCTGGACCAGGCCGAACAGGCGTCCCGCGAGGCAATCCGAGCGATGCCGGACGGCGAGTACCGGGCCTCCTCGTTTCTCGACAATGACGGCATCACCGAGGATGTGACGATACCCATCGAGGTGGTCGTTCGCATCCAGGGAGACGAGATCACCATCGACTTCAGCGGCGTCGCCGAGCAATTGCCCGGTCCGCTCAATTCGGGCCGCAACGGCGGTGCCGTGGTCGCCGCCCGGATCGCATGCAAATACCTGCTGACCCCCGACGAACCGGCCAACGACGGGGCCTTCCGCGCCCTGAAGGTGATCATTCCGGATGGAAAGTTCATGAGCGCCAGCGCCGATGCGCCGATGGGCGGTTCGGGATATCCGATGCCGACCGTGATCGACACCATTCTGCGCGCCGTCGCCGGCGCGGCGCCGGAACGGGTTGCCGCCGCCCATCACGGCACCTACGGCATTCACATGTTCTATGGAACCCATCCCGAATCCGGCGAGCTGTTCAAGCACAGCGACGGGGCGATCGGCGGCTGGGGCGCCGGTTGCGACAGGGATGGGTCCGGGCCCTTCCGTTCCAACATCCACGGCGACACCCAGGACGTTCCCGTCGAAATGCAGGAGGCGATGTTTCCCTTCCGCCTCGATTCCGTGGCTCTGCGCACGGATTCTGCGGGGGTTGGCGAATTCCGCGGCGGCCTCGGTGTCGAGAAGCAATACACACCCTTGGTACCGATGTCGCTCAACGCCACCTTCGAGCGCAGCAAGTGCCTGCCGTGGGGGCTGAACGGAGGCGGCGAGGCCAAAGCGGGATACGTGGAAATCCGGGGCAACGGCGCCCTCCCCCGGCGCTTCACGAAAGGCCACTATCTTCTCGGCGTCGGCGATCGGGTTACCGTCTGTACCGGCGGCGGTGGTGGTTTCGGGCCGCCCACCCGGCGCGATCCCGAGCGCGTTTCAGCCGATGTCCGCTTGGGCTACATGTCCCGGGAAAGCGCCGAGGCCGACTATGGGGTAGTGCTCGACGGCGACTTCAAAGTGGTGCCGTCGGCAACCGAAGCGGCCAGACGGAAAATGACTTCGTAGCTCGCCCGGGACCACGATCAATGAGGAGAAGGCCATGAAGCTCGCAACATTTGTCGCCGACGGAAAAGCGCCCGCTCTCGGCTGGGTCGATCGGCCGGGCCGAACGGTCATCGCGTTGCAAGCGGCACATAAGTCACTGTTCGGAGCCGAAAACACGTTCCTCCGCGACATGCTGTCGCTGATCGATGCGCAACAGGCGGGTATCGATTTGATCGGAGGCTTGGTCGAAAGGTTAGGGTCCTCGGAGGAATTCAGCCATCCCCTCGACGCGGTGCAGCTTCTTTCGCCGGTCCCCGTTCCCGCCCAAATTCGGGATTTCTCGGTCTCCCTGCGGCATATTCGCGACGCGCCACGGGGATCGAAGCGCCTCAAGGCCCGTTTGGCCGGACAACCCGAACCGGCGCCCGATCCTTCGGCACCGGAGTTCCCCGAAATCTATCTGCATCAGCCAATCTATTACCAGGGCAACCGTTTCAACGTAGTCGGTCACGACGCCGACATCCTCTGGCCCGGCTACAGCGAATATCTGGATTTCGAGCTGGAAATCGGCATGTTCGTCGGCCGCACCGGCAAGAATATTCGGCGATCCGAGGCGCACCGGTTCATCTTCGGCTACACCTTGTTCAACGACTTTTCGGCCCGCGATCGGCAGTCCAAGGAAATGGAAGGCCGCCTTGGGCCGGCCAAGGGCAAGAGCTTCGATACCGGCAACGCCATCGGACCGTGGCTGGTCACGCCGGACGAGATACCGGATATAATCTCATTGAACGCGACCGTCCGAGTCAATGGCGAGGTCTGGGCGGAGAACACTACGGCCGACATGCTGTACAGCTTCGAAGACATGATCGCATTCGTTTCCGAGGACGAAACGATCCACGCCGGCGAGTTCTTCGGCTCCGGCACCGTCGGAGGATGCTGCGGACTGGAAATGGACCGCTGGATCGCGGACGGAGATGTGATCGAACTCGAGATCGAGGAAATCGGCGTACTGCGGAACCGGGTCGTTCGGCCGAAATAGGGCTCCGATAGCGAAGCAGGGCGGACCATTTAGGGCCTGTTCGGTTGAAAAACGCCTCGCATGTCAATGCCGCGAGGCAAATGACCGGCCAGCACATTTGCATTCAAATGTTATATGAATGGTGGGGAAAACAGGAACCTGAGCATCTGCGGCCGGGTAACCGCAAATTTCAATGAATGCCTCCTTTGGTTCATTAGCGGTCATTCAGCGTATCTGCTGGTTTCGTCCGCTTCTGGGGGTAAAGCCGGCATCCACGGCTATACATCATACACATGTTTTTCGACCAGGCGCCGATGTCCGCCATTGGCGGCGTATCGGACCCATTTTATTGCGGCTAGAGCGGTTCCGGATAGATATGAATCAATTTGATGGGAACAAATCGGTTTTCCGGGTAGGCGCGGTGCGTAGCGCGATGCCTTCGCATCGGGCAAGTATCGCAAC
>NZAK01000082.1 GCA_002687515.1 Rhodospirillaceae bacterium
CGTTTCTCCTTGTAAAACTTGAATAAAAGTACACCGAGCCCAAATCAAATTGGGGCGAGGGACTTTTATTCACGGACGACCCAATAAAGCGGCCGGAAAGGGCATTACGGCTGATATTGCCTCGCCTTTTGATCAGGCGAAAAAGCTTTCCAGGTACCAATCCATATCGTCTTCGCCGAGCGGATAGCTGCCGTCGTGACGGGCGCGCAAAACCTGCTTCGGCGGCAGATGCCCGATACGAACCTGGACTTCCTCGGCTAAGGTCATGCTCAGCCCCGATTTCCATATCAGCGCCGTGATCGCCTTGCTTGAGCCGGTGTTCAGCATTTTGGACACCGTTTCGTGCGGCAAGCCCGACATTTCAACCAGGGCGTAGCGGAAATAGGAAATTTCATCGCCGGCCAGGGCTTCGCCGAGGCGCGCCTCGTCGAGCAAACCTTGCTCCATATCCTCCTTGACGCGCGCCAGTGCCGGCACATAGTCCTCGACCGCCTCGACCAGATCGCCGCGTTCGATGCGTTCGCGCACGGTCTTTCTCAGATTTTCAACCAGATCCTTCTGCACGCTATGACGTTGGATCAAGGCTTCCATCAGGGCGGCGTTGACGAAACTGGCGATTCGCCGGACGGTGCGCACCGGAAGATCATCGCGAAAAACCAGGGCCCGGTGCCAATTGATATTGTCCTCCGCCCGGTCGGCGATGGTATCCATGGATTTATCGCCGATCTTGGCGCTGTCGTTTTCGAGAACTTCCTGGACCGCATGCGGATCGTCCCTGGCGACCAGGGCATCGACCACGCTTTCCGGCAGATCGCGGCGCCGGGCGATGGCGGCTTGCGTCAATCCCGCGCCGCGCGCGACGATTTGCTTGAGGTCCTGTTCGTTCAGCAGCGGCGAGTATTCGAGCACCGGTACGCTGACGATTTCCTCCAAATCCTCGGCCAATTCGAGGATGATTTCCTTGGGCACGTTATCGGCGTGTTTCAGCTCTTCGGAAATGATGGCGCGCACCCTCGGCAATTCGTCCTTGGCCAATATCTCCAGCACCTCGATCGCCATATCAACCAGGCGCCTGTTCTCGTCCGGCCCCAGGCCAGGAATCATGCGCCCGATCTTGCGGGCGAGTTCGCAGCGGACCTCCTCGCTGTCATCGCGGGCCAGGATGATATCCGCCTGCATGGGGGTGCCCACATTTTCGGCCACTTCGCAGCGCACATCGTCGTCGTCGTCATCGGCCAGGAAATAGAGAATTTCCGGCTCCATTTCCTCATGCGCGGCAAGCTTGCGGCGCGCCTCGGCCGAACCCTTGCCGGCAATTTCCCGCGCCTGTTCATAGGGCGGTTTTTTGCCAATCCCCGGTTTCTTGCGCTTCTTCTTGCCGCGCTTTCCAAATACCCAGTTCAACATTGCCAATTCTGCCGCTTTACACTGGTTTCGATTTTCGACTGCCTGACTATATGGGGATCAGTTTAACAAAATGCAGCCAATTGGACAGGTTTCGTACCGGCTTGGTTCGGTAACGCCTTGACCGAACCGCGCTGCAGGTTATGAAAGAGTGAAACAACCATCAAGGGGGAAAGAATATGGCCGATCTGGTCCATCTCGAAAATCAGGGCGACATCGCCGTCATCACCATCGACAATCCGCCGGTCAATCCAATGAGCAGCGCGGTGTGCATCGGCCTCGCCGAACGCTTTGCCGAGGCCGCCGCCGACGATAGCGTCGTCGGCATCGTACTTACCGGGGCCGGGCGCGCCTTCGTCGCCGGCGCCGACATCCGCGAGTTTGGCAAGCCGCGCCCCAAGGGCGCCCCCGGCCTCCGCGATGTCGCCATGCAGATCGAGGATTGCGATAAGCCGGTTGTCGCCGCGATCAACGGCGCCTGCGCCGGCGGCGGGCTGGAACTGGCGCTCGGCTGCCATTACCGGCTGGCCGCGCCGAAGGCGCAGATCGGCCTGCCCGAGGTTAAATTGGGCCTGGTGCCCGGCGCCAGCGGAACCCAGCGCCTGCCGCGGGTGATCGGGCCCAAGGCGGCGCTCGACGTGATCGTCAAGGGCGATCTGTTGCCGGCGGCCAAGGCGGCTGAAATGGGCATCATCGAGGATGTGATCAAGGACGATCTGGTCGGTGCCGCCGCCGAATTCGCCCGCAAGGCCGCCGCCGAGGGCGCGCCGCTGCCGCGTGCGTCGAAGCGCGATGACAAGATCGGCGAGGCCAAGGACGAACCGGGAATGTTCGATGATTACCGCAAATCCATCGCGCGGCGGGCGCGCGGTTTCGAAGCTCCCTACCACGCCATCGACCTGGTCGAGATCGCCACCCAACTGCCGTTCGATGAAGGCATGGAGAAGGAAAGGGAAATCGCCACGATTACCATCGCCTCCGATCAATCGAAGGCGCAGCGTTATCTGTTCTTCGCCGAGCGCGAAGCCACCAAAATTCCCGACCTGCCCGCCGACACCCCGGTGCGCGACATCGCATCGGCCGCCATCGTCGGCTCCGGCACGATGGGCGGCGGCATCGCCATGTGCTTCGCCAATGCCGGCATTCCGGTGATCGTGATCGATCCCGATCAAGACGCCCTCACGCGCGGCCTCGAGCGCGTCGAAGCCAATTACCGGGTGTCCGCCGGGCGCGGCAGCATGGATGAACAAGACATCGAGCCGCGCATGGCGCTGATCACCGGCTCGACCAAGCTGCAAGACGCCGGCGATGCGGATATCGTGATCGAGGCGGTGTTCGAGGATATCGAGCTGAAAAAGGAAATCTTCGCCAAGCTCGACGAGATCATGGGACCGGATGCGATCCTGGCCACCAATACCTCGGGCCTTGATATCGACGCCATCGCGGCGGCGACGAAACGGCCGGAGGCGGTGATCGGCACCCATTTTTTCAGCCCGGCGAATGTCATGCGCTTGCTCGAAAATGTGCGCGCCGCAAAAACCGGAAATGAAGCCATCGCCACCGCCATGAAACTTGGCCGCACTCTCGGCAAGCAACCGGTGCTGGCGGGTCTTTGCCCCGGCTTTATCGGCAACCGCATCTTGCGCGTCTATCTGGGGCAGAGCGACAAATTGATGTTCGAAGGCGCCGCTCCCGACCAGATCGACAAGGCGATCTTCGATTTCGGTTTCGCCATGGGGCCGTTCGCGGTCCGCGACCTGGCCGGACTGGATATCGGCTACCAGGCGCGTAAAGCGAAGGGCGGGTCCAACGAACTGCGCTATATCCTGAACGACAAGCTGTGCGACGCCGGGCGCTTCGGTCAGAAAACCGGCGCCGGCTTTTACCGCTATGAGGAAGGCAGCCGCGCGCCGATCCCCGATCCGGAAGTCGACGCCATGATCGAGGAGATTTCCAAGGATCGGGGAATCGAGCGGCGCCAGATCGGCGACGAGGAGATCGTCGAGCGGATCATCTTCCCGATGATCAACGAAGGCGCCCAAATCGTCGATGAAGGCATCGCGCTCCGCGCCAGCGACATCGACGTGACCTATATCCACGGCTACGGCTTTCCGCGTTATCGCGGCGGCTTGATGTTCCACGCCGATGCGGTCGGGCTGGACAAGGTTCTGGAAACCATGCAGCGCCTGCAATCGGAAGAAGGCGAAGCCATGGCGCCGGCCCCGCTGCTGGTCAAGCTGGCCAAGGAAGGCGGCAGTTTCACCGGCGGCTAGTACGCCCCAGCGGAAGTCCCGGCCGCTAAGTCAGGCCTTGAGATCGGGATTATCCAGATACTTGGTCTGCACCGGCCAATTGAGCGGACCGATCTCCGGGCGCCGCGCCACGACCAGGATCGATGCATCGCCGGGCGGTTCCTGGAACCTGCCGGTCGGCGGAATATCGAAGAACCGCGGCGCCAGCAGTGGTCCGGCGACGCCCTTGAGCAAAACGATCTCAAATCCGTTCTGGGTGAAGAAGTCGTGGAAAAAGGTCGGATTGAGGTTGAAGAAGCCGTGATTGAACATCGACAGCGGCGCAAAGTGGCAGACGAAACCGCCAGCGCCGAGACTGGACGCGATATTCATCATGGCGCCGCCGATATTAAAACAATGTTCGATGGTTCCCGGATCCAAGACGATATCGAAGGCCCCGGCCAGATCGTCCGGCAGATCGCCGTTGAGATCGACGATCCGCTCGCCGCCGCGCGAGGCGGCGATATCGATGACGGTGCAGGAAATACCGAGAGAGTCAAAAAATGCGGTGCTTTCGGGAATCCGCTCCAATTCGCCGGTCAGCCCGTGCCAAGCGATTATCTCCGCCCCGTCGTCGCGAAATCTGAGCTGGCTTGAAACCTCCGGGCCGAACAAATCCTCGATCCTGGAAACATCGGCCAGGATGTCCGGATAGCCGAGGCTTAAGAGCCTTGGCGCCTCTGGAAGGCGCTCGCGAAGCTGGGCGAGGACGGAAAGCTGGACCTCAGTGACCGCCATGTTTTTTCCCGTAAATAAATTTACCTCACGCCCAATTTAATTCACGCCTGGGGCGTTATTCGGTATTCAATTTCAGCAATCCGGCCGCGTTACCGCCCCGGATCGCTGTCAGCGACGCCTGGTCCAGCCCCGGCACCCGGCCGATCAGGCCGAGCGGATCGTCCTCGCCCATATCATAAGGGTAATCGGTGCCCAGAAGAACATGTTCGGCGTCGTATTTATCGATCAGGAATTGAAGCTGATCGGGCTCGAACACCATGCTGTCGAAATAAAAACGTTTCAAATATTCGCCCGGCGGCAAGGGCAGGCCGTCGCGTACATCGGGGCGGGCGTGGTAAGCGTGGTCCATGCGCCCGGCGTAAGCAGGCAAATAGCCGCCGCCATGGGCGACGCAAACTTTGAGGCCCGGATGGCGGTCCATGACGCCGTCGAATATCAAATGGCTGATCGCCATGGTCGCCTCTATCGGATGGCCGATGATGTTGAGGAAATAATGCTCGGTCAGCCGATCTGTGTGGGAATAGCCCGCGGTGTGAATGAATATCAGGATATCCAGCTCCTCGGCCTTGGCGAAAAACGGTTCCAACCTGGGCGACGACAGCTCCTCGTCGCCGACCCGGCTGTGTATTTCGACGCCGCGAAGGCCCAGATCCTTGACGCAGCGCTGCAATTCGGCAACCGCCATTTCGGTGTTCTGCAAGGGCACCGAGCCCAAGCCGACAAAACGGTCCGGATGGGCGGCGACCGCGCCCGCGATGGAATCGTTGATCAGGCGCGCTGCCGCGCGGCCGGGCTCCGGCTCGGCCCAATAATAGAATTGATAGGGCGAAACCGATATCGCCTGAATATCGACACCCATGCGGTCCATATCGGCGAGCCGTTCATCCAATGATTCCATTTTCGGGCGGATATATTCGAGCTGCTTGGCATTGACTTCCTTGGTCAGATCGCTGCCGAAGGACAAGGCGGCGAAGCCGACGCGCTCGGCCTCGGCCTTCATCATTTCCGATGCGCCGTCGCATTCGCGGTGGCAATGTATGTCGACGGTCAGGGTTTTGCTTCCGTTGCCGGCGGCGCGCCGGGTTTCCTGATCGGTGGCGGGAGCCCGCTGGGCGCATTTGAAATACATTGTCGGTTTTCCTTTTTTGTCATCCCGCAACCGGGCCGGCCGCGGCGATCCATCGAATGCGCAACCAAGGCCGGCCCGGCAATTCGTTATGACATGTCAGAGCCACCGGGTCATTGCAATAAAATCGATTGTCGGGGCGGCATCAGGGGCGGCGCCGGCCCTAGAGCATGAACCGACCGAATAGCATTGCATTTGGCGCCCAATTCGCATTTATTTGCTGGCTGGCGGAAATGACCGGGGCGATGCCGCCGTTTGGGGCGGATGCCGGACCTAGGAGATCAAGGTGAGACGCGCAACCAAACATGTATTAATTTTATTTGCGGGCCTCGCTCTGGCCGGTTGCGGTCAAGGCCTGCCCTATTACCAGGCGAAGCCAAATTTTCCAAAACTTGCCGCCGACAAGAGCCGCGTCTTCGTCTACCGGACCGGTAATGTCCTGGCGATGATGTTTCCCAGGGTAATCTTGATGGACGGCAAACCCTTCGGCGACACCTTCGCCGGGACCAGCACCTACCGGGATGTACCACCGGGCAAACACACATTTTCCTTCACCAGTGGAAAATTCAGCCTCGATGTCGGGCTGCGCCCGGGCACCGAGACCTTCCTCCACGTCACCATCCATGTCGATGGAGAAGGCATCGGCGATACGATAATCGAAGTCGTTGCCAAGGAAACGGCCGCGAACGACATGCATTACACCAACATGATCGAACCCAAGGTCCGTGATCTCGTGAAATAGCGGCTGGCACCGGCTTGGGCGGCGGGAATGCTGGCCGAAATATTGGCTGGAACATTTGGCTGGGGCGCAGGGATTCGAACCCCGATTTTCCGGGTCAGAGCCGGACGTAATGGCCATTATACGACGCCCCAATTGTGCAAGCCGCACCGCAAAGGCCCAAATTTTGCCGTCGGTGTTTAGCATGCGAGCGGGCCGAATTGAAAGCGTTTAGATACCCGGCCACGGGCGTTGGGTAAGTGCGCGGCGCATTTCCAGCCGTGATCCACCGGGCCATACTGAATCGCCGCCTGAAAACACCGCGACCGAGGTGCTCGACGCCGCGCGCGAGCTTTCCAAGCAGTCGGAAGCGCTGGGCACCGAAGTCGACGGTTTCCTGGTCGAAGTGCGGGCGATGTAACCGCCGGCAATGCAAAAAGTTCCGTGCCATTGCTAAAGCGGCCCTTCGGGGCCGCTTTTTTTGCCTGAAATGTCCGCTAGGCGACAATGACCCTTCAACAATGGGTGTTTAATTGTGCAAAGCGGTATTAAGGGCTATTTTAAACCGATAAGAATACGGGGAAATCTTACATGCGCGCCAATGCAAACAAGAATAAAAGGCGAAGAACGCAATTCGGGCCGGCGAAGAATAGCAAGCAACGCCTCTATGGCGCGGTCGATCTCGGCACCAACAATTGCCGGCTCCTGATCGCCAAACCGATGGGCTTCGGGTTCCGCTTCACCTCTTCCTTTTCCCGTATCGTGCGCCTGGGCGAGGGCTTGAATGCGTCGGGCCGGTTGAGCGACAAAGCCATCGACCGGACCATATCGGCGCTTTCCGTCTGTGCCGCCAAGCTGAAGGAATTGCGCGTCGTCAAAAGCCGCAGCATCGCCACCGAAGCCTGCCGGCGGGCGGAAAACTGCGACGCCTTCATCGACAGGATTGATCGGGAAACCGGCCTGAGCTTCGAAACCATTTCCTATGAAGAGGAAGCGCGCCTGGCGCTGCTGGGATGCCAGAGCCTTTTGACCGACGGGCTTCCTTACGCACTGGTGTTCGACATCGGCGGTGGCTCGACGGAATTGACCTGGGCGCGGCGCAACCAGGTCAATGGCTTCGAAATACTCGACGTTCTGTCCCTGCCCTTCGGGGTCGTCACCCTGGCCGAGGGTTGCGAGCGGCCCGATATCGACCGCCCCGAATACGAGAATATGGTGAGCGAAATCGCCAGCCACCTGCCGCCGTTCTGCCAGAGAAACAAAATCCATAAGCAGGTCGGCGACGGCCAGGTTCAAATGTTGGGAACCTCGGGCACGGTCACCACGCTCGGCGCCGTGCACCTCAATCTGCCGCGCTATTCACGCTCCTTGATCGACGGTCTGGAATTGGATTTCGGATCGCTCGACCGGGCAACGCAAATGCTTTCGCGGCTGGATTACAAGCGGCGCGCCGAAGTGCCCTGTATCGGCAAGGAACGCGCCGAATTGGTGGTCCCCGGATGCGCGATACTCGAGGCGATCCGCAGATCGTGGCCGGTCGGCAAGCTGAGTGTCGCCGACCGCGGCCTGCGCGAAGGCATGCTGATGGAACTGATGGCCGACGACGGCGTGCCGATTGTCGGCAACCCGGCGGAACGGACGCATCTTGAGGCGGACGCGAAGCCGCCGCCGAACAAAGTACATTGAGCCGCAACCGCAGACACGGCAGGGCGCATCCCGGCCGCGGTATGCATGTGCGCGTAAAATCGGCGAAGGGAAGGAAACTGTCCTCGACGCGCTGGCTGCAACGGCAACTGAACGATCCCTATGTCGAAGCGGCGGCGCGCGACGGCTACCGCAGCCGCGCCGCCTATAAGCTGGCCGAATTGAACGAGCGATTCGGGTTCCTGAAACGGGGCGCCAAGGTGATCGATCTGGGCGCCGCCCCGGGCGGCTGGACGCAGATAATCGTCGAAAGCACGGATGCCAAGAACCCCAAATCCCGGGCCCGCGTTATCGCCGTCGATATTGCCGACATGGAACCGGTCGAGGGCGCCGAAATCCTGACCCTGGATTTTCTTGGGCAAGACGCACCGGAAATGATCATGCAATGCCTCGGCGGACGCGCCGACGCCGTGCTCTCGGATATGGCCCCGCGCATCACCGGGCATGCCAAGACCGATCATTTGCGCATCATGGCTCTGGTCGAAGCGGCCTTGGAATTGGCGAAAGAAGTCCTGGCGCCGGGCGGCGTTTTCGTCGCCAAGGTCCTGCAAGGGGGCACCGAACAGAAGCTGCTGGCCGAGATGAAGACCTGCTTTGCCGCCGTCCGCCACGCCAAACCGCCCGCCAGCCGCACCGAATCGTCGGAAATCTACGTGATCGCGACCGGTTACCGGGGCGCCGGATAGGCCACATTCCGACCCCGATTTCAGGCGCTTAAACCATCCGCAATTCGCGGCTTGGCTTTATCACCGTCATGTGTATGATTTGCCGCCAACTCAGTTAGGAGATGGCATGGAAATACTCGACGGATTGACGTTCGACGACGTGCTGTTGGAACCCGCCGCCTCGGACGTGCTGCCAAACGAAACAGATACAAACACACATCTGACCAAGGAAATCGAACTCGGAATTCCGCTGCTGTCGGCGGCCATGGATACCGTGACCGAAGCCCGCCTGGCCATCGCCATGGCCCAGGCCGGCGGCATCGGCGTCATCCACAAAAACCTGACGCCCGAGGAACAGTCGGACGAGGTCCGCAAGGTAAAAAAATTCGAATCCGGGATGGTCGTCAACCCGATCACCATCAACCCGTCGATGACCCTCGCCAAGGTCCACGAGTTGATGGACGAGAAAGGCTATTCCGGCTTTCCGGTGGTCGAAGACGGCTCCGGTAAATTGGTCGGCATCCTGACCAACCGCGATGTCCGCTTTGCCTCCAACCCGGACCAAAAAGTGTCCGAACTGATGACCGTCCACCGCCCCGACAGCCCGCTGGTAACGGTAACCGAAAATGTCGATCTGGAAGAAGCCAAGCGCCTGCTTCACCAGCACCGCATCGAAAAGCTGGTGGTGGTCGACGATCAGTTCCGCTGCATCGGCCTGATCACCGTCAAGGATATGGAAAAAGCGCAAGCCTTCCCGGATGCCTGCAAGGATGAAAAGGGCCGCCTGCGCGTCGCCGCCGCGACCGGGGTTGGCGATGCCGGTCTGCAACGGACCGAGGCGCTGCTCGGCGCCGAAGTTGACGTTATCGTCGTCGATACCGCGCATGGCCATTCCTCGGGCGTGTTGGCGGCGGTGTCCAGGATCAAGAAGCTCAGCAACTATACCCAGGTGATCGCCGGCAACGTGGCCACCGCCGACGGCGCCCGCGCCCTGATCGACGCCGGCGCCGATTCGATCAAGGTCGGCATCGGCCCCGGCACCATTTGCACGACGCGCATGATCGCCGGCGTCGGCATGCCGCAATTCACGGCGGTCCTCGAATCCGCCGAGGTTTGCCGCAAATTCGGCATTCCGGTGATTGCCGACGGCGGCATCAAATATTCCGGCGATGTCGCCAAGGCCGTCGCCGCCGGCGCCGATTGCGTGATGATCGGCTCGCTGTTCGCCGGTACCGAGGAAAGCCCCGGCGAGGTCTTCCTGTTTCAGGGGCGGTCCTATAAATCCTATCGCGGCATGGGCTCGATCGGCGCCATGTCCAGGGGTTCGGCTGACCGCTATTTCCAGCAGGAAGTGTCCGACACGTTGAAATACGTGCCCGAGGGCGTCGAGGGCCGGGTTCCCTACAAAGGCCCGGTTACCAACGTCATCCACCAGTTGGTCGGCGGCCTGTGCGCGTCGATGGGATATACCGGCAACCGCACCATGGATGAGATGAAGCGGAAATGCCGGTTCCGCCGGGTTACTTCGGCGGGTTTGCGCGAAAGCCATGTGCACGATGTCACGATTACGCGCGAAGCGCCCAACTACCGGCTTGAAAACTGATTCTGCCTGCGGCCCTCCCGCCCCGGCACCCGGAGTGGGCGTTTGACCCCGGCTGCCCGCATCGCCGCCACCATCGAGGTGCTTGAAAAGACCCAATCCTCCAACTCGCCGGCGGACGAAGTGGTATCCGCTTACTTTCGTGGGCGACGCTATATCGGTTCCAAGGACCGGCGCGATATATCGCAGCGCGTCTACGATATACAGCGCCGCGGCGCCCGCCTTGGTTGGTGGACCGAGGCATCGGATAGCCGGGCGACGGTCATCGCGCATCTGGCCCTCGCCGAAAAAACATCCGGCGACGGAATCAAACAGCTGTTTTCCGGAGAAGGCTATGCCCCGCCCCGCCTGACAGCGGACGAAGCGGCGCTTGTGGGCCGGCTGGCGGGCCGCGATCTGGATGACCCATCCATGCCTGCGGCGGTTCGGCTGGAAGTGCCCGACTGGCTGATGGATGATCTCGGCGAACAATTCGGCGAGAACCTGGAAGCCGAATTGGCGGCGCTCAACAGGCCGGCGCCATTGGATGTCCGGGTTAATCTGTTGAAGGGTGATCGCGCCGGCGCCCTCGAGCTTTTGCGCGATGAAGGCATCAATGCCGAACCGACCCCTATTTCACCCATCGGCTTGCGTATCGGCGGGCGCGTTAATCTGCATTCCAGCACCGCCTACCGGGGCGGCTTTGTGGAACCCCAGGATGAAGCATCGCAAATCGCGGCGCTGCTTTGCGATACCAAGGCCGACCGGCTGACCATCGATTATTGCGCCGGCGCCGGCGGCAAGACCCTGGCCCTGGCCGCAAGCATGAAGGACGGCGGCCCGCTGGTCGCATGCGATACCGACCAAACCCGCCTCCGCCGCATCAAGGCGCGGGCCAGGCGGGCCGGCGTTTCCAACGTCACGGTCAAATGCATCACAGGCGGCAACGGCGGCGGTAACGGCGGCGGGCTCGACCGCTATCAGGGAGCCGCCGAGCGGGGGCTGGGCGATGCGCCCTGC
>NZAK01000083.1 GCA_002687515.1 Rhodospirillaceae bacterium
CATCCCCGGGGGCATCCCCGGGGGCATCCCCGGGGGCATCCCCGGGGGCATCCCCGGGGGCATCCCCGGGGGCATCCCCGGGGGCATCCGCGGGGGCATGCGTGGGGGCGCGAGCCGGAGAGTTCATGCCGGGATTTTAAGCAATCAGGCCGTTTCGCGATAGTCGTCCTCGCCACGCACCGAAATGACATCGCTATCGTCGTCATCGATCAAATCGTCGTCGTCATCCGATGGGTGCACCGGGAAATCGTTCGACTGACCCGGCTGACGCTCGATCTCGGCGCGAAGATCCTGCAGCTCCAAGAAAACATCCGCTTGGCGGCGAAGTTCGTCGGCAATCATCGGCGGCTTGGATTTCACGGTGCTGACCACGGTCACCCGCTTGCCCTTAAATTGGGCGTTTTCCACCAGCCGGCGAAAATCGCCATCACCTGAAAATATGACCACATGATCGATATGCGGAGACATTTCCATCACATCGACGGCCAGTTCGATATCCATATTGCCCTTGATTTTCCGGCGCCCCGCCGTATCGGTGAATTCCTTGCTCGGTTTGGTCACCATCGTGTAACCATTGTAATCCAACCAATCCACCAGGGGCCGGATCGGGGAATATTCCTGATCTTCGACCAGCGCGGTATAGTAAAAGGCGCGCACCAGGTTTCCCTGCTCGGAAAAAATCTTTAAAAGCTTTTTGTAATCGATATCAAAACCCAAGGCCCGGGCGGCGGCATACAGGTTCGAACCGTCTATGAATAGCGCAATACGCTCATTGGGATAAAAATTCATCGTGACAATCCTAAATTACTAAAAACTTGTGGTAATATTGTTAACTCAGTCAACGATATAGCAATTAACGGCTACTGTCCAGGTATTGCGAACTGTTATCATTTATACAATTCGGATGTGTTAAATTGAAAAAGATCGATTCCACCGAAGGAGCCAAACCGTGATTTACCTGGCCATTGGATCAAACCTGCCAACCATTGAATATGGTGGCGCGCGCGACAACTGCGAAGCCGCGCTGGAACAGCTGGAAAGGGTTGGAATAAGCGTGCTGAAGCGTTCGCGCTGGTACATCACGGCTCCGCTGCCGGCGTCGGAGCAACCGGATTACGTGAACGGCGCCGCCGCCTGCCGGTCTGATCTTTCGCCCCATGATCTGTTGCGCGCCTGTCAGGAAATCGAATTGATCATGGGCCGCGCGCGATCATCGGACCGCAACGCGGCCCGGACCATCGATATCGATATCGTCGATTGGGATGGTGTCCGGATTTCCGGGCCCGAACTTGAAATTCCGCATCCGAGGCTGGCCGAGCGATTGTTCGTACTGAACCCGCTCCGCGATATCGCGCCCCACTGGCGGCACCCGGTAACCGGTATCTCGATCGACGATCTGTTGGCGGCGCTCGGCGATTCACAGGAAATTAGCCTTTATACCTGAAATTGACGCTCAATCGGCTTGCGTTTTTGTGCACCCAAGATATATAAACGGCGCCCGATTAAAGACATCTTGGCCCCTCCCATGCCCGCACAAAGGAGATTTCAATGGCTCGCGTGACCGTTGAGGACTGCATCAAAAAGATTTCGAACCGATTTGATTTGGTGATGATCGCCTCGCAGCGGGCGCGCAGCCTGTCTTCGGGCACGGAACTGACGGTGGAACGGGACAACGATAAAAACCCGGTGGTGGCGTTGCGCGAAATCGCCGAAGAAACCATCGATCTCGAGGAAGTCGAGGAAGCCTTGGTCAAGGGCCTGCAAAAGCATGTCGAACCGGATGAGCCCGACGACGAGGAGATGGACCTGTTGACCGCCGGCGATGACTTTATGAATTTGCCGGCCGATATGAAATCGGACCTGGTTCTGGGCGGCACCGGCGATAAGGGCGAAATGCCGGCCTTTACCGACAACATCATCGAACAGGACGCGGCCGGCAATACGGCGGAAGCCGATGCCGGGCAGGGCGAAAACAGCGAAGAAAAGACGGAAGAATAGCGAATTTAATCGATCCCGGCGGGCGCCGGAATCCGGCGCCGCGCTAACTTTCAAAATTCTTTAGCTTTCTTTTCGTATTTGCCGGACTAATTTAAGCTGACCGGGAATTTGGCCGGGAATTTGGCCGGGAATTTGGAACGCCCATGTCGGGCGGCGCTGGTGTTATGATTCGGCAATTCGAACTCGTCGAAACGGTAAAGTCCTACGATCGGCTCGCCGACGAAGATGCCCTCAACCGCGCCTATGTCTTTTCCATGAAAGCGCACGGCAATCAAAAGCGCGCCTCCGGCGACCCCTATTTCCTGCATCCCCTGGAGGTCGCGGGAATCTTGACCGAGTACAAGCTCGATACCAGTTCGATCATCACCGCGCTCCTGCATGACACCATCGAAGATACCGACGTTACCTCCAATGAGGTCAGCGAACAGTTCGGTGAAGAGGTGGCGCAGCTTGTCGAAGGCGTCACCAAGCTGACCCAGATCGAACTGCAATCGCAGCAAACCGACCAGGCCGAAAATTTCCGCAAACTGGTTCTCGCCATGTCCGAGGATATCCGGGTCTTACTGGTGAAGCTGGCCGACCGGCTGCACAATATGCGCACCCTCGGATACATCGATAACGAGGCCAAGCGCCGGCGTATCGCCCTCGAAACCATGGAAATTTATGCGCCGCTGGCGGAACGCATCGGCATGCAGGAATTGAAGAGCGAGCTCGAGGACCTGTCCTTTGCCGAGCTCAACCCGGAGGCGCGCGATTCGATCATCGCCAGGCTGCAATTCCTGCGCGACCAAGGCCGCGACAATGTCGACGTCATCATCGAAGAGCTGACCGAAACCATGCGCGCCCGGAAACTGCGCGCCACCGTCATCGGCCGTGAAAAATCGCCCTATTCGATCTGGCGCAAGACGCAAAAGAAAAACATCTCGTTCGAGCAGGTCGCCGATATCATCGCGTTTCGCATTTTGGTCGAAAACGCCGACGATTGCTACCGGGCGCTGGGTATCATGCACGGCGCCTACCCAACCGTGCCCGGCCGTTTCAAGGACTATATCTCGACCCCCAAATCGAACGGATATCAATCCATCCATACCTGCGTGATCGGACCCAACAAGCAGCGCATCGAAATTCAGATCCGCACCCAGGACATGCACGAGGTGGCGGAACTGGGGGTCGCCGCCCACTGGCAATACAAGCATGGCCTGGACCGCACCCACGGCCGCGAATACAGATGGCTGCGCGAGCTTCTGGATATCCTCGACCACGATGCATCACCCGACGATTTTCTCGAGCATACCAAGCTGGAAATGTTCACCGATCAGGTGTTCTGCTTCACCCCGGCGGGCGAGGTGATCGCGCTCCCCGGCGGCGCGACGCCGGTTGATTTCGCCTACGCCGTCCACTCCGAGATCGGCGAAACCTGTGTCGGCGCCAAAATCAACGGCCGCTCGATGCCGCTGCGCACCGAGCTTGAAAACGGCGACCAGGTCGAGATCATCACCTCGGCGGCGCAAACGCCGTCGCCCTTGTGGGAGAACTTCGTGGTCACCGGCAAGGCCCGCTCGCACATCCGCCGCTTCATCCGCCTGCGCCAGAAAGAGGAATATATGGCCTTGGGCCGCGCCATCCTCGAACGCGCCTTTAAACAGGAGGAATACGAGTTTAACGAGGAATCCCTCGAACACGTGCTGGCCGTATTCTCGGCTCCCTCGACGGATGATTTGGCCGCCGAAGTCGGCGCCGGGCAAATCACCGGACGGCAGGTGCTGGAAGCGGTCTATCCGGGGGTCAATGAAAGCCGCCGCAATGGCAAGGTAATCCAACTGGTCAAGGCGATGAACCTGCGCCGCCCGAAAAAGAACGACGGCGAGGATGGCATCCCGATCAAGGGGCTGATCCCGGGCATGGCGCTGCATTTTGCCGGCTGCTGCAGCGCGCTTCCCGGCGACCGCATCGTCGGCATCGTCACCAAGGGACGGGGGGTGACCATCCACACCATCGATTGCGAAACGCTCGAGGAATTCGCCGACATGCCCGAGCGCTGGATCGATGTTTCCTGGGACCAGGAGGCCATCGATGATTACCATGTCGGCCGGGTCGAATTGGTGGTCACCAACGAAACCGGCAGCCTCGGCGAACTGTCGACGGTGATCGCCAGGAACGACGGCAATATCAGCAATCTGAAAATCACCAACCGGACACCCGAATTTTTCGACATCATGATCGATATCCAGGTTCGCGACGTGAAGCACTTGACCAATATCATCGCCGCGCTCAGGGCATCGCCGGTAATAAATTCAGTTGAAAGAGCCCGTGGTTAGGCCATAAATAAACCAGTATTTTTGGCGCCGCCCGACAAAGAACGATGGCCGGGCGGGCGCCGCTTGAGAGATTTTGGAGCCGGCCAACCGGATGTTCCGCCGAAGAAACAAACCAAACGCCTTCGACTGGCTGCGAAATATTTTCTGGCCACGCATCGGCTGGCGCCGCGCATGGGTCTATTGGCTGCACCGGATGGGGCGCCTGCCGGGCTCGGACTATTCCATTTCGGTCGGCTTTGCCTTCGGCGCCGCCATTTCCTTCACGCCCTTTGTCGGGCTTCATTTTCTGCTGGCGGCGCTGCTCTCCTGGATCTGCCGCGCCAATATCCTGGCTTCGGCGATCGGCACCGCGGTCGGCAATCCGTGGACCTTCCCGTTCATCTGGATATGGATCTACAAATTGGGCGTTTGGATGGGCTACGAAACACCGGAAGCCAATGTCCGGAGCATGGATTTTGCCGGCTTTTTCGGGAATATGCTGAAATCGTTATTGCGTTTCGACCTCAACTACCTGGCCGAAACGGCCTGGCCGATCTTCGGGCCGATGCTGCTCGGCTCGCTGCCGACGGCGATCATCGCCTGGCTGGCCTTTTACCTGATTTGGCATTGGAGCATCAGCGCCTACCGGCGGGCGCGCTTGCGCCGGCGCGCGGCAAGGCGGCAACGGCAGTTAAAGCGGAAAGCAAAAAATATGGAATCGAACAATATGGGACCAAACAATATGGGAGAGGGGGGCAATGGCCCGATATCTGCGCCTCGGAATTAATGTCGACCATGTCGCCACCATCCGCAACGCGCGCGGCGGCGATCATCCCGATCCGGTGCGCGCCGCGCTATTGGCGGCCAAGGCCGGGGCCGACGGCATCACCGCCCATTTGCGCGAGGACCGGCGCCATATCTCGGATGCGGACATCGAACGCCTGATGGCGGAAATCGGCATTCCGCTCAACCTGGAAATGGCGGCCACCGATGAAATGCTGGAAATCGCGCTTCGCCACGGCCCGCACGCCGCCTGTATCGTGCCCGAAAAGCGCCAGGAACGGACCACCGAGGGCGGCCTCGACGCGGCCGGCGGGCAAACCCACCTGGCGCCCTTGGTCGGCGCCATGGGGACGCGTGGTATCCGTGTGTCGCTGTTTATCGAGCCCGATGCGGCGCAGCTCGATGCCGCCAAGTCGATGGGCGCGCCGGTGGTCGAACTGCATACCGGCGCCTATTGCGAGGCCGAAGGCAGCGCCCGGCAAGCCGAGCTGGCGCGCATCAAGAATGCCGCCAAGCATGCCGATGCCATCGGCCTCGAATGCCACGCCGGTCACGGCCTCGGTTTCGAGACCGTCGGCGCGATTGCTGAAATTCCGGAAATCGTCGAACTTAACATCGGCCATTTCCTGATCGGCGAGGCCATATATTCCGGCCTCGACAGCGCCATCCGCAGGATGCGCGCGTTGATGGATACGGCGCGCGCCGAAATCACCGGCAGTTAGTCTGCTTAAATGGATTTAGAGAGAGGCGCCATGATCCTCGGCATCGGCAACGATTTGATCGATATCACCCGGGTCGAAAAGACCCTGGAACGCTTCGGCGAGCGCTTCACGATGCGCGTCTTCACCGATATCGAGCGCGCCAGGTCGGACAAAAGGCGGCTGCGCGCGGCCTCCTACGCGAAGCGCTTCGCCGCCAAGGAAGCCTGTTCCAAGGCCCTCGGCACCGGCTTCAGGAAGGGCGTTTTCTGGCGCGATCTCGGCGTCGTCAACCTGCCCGGCGGCAAGCCGACGATGGCCTTGACCGGCGGCGCCGCGAAACGGCTGGCCGAAATCGTGCCGGCCGGCATGACCGCCCAGATCGATGTCTCGATCAGCGACGATTTCCCCCTGGCGCAGGCGATCGTCATCATTTCCGCGATCCCCGAAGATCAGAACTAATATGGCCGATGAAGGCAGCATCGCCATCGGCTGGCGCCTCGGCAGCCTCTCGGGCTGGGGCGTCTACGGCACCAACCTGGCGCTGGAATTACAGCGCATGGGGCGTAACCCGGTGCTGTTGGCGGCGCCGCACCGGCTCGACCTGGATGGCGCCGCCGCCGCCGCCCTCAAGCCCGCCTTCCAGCGCCAACAACATCTCGAGGAACTTATCGGCAAGGTCGGGGTTTTGGAATTCGATTTCCCGGTTTTGCACAGCCTGCGCAACGATTTTCAGCCCGCCCTCGACCGGCAGATCGCGCGCGGCAGCCGCAATGTCGGCGTTATCTTTTTCGAGGACACCCAGTTCAGCCAAGAAGGGCTGGCGCGGGCCGGCGAATACGACCTGATCGTCACCGGCTCGACCTGGAACCGGGATATTCTGGTCGGCCGCGGCCTGACCCATGTGGTCAATGTTTTCCAAGGCGTCGATACGGGCCTGTTCCAAGCCCAAAACAAAGACAAGCCGAAAAAAGATACTTATCCCGGGCGCTTCGTGGTTTTTTCCGGCGGCAAGCTGGAATACCGCAAGGCCCAGGACGTGGTCATCGCCGCCTTCCGGGAATTCCACGCCCGCCACCCGGACGCCCTGTTGATCTTCGCCTGGGGCAACCAATGGCCGCGCATCATGCCGACCATCGCGCGTTCGCCATTTACCGACGGCGCCCCCGACATCGGCGGCGACGGCGCCATCAAGATCGGCCCCTGGCTTGAAAATAATGGCCTCAAGCGCCAATCCTTCGTCGATCTCGGGATGCCGGCCAACCGTTTAATGCCGGACATCCTGGCTTCGGCGGACGCCGCCATCTTCGCCAACCGCTGCGAGCCGGGCACCAATCTGGTGGCCATGGAAAGCCTGGCGGCGGGCGTGCCCTCGGTCATCGCCATGAATACCGGCCAGCTCGATATCGCCGATCCCGGCCACTCATATCCCCTGCACCAGCAAAGCCCGGTCGAACCCTATCCGCCCTACCAGGGCACCCAGGGCTGGATGGAGCCGAGCGTCGATGAAGTCATCGAACGGCTGGAAGAAATTCATGCCGAGCCGGACCAGGCCAGCGCCCGCGGGCGGGCGGCGGCGGCGTTCATGCGGGGCTTTTCATGGTCCAGCCAGATTGCCGAATTGGCGGCCGCCATCGATGCGCTTGACGGAGCTTGAAACCGGCGATACACGATGGCCCGGCGCTGGCTTCATCCCGGCCCGGCCAAGCCGGCGCCTCCAAATCCGATTAACCTCTTAAAGACAACGGACTAGCAGCAAATATTCATGCAAAATAAGAAGACAAGCGGCCTCAAGGATACGATCAAAACGGTGGTTTACGCGGTGTTGATCGCGCTGGTGGTGCGGACCGTCGGCTACGAGCCCTTCAATATCCCGTCCGGTTCGATGATCCCGACCCTGCTGGTCGGCGACTACCTGTTCGTTTCCAAATACTCCTACGGCTATTCGCGCTATTCGCTGCCGCTCGGCCTGCCGCTGATCCCGGGGCGCGTCATGTTCACCGAACCCGAACGCGGCGATGTCGCCGTCTTCAAGCTGCCCAGCGACAACAAGACCGATTACATCAAGCGCATCATCGGCCTGCCCGGCGACCGCATCCGGGTGCGCCGCGGCATCCTGCACATCAACGGCAGGCCGGTCGAGCGCCGGCGCATCGCCGATTTCGTCGAAACCAACGAATACGGACGCGTCCAGCCGATAACCCGCTACGAGGAAACCCTGCCCGGCGGGCGCAAGCACGAGATTCTGGAAATGACCGACAACGGGCCGCTCGATAACACCGATCTTTATATCGTGCCCGAGGGCCATTATTTCGCGATGGGCGACAACCGCGACAATTCCCAGGACAGCCGCGTGCGTACCGAAGTCGGCTTCATCCCGAAGCAAAACCTGGTCGGCCGGGCCGAGGTCCTGTTCTATTCGACCAACGGCGCGGCGCGCTGGTGGCAGTTCTGGAAATGGCCGGTGGCCATGCGTTTCACGCGCTTTTTCCAGGGCGTTACCTGAGCCATGCCAAAAATCCACGACGCCAATTCCGACCAAGACAATTCCGCCGAAACCGGCGATCTCAAGAGCCTCGAACAGCGCCTCGGCCACCGCTTTGCCGATGCCGGCCGCCTGGCCGAGGCGCTGCGCCATCCCAGCGACACCGAGGTGCAAAACGGCGCCCTGCCGTCCAACCAGCGCCTGGAATTCCTCGGCGACCGGGTCTTGGGCCTGATCGTCTCCGAGTGGCTTTTAGAACGCTATCCGGACGAGGCCGAGGGCGAGATCGCCCGCCGCCACACCGATCTGGTGCGCCGCGAGGCCCTGGCCCGCGCCGCGCGGCACCTCGGCCTTGGCAACTTTATCGCGATGTCCAAGGGCGAGGACGACGCCGGCGGACGCCGGAACCCGAGCCTGCTGGCCGATGCCTGCGAAGCGGTGATCGCCGCCATCTATCTGGACGGCGGCCTAGGGGCGGCGGCGGCTTTCATCCGCGGCCAATGGGCGGAGATGATCGAGGCGGCGCCGGAACCGCCGGTCGACGCCAAGACCGCCTTGCAGGAATGGGCGCAGGCACGCGGCCTCGACTTGCCCCGCTACCGGGAAACCGGCCGCGAGGGGCCGGCGCACGCGCCCAAATTCACCATCGAAGCCGATGTCTCGGGCTATCCAACCGTGGTCGGCGAGGGCGCCTCGAAGCGCGCCGCCGAACAGCGCGCCGCCGAAGCCCTGCTCGCGAAATTGGAACAGGGCAATGAGTGACGAAAATCCGGCACCGGCGGCGCCGGGCTTCGCCTTCGTCGCCGTCCTCGGCGCCCCCAATGTCGGCAAATCGACCCTGATCAACCGTCTGGTCGGGACCAAGGTGTCGATCGTTTCGCCCAAGGTGCAGACGACCCGCGCCCGGGTCCTCGGCATCTGCATCGCCGGGCCTGCGCAGATCGTCTTCATCGACACTCCCGGCGTCTTCGAGCCGCGCCGCCGGCTCGACCGGGCGATGGTCGCCGCCGCCTGGACCGGCGCCGCCGATGCCGACCGCATTTGTCTACTAGTAGATAGCGCGAAGGGCATTGACAAAGACACCCGCGCCATCATCAAACGCTTGTGCGAACAAGGGAAACGGGCCGATCTGGTCCTCAACAAGGTGGACCTGGTAAAAAAAACGGCGCTGCTGGAACTAGCCGGCGAATTGAATGAGACTGGCCAGGACAAAACCAAAGTGTTCGACGACACCTTCATGATCTCCGCCGAGCGCGGCGACGGCGTCGACGACCTTCTCGCGCATCTGGCGGCAACCGCCCCGGAAGGCCCCTGGATGTTCCCCGAAGACCAGATCTCCGACATGCCCGAACGCCTGTTGGCCGCCGAAATCACCCGCGAAAAGCTGTACCTGCAACTGCGCCAGGAATTGCCCTACGCGGCCACCGTCGAGACCGAGGCCTGGACCGAACAGGACGACGGCAGCGCCCGCGTCGAACAGGTGATCTACGTCCAGCGCGCCACCCAAAAAGCCATCGTCCTCGGCAAAAAAGGCAACCGCATCAAATCCATCGGCGCCGAGGCGCGGATCGAGCTGGAGGAACTATTGGGCCGCCGCGTGCATCTCTTTTTGTTCGTCAAGGTGCGCGAAAAATGGGGCGATGATCCGGAGCGATACCGGGACTGGGGGCTGGATTACAACGCGTGAGGGGGGGGAAATGGGTGCCCCTATGTCCGCGCGGGCTGGGGTTGGCTGGGCCCGGCCTGCGCAGCCGAAGCGGCAGCTTCGGCGGAGTATGCTCGGCCAGCCCGCGCCCAACGAACGGGTAAGACCGGCGTGCGCCCTTGATCCTGTCGCAAGGCGGCGTGGACGCATGCCACAAACGAAGCAGTCGGTTCTATTTCAATCGAAACGCATGATAAACTGCCCATACCGAAAACCCCTTCAAACGCTGTTTCGAAAATCGGTAGATTTCTGCGGTTCGGATTCCCTATTATCGGGTATTCAGAAAAGGGTGGGTTTCTGTATAGGTCAACGTCCGCTTTTGGGGGCAAAGCGGACCTCAATTAGGTGAGCCCGGAACGTCCGCTTTTAGCCACAAGCGGACATTTAAGACCAGGTACGGCACGATCAGTTGAGGCAGTATTTTATCAGGGATATGAAAGAGCGACTTATCGGCGGCGTCCCAATCAACTATGATTTCTGCGATGCAGCATTCCATTACTAGTACGATTTCGGGAAAGAAGGCCGATCCGCAGAACCCGGCCAAGACGGCGGTCGTCGTGCCGACGACGCTCAGGGCATCCCTAATCCAGGCGGTCGAATCTGTTTATGAGCAGTCGTTGGACGGAACCATCCACATATTGATCGGTGTTGATAAGCCGGGTGAGGCAACGGACATTCTCCATCAGCTCAAAAACAAACTTCCCGACCGGCACATCCTCACCATTGTCGATCCGGGATATTCAACCTCGGTACGCCATGGCGGCCTGCATCCGGCACGGGATGGCGGCACCCTGCGAACGGTTTTGAGCTACCACGCCAACAGCCCCTACGTCGCCTATCTCGATGATGACAATTGGTGGGACCCCGATCACCTCGGCAGCCTTCTTTCGGCGATCGAAAACAAGGACTGGGCATTCGGCCTGCGCTGGTACGTCCATCCCAAACCCCGCAAGCCGATATGCGTCGATGAGTGGGAGTCGGTCGGCCCGGGCAATCGACAGATCGCAATGCTCGCGCTCGATCATCGCCTTGCGCTCAGCCCGGTTCAGCGACCGAGCTTCCGGGATAAAAAATCCCGTTCA
>NZAK01000084.1 GCA_002687515.1 Rhodospirillaceae bacterium
CGTGAGGTGCGTCTGCTTTGATGTGTATATGTCATTGATTCTTATAGCAGAATCAGCCAAAAGCATCACCAAATTTGTAATCTATCTGGGGTATAGGGGCTTGAACAATTTGACCGCCGAGTTTGAAAAAGTGCGCGCCGACATTGTGCGCGTCAATATCGCGGCCGAGAGCCTCAGCCGCAGCGGGGCGGTGACGTTCGATATACATTTTTACGAGAACGGCTCTATCAGCGGCTACGATACCGACGGCAGTGGGCGGGTAAATTCGGTTGTTGCACCGGGCGTCCTGTTCAATGACAGCGGCGTCAATGTGCGATTATCATTCAACGATACCCGGCTCGGCTCGCTCGATTTCGGCACCATAAGTATCCCTGCCCAGTACCTCGAACTTTTACAAGGGGTCGGCGGTGCCTCTTTCGGTAACGACACCACCGTATACAGTGCCGGCTCAACCATTGAAGGCACCAGCGGCGACGATGTGATAACCGGCACCGCGGCTAACAATACCATCAACGGCGGCGACGGCAACGACACCATCAACGGCGCCCCGGGTGCTGACACCCTTAACGGCGGCGCCGACAACGACACGATCTATGGCGACGCCGGCGACGACACGATCAATGGCGACGCCGGCGACGACACCCTTATCGGCGGCACCGGCGACGACGCCATCAACGGCGGCACCGGCACCGACACGGTTGATTATTCGAGCGATGGGGCGGCGGTTGTCGTCGATCTTGAAAACCAGACGGCGACCGATGGTTCGGGCGGCTCGGATACGCTTGACAGCATCGAGAACGCCACCGGATCGGACTACGATGATCAGTTGACCGGCAGTACCGGAGACAATGTGCTGATCGGCGGCGCCGGCAACGACACCATCGACGATGGCGGCGGCGGCACCGATACGCTCACCGGCGACGCGGGAAACGATACGTTCGTGATTTATGATGCCAGCGGCTCCGGCACGATAACCGACTTTACCATCGGATCGGACATCATAGACTTGAGCGCTGTCTCGGCAATCGGCAATTTCGGACAGCTTCAGTCAGCCGCGACCGATGACGGTAGTGGCAATACAGTCATCGACCTCGGCACCGGCTCAACTCTGACACTCACCGGCATAACAGAGGCCGATCTCAATAATTCGGATTTCCTATTCTAGCGCTTAGCGATATACGGTTCGCGCTAGTTTCTTAAATCCGGATGTCCCACCGATGTTGAAACTTTGAGGTGGGTGTCGCTCTCCTGGAACGTGTTGGGGCCAAGTATTTTGGAATATATTGGGCGATGGCGAACGTTCAGGAAGATTTTGGCCAATGTCGGCTCCGGGTCCGAAGCGGTCATTCAAGGCTGTACAAACCGCCGGAACGTCCGCTTTCGGGGCCAAAGCGGACATTCAAGGCTGTACAAAATCACAGGTTTTCCGAATAGGCGCCCGCATCCGCCTTTGGTGCCATATCTACCATCTCCCACAAGATCGCGGTCGCCGCCACCGCCGGGATCAGCCCTCGCCGCCATCCGTCGGGGGTGACAATCCGCCGAGTTGCAAGGGGCCGCCGGCGAGGCGGGCGCGGAGTTCGTTGAGCACCCTGGCGGTCACTTCCAGATCGTGGGTGTTCATGCCTTGCGCCAGTTCTCCGGCGATCTCGGCGAAGCGGCCGGTCATCTGCCGGTGCAGGGCGCGCCCCGCATCGGTGAGGCTCACCAGCTTCGATTTTTTGTGCGCCGGATTGTCGATGAAGGCAATCAAACCGTTGGCTTCGGCGTCGTTGGCGATTTTTTGGATATGCTGGCGCGATACCGGCCGGGCGCGCGCCAGCCCGGGCACCGTTT
Organism: Rhodospirillaceae bacterium; assembly: GCA_002687515.1. Classification (GTDB taxonomy): domain Bacteria; phylum Pseudomonadota; class Alphaproteobacteria; order Rhodospirillales; family UBA2165. The sequence goes on from NZAK01000084.1 coordinate 1,837, forward strand.
GCGGACCATCGACGGCCAGGGAATGCAGGAAACCCCAAATGCCGCTGCCGCCGGGCGTCACCAGGCCCGACTGTTTGCCGGCGGCGCGCAGGCGGAAATAAAAGCCCATGACCTCCAACATCACGGTCATGGCGGCGGCGCCTTCGTGGGTAAATCTGGCTTTTTCGTCCATTGTTTCCCGAATCCTGGATCAGCAATAACGTGATTCATGGATATTGACAAGTATATTGTCATATAGTATTGACAATATACTTGTCATTAAGGAAATCACCAATGTCCGATGCCAAGGTTATAAACCAGGAAGCGGCCGAAGACCGGGCCGATGTGGTGGTCCGTCCGCCTTCCCTGTGGTTCGCTCTGGTCGCCGCCGGCTATGGCCTCGACTGGCTGGTTCCGTTGTCTTTTGTGCCCAACCGCTGGCCCAACATCTGGATCGGCGCCTTGCTCTTCGCGGCCGGCCTTGTACTCGCCATCTGGGCATTCCGCCAGTTCAAGAATTTTCGCGGCGATGTCGATACCCATACGCCGTCCTCGGCGCTGGTCGATAGCGGCCCCTTCGCCTTCAGCCGCAATCCCATCTATTGCGCCATGTTCCTGAGCCTCATCGGCGCCGCCGTCGCCGCCGATACCTTGTGGATCGTGGCGACGCTGGTGATCTGGTATCCGGTCATGCGCCATGGCGTCATCGGGCGCGAGGAAGAATATCTGGAACGGCGTTTCGGTAACGCCTACACGGAATACAAATCGCGCGTCCGCCGCTGGATTTAGTACGCCCCGGTAATTGGACCGCGCCTTGCCGGAACAGACCAACCGCATGCTCTGATAAAGCTGGATCATTGTCTTCCCACCCCCTATGAGTTCGGCCCTATGAGTTCGGCCCTATGAGTTCGGCGGAATGCTTCCCGCGTTTCATCTGAAGTCTTCGCCTCGGAAAATAATCATGATTGACGAAACGGCCGCCCCGCCGCCGCCGGCAGCGCCGAAATTAGGTAGGCAAATCAAGGATTTGCTGCGCCTCGCCTTGCCGGTGATCGGCTCGCGCCTCGGCATGCTGACCATGGCGCTGGCCGATACGGTGATGCTCGGCCGTTTCGCCGCCCGCGAGCTTGCCTATCAGAGCATCGCCATCGCCGTGACCATTCCGCTGTTCGTCACCGCCATCGGGCTTTGCCTCGGCACCCTGGTGGCAACCGCGCGCGCCAACGGCGCCGGCAGGTTTGCCGATTGCGGCGCGGCCTGGCGGCGCGGCCTTGTCTATGCCGCCGGCCTCGGCACCGTCTGCCTGTGCCTGGCGCTTGCCGGCGAATGGGCGTTGGAATTATCGGGGCAGAATGCGGAGCTTAGCCGCGAAGGCGGACGGGTTGTGCGGGTTTTGGCCCTCGGCCTGCCCTTCATGATCATCTACATATCCTGCGCTTATTTTATGGAAGCCCTGAAACGCCCGACGGTGCCGATGTTCCTGATGATCGCGGCGAACCTGTTGAACATCTTCCTCAATTGGATGTGGATCTACGGCAACCTCGGCTTTCCCAGCCTGGGCGCGGTCGGATCGGCCTGGGCCTCAACTTCGGTGCGCGCCGGCCTGGCCGCCGCCCTGATACTCTATATCTGGAACCTGCATGACCACGAACGGCTCGGCGTCCGCAGCCGCGCCGGCGGTGGCTGGCGGGCGTGGCGGGAGCAGCGGCGTATCGGCTACAGCGCCGGCGCCAGCCAAGCCGTCGAATCGATGGCCTTCAGCCTGCAAACGCTGATCGCCGGGCTGTTGGGCACCATTGCGCTGGCCGCCTATTCGATCGCCTTTCAGATGCTCGGCATGATGTTCATGGTGGCGCTCGGCATCGGCAGCGCCACCGCGGTTCTGGTCGGCCACGCCTGGGGCGCCAGGGATGTGCCCGGCATGGCGCGCGCCGGCTGGCTCGGCCTCGGCGTCAATTCGGTGGCCATGCTGGCGCTTGGCGGGCTCGTCTTCGCGCTCGCGCCATCGATCGCCGAAGGCTTCGCCGTGGAAGCCGCCCTCATTGCCGCCGCCGCGCCGCTGATTGCTTTCATCGGCATTGTGCTCCTGTTCGACGGCGGCCAGGTCGTCCTGTCGCATGCCCTGCGCGGGCGCGGCGACGCGTTGGTGCCGGTGCTCACCCATTCCATATCCTACTTGATGGTGATGATTCCCCTGTCCTGGTTCCTGGCGTTGAAAGCCGGCCGCGGCCCACAGGGAATCCTGGAAGCCATCTTGATCGCCAGCCTGGTTTTGATGGCGCTGCTGGCCTGGCGATTTCATTTTTTGGCAAAACGCGGCTCCGTTTCATAATTCTTCGTGGACGAACGCCCGATTTGGCGCAAGTATTGGAACAGGCCGGCAGGAATAGGCCTGGGGAGGAACCAATGAACGCCAATGTTAAGCGGGCCGAGGGCATGGCGGCCTATGATCCCAAGACGGCACCGTTCGCACCGTTCACGCCGCTGATCCCGGCCTTCCTGGACGGCGGCGATACGCCTAGGGATTATCTGGAACGCTGCATCGAAGCCATCGATGCGCGCGAGGCTCAGGTCATGGCCTTCGTCAATTTGAATTTGGACAGCGCCCGCGCCGCCGCCGATGCCGCCGGCCGGCGCTACAAGCAAGGCCGCCCGGCTTCGCCGATCGACGGCATGCCGGTCGGCGTCAAGGACATCATCGAAACCGAGGACCTGCCGACCGAACATGGCAGCAAGCTGTTCGCCGGATACCAGCCGCAATGGGACGCGGCCTGTGTCTTCTGGTTGAGGCGCGCCGGCGCGGTCATCATCGGAAAAACCGTGACTACCGAATTTGCCGCCCGGTGGCCCGGCCCGACCCGCAATCCCTGGGATTTGGAGCGCACTCCCGGCGGCTCGTCGAGCGGCTCCGCCGCCGGCGTCGCATCCGGCATGTTCCCGATGGGGCTCGGAACGCAAGTGCGCGGCTCGGTCCTTCGGCCTGGCGCCTATTGCGGCATCACCGCCATCAAACCCAGTTTCGGCTGCATCAACCTCGAGGGCATCAACCCGATCAGCCGTGGGGTCAACCATCTGGGCACCCTGGCGGCAAGCCTTGAGGACGCCTGGCTGTCGCTGCACTACATTTCGCGCAACGCCGGCGGCGAGGCGACCCACGAAAGCCTGCCCGGCAAGACCGAAATGCCGGCGCCGGAAAAACCGGCGCGATTGATCCGCCTGGAAACGCCGGGCTGGAAGAACACCCCCGATGACGTACGCGCCCTGCTGGAAGGCTTGCTCGAAGATTTGAAGGACGAGGGCATCGAGATCATCGACCGCGACAGCGACAAGGATGTGGACGCGCTCGAAACCATGTTCGACGACATAGTGGAGATATCGGACACCATCCGCGATTGGGAATCCCGCTTTCCGGTGCTCGCCTATCTGGACCGTGGCCCGGAGTTGTTGAGCGAAGATGTCCACGCCCGCAAAGAGATTATGGAGAACATGACGGCGGACGATTACGCCGCGGCGCGCCAGCGCGCAAGCGCCATGCGGGACGCCTACGCCGGGCTGGCTGCCAAGGGCGAGGCCAAGGGGATTGCGTGCATCACCCTGACCGCGTCCGGCCCGGCAACCCCCGGCATGCCGACCGGCGATGTGTCTTTCCTCGATCCCAGTTCGATTATCGGCGCGCCGGCCCTGAGCTTGCCCCTGCTCGCCGCCGAAGGATTGCCGCTCGGCGTGCAGATGCTGGGCTTTCATTATCAGGATGCGCGTCTTATCGCTCAAGGGAGCTGGCTGCGGGACTTTGTCCTGGCGCGATGATAAACAACAACCCAATTCAAACACGGAGGAGCCCCAATGGCCGATGATGTATTAATCGAACGCGATGACGATATCGCCAAGGTCACCTTGAACATGGCCGATGACGGCAACCGGGTTAGTGATCCGCTCGCCGTCCAGTTGACCGAAACCTTGCGCGAACTGGCCGAAGATTCGCGCGCCATCATCTTTACCGGCGCCGGCGACGATTTCTGCCTGGGCCGCTCGCAGATGGGCCGGCGCGGCGGCGGCGGCCCGCCCGAAGCCCTCGATCTCCGTGACAATAACGAGGTGGTGTTCAACGCTTACGGCGCTTTTCGCGACGCGAAGATTCCCATCGTCAGCGTCGTGCGCGGCCGCGCCCTCGGCTTCGGCTGCGCCCTGGCCGCCGTCTGCGACATGACCATCGCCGCCGACAACGCCCGCTTCTCGCTGCCGGAAATGGGCCACAACATCATGCCGACCATGGCGATGTCGTCGCTGGTCGACCGGCTGCACCGGAAAGCCGCCGTGTTCATGACCTATTCGACCGAGGAAATAGACGCCGGCACCGCCCTCGCCTACGGCCTGGTCAGCAAGATCGCAACCCTCGCCGATCTGGACGGCGAGGTCGACAAGCTGATCGCGGCCTTGAAGAAGGCGCCGATGCCGGCGGTCCTGGCGGTCAAGGAGTTCGCCCGCAACGCCTTCCACAACGATATCAGAACGGTCAACGACTTCGCCCGCAACCTGCACGCCACGGTCAACTCGTCTTCAAGGATGAGGGGCGGATGAAAGGGTGAGCGAAGCCAGGGGCGCCGCCAGCCGGTTGCCTTTTTTCTATGGTTGGGTGGTGGTGGCGATTGCCTTCGTCACGATGGGCATCGGTGTCAACACGCGCACCGCCTTTTCGCTTCTGTTCCCGCCGATCCTGGACGAATTCGGCTGGAACCGGGGCACCATCGCCGCCACCTTTTCCGTCGGCTTTATCGTCTCGACCCTGGCGACACCGCTGATCGGCCGCATGATGGACCGCCATGGGCCGAGAATCCTGATCCCGATCGGAGCCATCCTGACCGGCTGCGGGCTGATGGCGGCCACCTTCGCCAGCCTGCCCTGGCATTTCTTTATGACCCTCGGGGTGATGGTCGTCGGCGGCACCATCTTCATGAGCTATATGGGCCATACCATGTTCCTGCCCCATTGGTTCGACCGGCGCCGGGGCCTGGCCGTCGGCTTGGCCTTTTCAGGCGTCGGCGTCGGCTCGATCATCATGTTTCCGTGGATGCAGTTCGCCATCGACACGATTGGCTGGCGGCAAAGCCTTTGGATCACCGCCACCGTCCTGATCGCCGTCCTGGTGCCCCTCAATTTTTTCTTCCAGCGCCACCGGCCGGCGGATCTGGGCCTCAGTCCCGATGGCGGACCGGCCGAAGGCGAAAGTGATGGCGCGGCGGCCAAGGCGCCGAAAAGAGACGGCATCGTCGATAAGGCCTGGACCGAGACCGTTTGGACCCTGCGGCTGGCCATACGGACGGCGCGCTTCTGGTGGCTGATGCTGGCTTTTTTCACCGGGCTTCACGCCTGGTACGCGGTGCAGGTGCACCAGACCAAATATCTGATCGATGTCGGCATCTCGGCGGAGGCGGCGGCCTTCGCCCTCGGCCTTGTCGGACTGACCGGGATCGGCGGGCAGATCGGCATCGGCCACCTTTCCGACCGCATCGGGCGTGAATGGGCCTGGAGCCTCGCCCTCTCCGGTTTCCTTTTGACCTATGTCTGCCTGATGGTCCTCGGCCAATGGCCGTCGCTCTGGCTCATGTATGTGATGGTGGGCAGCCAAGGGTTCCTCGGATACGGCCTGGCATCGGTCTATGCCTCGGTCCCGGCCGAGCTGTTCGCGGGGCGCAACTACGGCGTCATCTTTGGCGTTCTCGGCATTGGCAGCGGCTTCGGCGCCGCCTTCGGCCCCTGGGCCACCGGCTTCCTGTTCGATATCCAGGGCGGCTACGGCCAGGCATTCATCGTCGCCATCGCCATGTGCGCGATTTCGATCTTCGCCATGTGGCGCGCCGCGCCGCGTCATGTGCGCCTGGTCGCCGGCCGGCGGGGTTAGCGGCGCTGATTCTTCCGATTAAAGCTTGATCCGATTGATCGGAATTACTTACTGGCGCATTCGATGCAGGTCGGCACCGCCGGGTTGTTGTCCAGCCGTTCCGGCGCGATCTCCTCGCCGCAGCTTACGCAATAGCCGTATTCGTCTTCGCCGATGCGTTTCAGGGCCGCATCGATGCGCGCGATTTCGATCTCGCGCCGGCGTTCCTGCTCCAGCGCCATTTCCTGCACCTGGATCGCATCCAGCCGCGACAGCCGCCCCTGCTGCGCCTGATCCAGCTCGACCGGCTTGCGGTCGTCCTCGGTTGCCTCGGCCAGGCGCACCAGTTCTCCGCGCTCGGCGATCAGGTTCTTTTCCAGCTTGTTGACGCGCTTTTTGTCCATTTGGGTCTCCGGCATCGATTCGGCGATTTACTATAACACCCATCACCCACCCGCCGGAAGTCCGGCCCGCTTATTCGTAGCGGTCGACCGGCCGATGCCGACCGCGTCGGCGCCCAGGCACATGGCCTTCAGGATATCGGTGCCGCGGGTAAAGCCGCCGTCGATGATGATCTTGGCCCTGGGCCTGGCGGTTGCGCCGGATGCTGGTTTCGGTCTCGGCGCCGCCGCAGACATAGTCCCATTCCGCCTGTTCCATGTTCTGGCGCGGCGTCGTTCATGCCAGCCTCCCCCTATCGGTTATTCGGACCCAAGCATTATCCCGCCGGCCCGGGCGATCAATGGGCTTAGCTGTTGCTACTTTGTTCCCATACCAGTATTATTGTAGCTTACCAACCGGGAAATGAAACCGCGATGAATGCCATGCGCGTTGTCTTCATCATCGGGACGCCAATCGCCCAGGTGCGATCGCCGGTCCTGCTCAATGAATATTTCGCCAAGTCGAATATGAACTGCATTGCCGCGCCGCTCGAGGTTCAGCCGGAGCACTTGCCGGCTTTCGTCGATACGATCCGCGGTTCCGGAAACTGCGCCGGCTTGATATTGACGATTCCGCACAAAGCGCCGGCGTTCCACCTGGTCGATTCCTGGACGACACGCGCGCGGGCGCTCGAATTGGTGAACCTTGTCCGCCGCAACCCCGATGGTTCGCTGGCGGGCGACATGGTCGACGGCGTCGGTTTTTGGAACAACGCCATGGCAACCGGGTTCGATCCGGCGGGCAAGAATATCGTTTTGGCCGGCGCCGGGGCCGCCGGAACGGCCATCGCACATGCGTTTGCCGAACGCGGCGGCGCCCGGCTCGACGTCATCGAACCCGAAACCGCGAGACTGACCGCGCTTGCAGCCTGCTTGCAGGGCTTCGCGACCGAGATTGTGTACGGGATGCCCGCCGATTTCTCGGGTTTCGAGATGGTTATAAATGCGTCGCCGGTCGGTATGCGGCATCAACCGGGTTGCGTGTTTTCCGGTGCAGCGCTTGCCTCGCTGGCCAAGACGGCGATCGTCGCCGACGCGATTACCGAACCGCTGCAAACCGAATTGATCGCCGCCGCCGGGGCGCTCGGCCTGGAAACCATCGACGGCAACGCCATGACCGCCGGGCAGATCGAGTTCATGGTCGAGTTTTTTGGACTTCAGTAGGAAAATCTTCAGCCGCGAATTAACTTTGATTCAGCCAACAGGGGAGAAGCACCATGCCGGCACCGATTCTCGGCCTTCGTACCACCATCTACAAAGTTGCCGACCTCGAAAAAGCCAAGCAATGGTACGCCGAAGCATTCGATCTGGCGCCCTATTTCGACGAGCCCTTCTATGTCGGCTTCAACGTCGCCGGCTATGAGCTGGGCTTGATGCAGGAAGATATTGCGGCCGACAGCAAAACCGCCAATGTCCTAAGCTACTGGGGGGTCGAAGACATCGATCAGGCGGTGGCGCGGTTTATCGAATTGGGGGCAAGCGCCGATACCGAACCGGCCAATGTCGGCGGCGAGATCATGGTCGCCTCGGTCAAGGACCCATGGGGCAACGTCATCGGCCTGATCTACAATCCGGAATTCGAATTGCCCTAGGCAGAATCCGCCGCCTCGGCATGGATGAGCGGCAAAACATATGATTAGACATCCGCCTAAAACAGCGGCCCCTTGTTCACCATGCCGCCGTCGACGGTAACGATGGTGCCGCTTGTGTAGGCCGATAGAGGCGAGGCCAGGAACACGGCCATGGCAGCTATTTCCTCGGGCGTGGCGACGCGGTCAAAGGCGAAGGGCTGGTAGAATTCCCGGTAGCGACCTTCGTCGCCCCATTTATCCAGAGCTGCTTTTTTCATCATCGAGACCAGTTTCTCCGTTGACACCGGACCCGGGTTGAGGCCGACGACACGGATGCCGTCATTGGGGCTGTCGCCGCCCAGGGCCCGGGTAAAGGCCATTAGGGCCGCGTTGCCGGTGCTGCCGGCGATGTAGTCGGATACCGGCTTTTCGCCACCGTTGCCGATGATATTGATGATAACGCCATCGCCCCGGTCTTTCATGAAGCCGTAATATTCCCGGCATAAATTTATGTAGCCGAACACTTTCAAATCCCACACCTGACGCCACTGCGCCTCATCGATCTCGTGGATTTTCCCTTTCGGTATGGCCCCGGCGTTGTTAACCAAAATATCGACGTCCCTGGTCTGGCGGAACAGCTCCATCTGGCCGGCGCTCTTGCCAAGGTCCAGAGGGTAAACCTCTACATCGACGCCGTAATTTTTTCGGCAATTCTCCTTAACCTCCTCGAGCTTGTCGCGGCGCCTCGCAGACAGACGGAGATTGATACCTTCTTTGGCAAACTGATAGGCGATAGCCCTGCCAATACCCTCCGAGGCCCCGGTAATGACGGCGGTTTTTCCCTGCAGGTTGAGTTCCAAAGCCATCGTTATTCCCCCACGTTTTCTGTTTTTACCGACATTTCCCGGATGAACTTCAAATTCATAAAGACCCTGCTCGTGCCTGTCGACAATTCGGGGATTCGCAAAGCTACCGAAAAGCGATTCGAGATTCTTTTTCAAGGGGAATTTTGGATGGACCTGAAGCGTTTTATCATCGCGGCCGAAGTTTGGGAAAAGGTTTCACCGCATCTTGCCGGCAAGGCCCCGGAATGCGGCGCTGCGGCGGCGGACCATCGCTTCTGCGAATTCATCAATAATTGTGTGGTTGAAAATAGCGGTCCCGGCGGCGCAAACTGCCCGGTAACTGGAAAGCTTTTGCGTTGAGGAGGATGGCATGAGCCTGTTCAAATATAAATTCCGCCCGCCCCATATGGGCAAATACCCGATGGAGCAGGTCAAACGGGTCGACCAGCCGACCACCAGGATCGATACCGAAAGGGTGCCGCGCGTGCCCCTGCGCGGCGCCTTTTTTACCCGCCCCAGTTTCGGCGATCTCGGTGAGCACGCAAAAAAAGAACGCGCGCGCTTCATGGCTAAAAGCCCCTTGGGCCGCGCCATCGGCGCATCCCTGGCGGCCAATATCCCGCTTCAGGACGGCCCGGTGGCCGACGAAGTCGCCCCCGGCACCGACGATCCCGAAGAAATGATGAAGCACATCAAGTCGCTGGCTTATTTCATGGATATCGACATGGTCGGCATCTGCGAGATTCCCGACTACGCCTGGTATTCCCACGACGGCGAGGGCAACGAGGTGGTCCCCGACCACAAATACGCCATCGTCATGATTATCGATCAGGGCTACCAGACCATGGAAGGCGCGTCGGGCGACGACTGGATCTCGGGCACGCAAAGCTACCGCGCCTATTTGCGCGGCCAGGAAGTCGGCAACGTGATCGCCAACTATATCCGTCAGTTGGGGTATGGCGCCCGCTGCCATTCCGCGCCCAAGGGCCAGGTCCTGCAAATTCCCTTGATGCTCTTGGCCGGGCTCGGCGAATTGTCGCGCATCGGCGAATTGGTGCTCAATCCATTCCTGGGGCCGCGCATGAAAACCAACGTGGTCACCACCAACCTGCCGATGAGTTGCGACAAGCCGATCGATTTCGGGTTGCAGCAATTTTGCGAAAACTGCTGGAAATGCGCACGCGAGTGCCCCTGCAACGCCATCCCGTTTGGCGACAAGATCATGTTCAACGGCTACGAGATTTGGAAGCCGGACGTGGAGAACTGCGCCAAATACAGGATTACCAACCCCAAGGGCTCGGCCTGCGGGCGCTGCATGAAAACCTGCCCCCTCAACAAGGTGGTGACCCCCGACGGCCCGCTCTTGCAGCGCGTCGCCAGCTGGCTCGGCATCAACGCCATGTGGCTGAAACCCCTGATGATCCCGATCGCCGTCAAGCTGGACGATTGGCTGGGCAACGGCAAACGGGTGCCGGGGCAGAAATGGTGGCTCGATCTTGAATACCGGGACGGCAAGCTGGTACTGGCCAAATCCAACGAGCGCGATATCGATACCAAGAAGAAATGGCCGAAGGACCTGACCACCGCAATTTATACGGCCGAAGACAACCCGCCGGGCGATTCCAAGGACCCCTTCCCGAACGACCGCCGCAAAGCGATGAAAAAAGGCGCCGAGGCCCTGAAGCCGGAAAATTCGCCCAAGAACATGCCGAAGCCGGCGGAGAAACAGGCAGCGGAATAGGCGCCCCGCGAAAATCGGGCGGGGATTGGAACATGAAATTCATCCGTACCGCTATATTCGCGGCTTTGGCGGGTCTCGTCATCCTCGGCGCGCCTAGCCTTGCCGAGGCCCAGGACCGGGCGTCGCGGTCGATCAAGAAAAACGACCGCGACGGCGACGGCCGCATCAGCCGGGATGAATGGCAGAAGCGGCCAAGGCTGTTCCAAAAAATCGATACCGATGGGGACGGCTATCTGAGCATCGGCGAGTTGCGCGCGCGCTTCGGCGAAGGCGCGAATAAGGCCGGCGCGCCAACCCCTTCGAAGGCGTCGAAACCAAGCCCGAAAGCCGCCCCGGCAAAATCCGCGCGCCTGCTGGACGGCCAGGTGTCAACCGACGCGCTCGATGCGGAAACCTTGTGCGGTATCGGACGCGGGCGGCGTTGCGATATCAAGCTGGCGATCAAGCTCGGAATGTTCGAAACCGGGCTCAGGCCCCTATTCCCGGCGGGCGCCCAGTGCCGCGATATCGACGAGCAATGGGCGATCGACTACACCTACAAGCGGAACCGGGAAAATTACCACGGCGGCATCGACATGCCGGCACCTTTTGGAACCCCGATGATCGCCGCGGCGGCTGGCACCGTGGTCAGCAAAACCGGTGACCCGGATAGCTATCGCGGCATCGAAATTATCCTCCGCCACAGCCCGGAGGACACCGGCATCCCGCTTTGGATCTATTCCCAATACGCCCATTTCGACGCCATGCCGAAACACCAGGTTGGCCAGCGCGTAGGCATCGGCGAGGTGCTCGGCCCGACCGGCAATTCCGGGCGCCGGCCGTCAAGAGCGCGGCGGCGCAAACGCGCACGCCGCCCGGCCATCCATTTCGCCGTCTGGTTCAGCGCCAGCCCCAAATTCGTGGTGCGCGGAAACAAGATCATTCCGGTCAAGGGCCGCTGGATGGACCCCAACGCCCTCTACCGGAAAAAGCCGCCCTTCGATTCGCCCGCCATGAAGGCGCTGCCAGGGCCCGAGAAAAAGGTTCCCATCTCGATCATGTTCGAGGACGGCAAGGTGCATCCAGCGGGCAGCAAAATCGTCTGGCCCTACACCTGCAAACGCAAGTAATAGGAATTACGCCGCGTCCAGGGCCTGGGCGATATCGGCGATGATGTCGTCCGGGTGTTCGATACCGACCGACAAACGGACATAACCGTCGGTAACACCGGTGGCGGCCAGGTCTTCACCCGCCAATTGGGAATGAGTGGTCGATGCCGGGTGGATGGCAAGGCTGCGCGCATCGCCGATATTGGCAACGTGGTAATGCATCTTGAGCGCATCGATGAAGCGCTTGCCGGCCTCGGCGCCGCCTTTCAATTCCATGCCGACCAGCGCGCCGTTAGCGCTCATATAAGCATCGGCGCGGCGCCGCATCTCGCCGTCCTGGAAACCGGGGAAGATGACACTATCCACCTTGGCGTGGTTGTTGACGAAATCGGCGACCGCCTCGGCGTTGCTGCAATGCTGGCGCATGCGCAGTGGCAGGGTTTCCAATCCCTGAATGAAGTTAAAGGCGTTGAAGGGGCTCATGCAGGAGCCGAGATCGCGCAACAGGACGACGCGGGCGCGGATGATATAGGCGATCGGCGCGCCCAGCGCTTCCGGGATCAGGGTTCCCCAGACGGCGCCGTGATAGCTGGGATCGGGCTCGTTCAGAAGCGGCTGGCGTTCGGGAAACTCGGTCCAGTCGAAATTACCGCCATCGACGATCAAGCCGCCGATCGAGGTGCCATGACCGCCGATATATTTGGTCGTCGAATAGACGACGATGGCGGCGCCGTGGTCGAACGGCCGGCAGAGGATCGGACAAGCAGTGTTATCCATGATCAACGGGATGCCGTATTCGCGCCCGATGTCGGAAACCTCTTTAATCGGAAAAACGTTCAGCTTTGGATTGGGCAGGGTCTCGGCATAAATGGCGCGGGTCTTGTCGTCGATGGCGGTCCGGAAATCTTCCGGATCGGCGGGATCGACGAAGCGGGTTTCGATGCCCATCATGCTCAGCGTATTGGCAAACATGTTCCAGGTGCCGCCGTAGAGATCGGTGGAGGAGATGATGTTGTCGCCGGCCTGTGCCAGATTCTGTATCGCAAACGCCGATGCCGCCTGGCCCGAGGAGAGCGCCAAGGCCGCCGCGCCGCCCTCGAGGGCCGCGACGCGTTGTTCCAGGACATCGTTCGTCGGGTTCATGATCCGGGAATAGATATTGCCCAGTTCCTGCAGGGCAAAAAGGTTGGCCGCGTGTTCGGTCGAATTGAACTGATAGGACGTGGTTTGATAAATCGGCACTGCCACCGCGGTGGTTGCCGGATCGCTCCGGTAATTGCCGCCATGCAGCACGACTGTTTCCGGATTGGTGAAATCTCCACTCATAACTAATATCTCCCAGCTAGGTTTTTTGTAATGGAATGAACAGTTTAGGTGACTATTAAGCAATGTCCACCCATTCGGTGGATTTATCGCCGCGCCGATAAAAAGTGAAAATTTGCACCCAATGTGTTAGAAGCGGCGCCGAGGAAGAACCAAAAAGGGAATTACACGTTGTTGAAGACGGTGCTGCCACCCATAAACCGGGCCGGATGGCCGTTTATCGGCCTGTTCGCCGTGGTGAGCGTTGTCGCCGCCTATATCTGGGAGCCGTTGGGCTGGGCCGGCGGCGTCCTCACCTTATGGTGCGCCTATTTTTTCCGCGATCCGGACCGGGTGACGCCGACCCGGGGAGGCCTGGTGATCAGCCCCGCCGACGGCGTCGTGCAATCGGTCGGCCGCGCCGAGGCGCCGGTGGAATTGAAAATGGAGGGTCTGGCGCTCAACCGGATTTCCATATTCATGAACGTGTTCGATGTGCATGTGAACCGGATGCCGGCGGCGGGCCGCATCGAAGAAGTTCAATACCGCCCCGGAAAATTCTTCAACGCCTCCCTCGACAAGGCGAGCCAGCATAACGAACGGCAGAGCATCCGTTTGCTGACCGAAGCCGGCGAGGCCATCGGCGTGGTGCAGATCGCCGGGTTGATTGCCCGGCGCATCAAGTGCGATGTCCGCACCGGCCAGGACTTGCGCGCCGGCGAACGTTTCGGCCTGATCCGCTTCGGCAGCCGGGTCGATGTTTACCTGCCGGAAAGCGTACCGGCGCTGGTCGTGCCCGGCCAGCGGGCGATCGCCGGTGAAACCGTGATCGCCGATTTCCGCGCCCAGGAAGAACCGCGCGCCGGCGAGGTACGTTAGATGTTCCGGCCGCGGCGCGAACGCCTGAAAGGGCTGTCATTCAACCGGATGATCCCCAACATCCTGACCATGCTGGCCTTATGCGCCGGCTTGACGGCGCTGCGCTACGGGCTCGAGCAAAAGTGGCAGCCGGCGATCCTATCGCTGGTCTTCGCCGCCGTCCTCGATGCCCTGGACGGGCGCATCGCCCGCATCCTCAATGAAACCAGCAAGTTCGGCGCCGAACTGGATAGCCTCTCGGATTTCATCGGCTTCGGCGTCGCCCCGGCGCTGCTCCTGTATCTTTGGACCATGTCCAGCGCCGGACCGCTCGGCTGGGTGCTGGTGCTGCTTTACAGCGTCTGCTGCGCGCTGCGTCTGGCCCGTTTCAATACGCTCATCGACACGCCCGAGCCGCCGGCCTGGGCAAACAACTATTTCTCCGGCGTGCCTGCCCCGGCGGGCGCCGGTCTGGTGCTGCTGCCGATGATCATATCCTTTCAAATCGATCTGGAATGGCTGCGCTCGCCCCTGTTGGTGGGCGCTTTCATCGTCACCGTCTCAGTCCTCCTGGTCAGCCGCCTGCCGACATATTCTTTCAAAAATTTCCGGGTACAGCATCGCTTCGTCCTCTTTACCATGCTCGGCGTCGGGTTGCTGGCGGCGCTGATCGTCAGCGCGCCGTGGCTAACCCTGACGCTTATTCTTGCCGCCTACATCATTTCCTTTCCCTTGGGTCTTCGCTCCTTCCGGCAGCTGCAAACCGAAGCCGAAGGCATGCAAAGCCAGGAAGGTTCAGAAATATTGGATGAGGACAACGACAATCAGGCGGCGGAATAGCGGGCAGCCGGAGGGCGGCGATTTGAGGGTTTGTCAGTAGCCCACTAAACGGCAAGGTTTTTTGTCATTGCGCGAACGCGTTTTTGCATATCGCCCGATGTAAATGGCTTCATCAGATATTGACTGACACCGGCCGCCATCGCCGCCTTGACATTATCGATGGAGGAATCGCCGGACAGCATCAAAACCGGCATTGCCGGATTTATCTCGCGGATTTTCTTGAGAAGTTGCAGACCGCTCATGCCCGGGAGTGTCCATTCGCAAACAACGAAATGAACGAAACGTGCCTATCCGCTTGACACCCACACCCACTACATCTAGGGTGGGCGTAAAGCGGATAGGGGGTTGGC
>NZAK01000085.1 GCA_002687515.1 Rhodospirillaceae bacterium
AGCCGATTTGACCCACCGCAGGCCGGGTGCTTTTGCCCCGTGGACGTCGTCGCACATCTTTGCCGATGCGAAGGCATCGCCATGCGAAGTGCTCCTCGCCACGGGGCAAAATCATCCCGGTCAAATGGTTCCTATCAATCCTGACCCGCTCTAGCCGGGTAAATAATCTGCTGCCTTTGGGACGAAGACAGCATGACTTTGGCCGGCCTATCCAATATTGTGTTTTGCGAGCAATCGGTGGCCGCCGCATATCCCATATGTATGAGCGATGAAGGACGGCGGCGGATCGATATTGGGGGAGGGGAAATTCATGGACAATGTTCGCGTAGAAGGAACGCCGGATAACCCGAAGCTGGTATTTTCGGACAATTTCAATGTCGCCGTCCCTTTTATCGATCGCCACCTTGACCAAGGCCGCGCCGACAAGGTCGTCATTTATACCGCCGAGGAAGAAGTGACCTACCGGCAACTCGCCGAAAACGTCAACAAATGGGGCAATGCCCTTTCCGGTCTTGGACTGAAAGCGGGCGAACGGGCGCTTATGATCGTCAAGGATTGCCCGGAATTTTACTACCTGTTTTGGGGCAGCATAAAGACCGGCATCGTTCCGGTTCCTCTCAACACCCTGCTGCGCGCCAAGGACTTCGCCTTTATTATCGAGGATTCCGGATGCAGCGCCATTATTTATTCGCCGGAATTCGGCGAAGAAGTCGAGGCCGCCTTGGCGCAGGTATCCGCCGTCCCCGAACAAGTTTCATTGGTTGCAGATATTGCTGAACTGGCGGAGGCGGCTTCGCCCGGCTTGATCGCCATTGAAGCCAGCGCAACTTCCGAATGTTTTTGGCTGTATTCGTCGGGAACGACGGGCGAGCCGAAAGGCGTCGTTCACGTTCACCGCGATATCGTCGCGACCTGCGAGCTCTATGCCGTCAGGGTTTTGGGCGAAACCGAGGCTGACATCTGGTTTTCGGTGCCGAAACTGTTTTTCGCCTATGGTCTTGGCTGCGCCATGACTTTCCCTCTTTGGGTCGGCGGCTCGGCGATCCTGGACCCCAGGCGCCCGACCCCGGAAACGGTTACCGAGATGGTGCGCCGGTTCAAGCCGACGATAATCGCCGCCGTTCCGACCTTTTATGCGGCCTGGCTGGCCCATTCCGACTTCAAGAAAGAGGATACCTCGACTATCAGACGGTGCGTGTCGGGCGGCGAGGCCTTGCCGGCCGATTTGCAAACCCAATGGGGCAAGCTTTGCGATGTTCCGATCTGCGACGGTATTGGTTCGACCGAGGCCCTGCACATCTACATATCGAACAAAATCGACGATGTCCGCCCCCTATCCAGCGGCAAGGTCGTCCCCGGCTACGAGATGAAAATTGTCGATGATGAGGACAAAGAAGTTGCCGCCGGCGAGCAGGGGAGATTATTGATCAAGGGCCCGTCGGTCACCGAAATTTATTGGAATAATCCGGAAAAAACGGCGGCTACCATCGTCGACGGCTGGCTGGATTCAGGAGACACCTATTACCGGGACGAAGATAATTACTTCTATTACAGCGGCCGCAATGACGACATGCTGAAGGTCGGCGGTATTTGGGTCTCTCCTTTCGAGGTTGAATCGGCGTTGATCGAGCATCCCGAAGTTCTGGAAGCGGCGGTGGTCGGCCGCGAAGACGATACCGGCCTGGTAAAACCCGAAGCCTGGGTCGTCTTGAAAGAAGGCAACGAGCAATCAGCCGCGCTGGCCGACGAAATCCGCGAACAATGCAAAAACAACCTGGCGCCTTATAAATATCCCCGCTGGGTCAACTTTGCCGATGAATTACCGAAAACGGCGACCGGGAAAATCCAGCGGTTTAAATTGCGGTGATGCCTGTTATTTGCAAATTTTTTCGCTGGAACTTGTTCCACGTCATGGCCCGCCACGCATGACTTTGTTTTATGATCGGACCCGAAAGACGAAGCCGTGAGCCAACATTACGGGAAAGCCAATGGACCTGAGAAATGATGGCTGGATAATTGAATAAAAATCGGTAGTGTCGCACCGATTTATCATGATTAGCTAATTTACGAGGGTAATTTACACATGTCGGATGCCGCCTACCGCTGGGAAATGATTGAACCGGGCAAGCCCATGGAGAAAGTCGAATTTGATCCTTTTCCCCCGGGCGACGCTGAAGTTGTCGTCGAAGTCGAAGGCTGCGGCGTTTGTCATACCGACCTCGGATTCTTTTATGACGGTGTTCGCACCGGTGTCGAACCGCCGCTGGCGCTCGGCCATGAAATCAGCGGCCGCGTCGTCGCCGCCGGTAAAGGCTACGAAGATTTTGTCGGCAAGGCGGTTCTTGTACCGGCTGTAATTCCTTGCGGCGAATGCGATCTGTGCAGGCGCGGCAAGGAAACCATTTGCCGCCAACAATACGTTCCCGGCTGCGATATCCATGGCGGCTTCGCCAGCCATGTCAAAATTCCCGGTTATGGACTGTGCGAGATCGATGAGGCGAAATTGGCCGCCGCCGGTCTCGAACTGGCCGATGTCTCGGTCGTCGCGGACGCCTTGACCACCCCCTACCAAGCCGTTTTCCAGGCCGGCCTGAAGGAAGGCGATCTGGCGATCGTTATCGGCGTCGGCGGCGTCGGCGGATATTGCGTCCAGGTGGCCGCCGCTTTCGGCGCCACCGTAATCGCGGTCGATATCGATCAGGATAAACTGGATCAAATCAGCGGGGCCGGTGCTTCGGCGGCCTTTAACCCGAATGACTATCCGGGGCGCGAGCTGAGAAAAGCGGTATCCGCCTTCACCAAGGAAAACGGCTTGAGGGCGACCGAATGGACGATTATGGAATGCTCGGGCTCTGTCCCCGGCCAGCAAGCCGCCTATGGCCTGTTGGTCCATGGCGCGACGCTGTGCGTCGTCGGTTTTACCATGGATAAGGTCGAAATCCGCCTTTCCAACTTGATGGCCTTCCATGCGCGGGCTCTCGGCAACTGGGGCTGCACCACCGGCAACTATCCGGACGCCTTGAACCTGGTGTTGGACGGCAGGGTCAACGTGAAGTCCTTTATCGAACATCACCCCTTGGACAATATCAACGAAGTCTTTGAACTCGTTCATGCCCACAAGAATAAGGGGCGGGCAATCCTAATGCCCAAAATGAGTTCTTAGTGGATGAAGTCCGACACACGGCAGCCAATAATTATCTTAGAACCAGAGGAAAAAGTTGATGACTAAAGACACCGCAACAGTTGTAAGTGAAACCGCTCTCGAAAATCCGAAAAACCACAATTTGGTGGAAAATTGGTCGTGTCCGGGCCTGAAATACGAAAAAAAGAACGCCATTGATGAAAATGGCAATCAGGTCGACGGTATCTATAACGTTTGGATTACGCTCGACAACGAGAAGCAATTCAACTCCTACGACACCGAAATGGTCAAAGGCATGATCTTGGGTTTCCGTGAAGCTTCCAATTCGCGGGACGTCAATGCGGTTGTTTTAACCGGCACCGGCCACAAAGCCTTCTGCACCGGCGGCAACACCAAGGAATATGCCGAATATTATTCCGGCAATGACCAGGAATACCGTCAATATATGCGCCTGTTCAACGACATGGTTTCGACCATGTTGGTTTGTGACAAGCCGGTCATCTGCCGGGTCAACGGCATGCGCATCGGCGGCGGTCAGGAAATGGGCATGGCCTGCGACTTCTCGATCGCTCAGGATATGGCCAATTTCGGTCAAGCCGGTCCAAAACACGGTTCCGCCGCCATCGGTGGCGCCACCGATTTTCTACCGCCGCTGATTGGTGTTGAACAAGCCATGGTTTCGGCCGTTCTCTGCCGGCCCCTTTCGGCCCACAAAGCCGCCCGTCTCGGTATTATCACCGATACGGTTCCGGCTTTGAAAGTCGATGGCAAGTTCATTCCCAATCCCTATGTCGTGACCGAAGCCGTGACCGATGATTACGGACGATTGATCCACGGCGAATTCAAGGAAGGCGAAGAGAAAGCCAAGGCCAGGGAAATTGTCGCATCGGGCGAAATGGATCTGTCGTTGCTGGACGCCAAGGTCGAGGAACTTTGCACGGCGGTTCTGCTCACCTTCCCCGAATGCACCACCAAGAGCCTTGAGCAGCTGCGCAAGCCGAAGCTGGAAGTCTGGAATCTGCGCAAGGAAGACGCCCGCTCCTGGCTGGGCTACAACATGATGGCCGAAGCCCGCGCCGGTTTCCGGGCATTCAACGAAGGCAACAAGGAAATCGGCCGCGAGATCGATTTCATTGCCCTGCGTAAAGCCCGCGCCGCCGGCGCCCCTTGGAGCGATGAGCTTATCGAAAGCCTGATGCCGAGGGCCGAGGATTGATAAGCGGCGGGTGACGGCCACGCAGGCCGCTTGGCGGTTAATTTGGGGGAATCAGGATGTTTGATTTATCGCACCAGGACAATGTTTCCGTTCTAACCTTATGTCATCCGCCGGCCAATGCCATCGGGCATGCCTGGCTTGCGGAATTCGAAAAAATTCTGGATCAGCTGGAAGACAACGAGGCGACCAGCATATTGCACATCCGCAGCGACCAGAAAATTTTCTGCGCCGGCGCCGATCTCAAGGAATACCGGCAGCGCATGGAAAGCGGCGAAAGCCTGGACCAGTACAAAGACTATTTGCAGACCTTCCACCGCCTGTTCGGCCGGCTCGAGAGCTTGGGTAAACTGACCGTGGCGGAAATCGGCGGCGCCGCACTCGGCGGCGGTTTTGAGCTGGCCTTGTCCTGCGATCTTCGCATCGCCGCCGATGAAGCCAAGCTCGGCCTGCCGGAAGGCCGGCTGGGTCTGATACCGGGGGCCGGCGGCACCCAGAGGATCACCCAGCTTTGCGGTCCCAGTATTGCCAACCGGATCATCCTGACCTGTGAAATCGTCGGCGGTAAAACAGCTTTGCAGCTTGGCCTGGTGCAGTGGGCCGCCCCCCGGGCCGAGCTTCCGGCAATGGCGAAAGAAATGATCGACGGCTGGGCCGGTTTGTCTCCGGCGGCCATTCAGGCGGCCAAGAAGTGCATTGCGGCGGCCCAGGATCCGGCCCAAGACGGCTTCGATAAGGAAATCGAAGTCAGCCTCGAGCTGGTTCAGAATCCTGACAGCCTAAAACGGGTCGTGGCTTTCTTTGAAAACAGATAGCGGAAACTTAAGGGGCCGTCCCCGATATGGTGGCCCGGAAATTAACCAAAGAGGTGAGTTAGACAATGAACTTGAGTGATAAAATTACGGTTGTTACCGGCGCCGCTTCCGGCATCGGCAAGGCGACGGCGAAGGCCTTCGCGGAAGTCGGCGGCATGGTCTATATGGGCGATCTAAATGAGGAAAACGGCGAGAAGGTGGCCGAGGAACTTCGTGCCGCCGGCGGCAAGGCCACATTCATTCGCCTGGACATCACCGACGACGCCTCAATCGCCGGCTTTAAGGATCAGATTATCGGCGAATCCGGACGTCTCGACGTATTGGCCAATGTCGCCGGCTGGGGGCATACGGAATTTTTTGCCCAATCAGCGCCCGCCGATTGGGACAAGGAAATCGATATCAATCTCAAGGGGCCGATGAAAATGTGCCACGCCTTTGTGCCCGGCATGTTCGAGCAGAACTATGGCCGGATCGTCAATGTTTCCTCGGACGCGGGGCGCGTCGGCAGCTTGGCCGAATCCGTTTACGCTGCCGCCAAGGGCGGCCAGATCGCCTTCACCAAGGCGCTGGCCCGCGAAGCCGCCCGCTATAAAGTAGCCGTCAATTGTATTTGCCCGGGTCCGACCGAAACGCCGCTGCTGGCCGATACGGCGGAAAATATCCAGGAGGCGTTGAAAAAAGCCATCCCGATGCGGCGCTTTGGCCAACCGAATGAAATCGCCGACGCCATCCTTTTTTTCGCTTGTGAACGGTCCAGCTATTGCACCGGCCAGGTTCTCAGTGTTTCCGGCGGCTTGACGATGGTCGACTAGCGCATTATTCGCCGCCCCGGGCTGCCTGGCCCAGCGCATCATTGTAGCGCACTTTAATATCCTCCCAGTATCCTCCCAGCATTCCGGGGGTTACCTGTTGTCCGTTGCGCGCCGCCTGGTCCACCCGGTGCCATAGCTGTTCGCGCACGTCGGCGCGGAAGGGAACCGGCAATGCATACAGGATTTCCGTGAACCGGTCCCACAGATCGTCAGACCAAAGCCGTTCGTATTCCTCGCGGTCGGGCCCCAGCCGGTGCAGATCGATTTCATCCTTTTTTCCGGCGGCCAGTTGGGCGCGTCTTTTTTCCGTCGCTTTGCGGTCGATGCCGGCGCCGTTCAGCACGATGCCGTAATCCAACTCGGCGGCGGCGGCGGAAATGATGCCGCCGGCCAAATCCTTTTCGATCCGCGCGACATCCCGTTCCAGGGGATCGCCGTATCCGGCGCCACCCGGGGTATGAACCTGGAGTACATCGCCCGCCGACAGCTTCAAACTGTCGATCTTGCCGATATCCTCGAATTCCTCGGCGCCGGAGGGACGCAAAAGAACCTTTGCCTTGGCGCCGCAAAATCCGCCCTTCAGGCCCCACGGGGCGAAGCGGTGACGCTCCATGCCGCGCGCCGTGGTCAGGCAATCGGGCGACAGGATTTCAAATTCGAGGATTTTTCCGCATCCGCCCCGGTATTTACCGGCGCCAGCCGAATCTTCGCGCAGCCCATAGCGCCTGATTTTCACGGCGGCGATGGTTTCGACGATTTCGGTGGGATTGTTTCTCAGGTTCGATAAATCCACCACATCGCGGGCATTGACGCCGTCCGAATCCGACGTGGCGCCGGTGCCGCCGACCATCGGCTCGATCACCGTGACCTTCAATCCGCCCGACACCAGATTGGGCTCGGCGAAGACAATCGGCGCCACATAGCCGGCGCCCGCCGCCGGCACCACCTCGGGGAGAGCCCGCGCCATTGCCCCCATCAGCGCATCCTGAACACGCACCCCGAGGGTGGTCCTGAGACCGATGGCGGCGGGAAACTTGCAGTTGAGGATCGATCCGTCCGGCACCGCCACCTCAACAGGACGCATCAGTCCGGCATTCAAGGGAATTTCATGATCCATGGTCAGCAGCAGGAACATGATCTTGTAGACCATCCAGGGATGTGGCCGGCCCTCGCTATAGAGGTTAAACGCGGCGCGTACCTGGACGTCGGTGCCGGCGAAATCGAGAAGCATCGAGCCGCCCTCGATGATCACCTCTACACATATCTTGATCGGAATGCCGGTTACCACATCGTCCTCGAGATAGTCGGAAAATCGGTATCGCCCGTCGGGGATTTTCTCGATCACGGCGCGGGAACGGGCTTCCGAATAATCCAGGGCATCGTCGATGGCCTGCCACAATTCGTCCCTGCCATAGCGGCCGACCAGTTCACCGACCCTTTGCTCGCCCAGATTAACCGCCGTCACCATGGCTCCGATATCGCCCCAATTATCCTCGGGGATGCGGCAATTGGCGAAAAACAGGTCAAGGAAGTCTTGGTTCGGCTGCCCCGCCCGGTAGAGCTTCATCGGCGGGATCCTGAGACCCTCCTGATAGACTTCGTAGCTCGAGGGCGACAGGCTGCCCGCCACCTTGCCGCCGATATCGGTGGCATGGACATAGGCGTAAGCGTAGCAGATCAACTCTCCGCCGTGGAATATAGGCTTGAAGATGTTGATATCGGGCAGATGCGATCCGACGCCTCCGGTGGTGTAGGGATCGTTGAAAACAACGATATCGCCTTGCTTTAGATCGTCGACGGCATTGAGCACCGTGACGTAATTGAGGCTGACGAACATGGTGATCCCGATGGCCTTGGGAAAACCGAATATCTCGCCGTTCCTCGAAATCAGGGCGACCCCCAAATCGCCGGTTTCATTGACAAAGGCGGTATGGCCGGTGCGCTTCAGCGCGTAAGCCATCTCCTCGGCGACGGAGCGGAATCGTTGCACCAGGATCTCCAATTGGACCGGATCGGTTTTAAAACCAGTGCTCATACGATCACCTTTTTGGTCAAGATCAATAATCCGTGGGCGTTGACTTCGGCGGAATAATCGGGCGCCACCACCGTCGTGGTGTCGAACTGCTCGATGATTGCCGGGCCTGGAATGCACTGGCCGGGCCTCAGGGTGGCGCGATCGAACACGCTGGCTTCACACCAGCCGCCGCCTAAGTAAACCGGGCGTGACGAAACCGGTTCCGGAGCCTGGCCGCCATCGGATGCGGGCAGTTCGGGCAGCGCCGGTTTTGGCACCTTTCCGATCATCCGGAGCCGCAGGTTTATCAGTTCCGCCGGCTGGTTGGGGTCCGAACGTTTATAAAGCGTCTCATATGTTTGATGAAATTGGCGCGTTACCCCGGCGGCGTTTTTGTCGCTGTCGCCGAGTTGCACCTCGATATCAAATGCCTGTCCCCGGTAGCGCACATCCGCCGAACGCCGCACTTCGGTGGCCTCGACCTTGGAGCCTTGCCGTTCCAGCCAGTCCGATCCGGCCTTTTCCAAGACGCCGAAAGCATCCGCGATCTCGCTGTCGTTTACATCGGACAAGGGGCGGCGGAAGGTGCGGATATGATCCGATTTCAAGTCCGCGACGGCGGCTCCCAAGGCGCAGAGGGTGCCCGGCGAGGGCGGCACGATAATCCTCGGAATGTTGACCTCGTCGGCCAGGAAGCAGGCGTGGGTAGCCCCGGCGCCGCCGTAGGCGATCAGGGAGAAATCGCGGGGATCGATACCGCGCTTGGTCAGCAAGGGCAGCAGGTGCGTCGACATGTTCGAGGTGGTGATGCGGATCACCGCATCGGCCGCATCCTCGGTGCTGAAACCGAGCTTTCCGGCGATCTCTCCGATGGCGGCTTGCGCGCGGTCGGGGTGCAGCTTCATCGAACCGCCAATGAAATTATCGGGGTTCAAAAAGCCGCAGGTCAGATAGGCGTCGGTCACCGTCGGCTCGGTGCCGCCGTGGCCGTAACAGGCCGGGCCCGGCTCGGCGCCGGCGCTTTGGGGGCCTACCTTGAGCATGCCGAATTCGTCGAACCAGGCGATTGAACCGCCGCCCGCGCCCACCGAAAACACATCCACCGACGGCAATATGCATGGGAAATCGCCGACCGCCGCCTCGCTCGAATGCGAGGGCTCGCCGCCCCGGATAACCGAGACCTCGGCGCTGGTGCCGCCGATGTCCAATGCGATGGCATCGCCGGTTTGCGCGTAATCGGAAACATGGGCGGCGCCGACGACGCCGGCCGCCGGGCCGGACAGCAGGGTGTGCACCGGTTCCTGGGCGGCCTCTTCGGCGGCCATGACGCCGCCATTCGAGCGGGTCAGATAAATCTTTGAGGTCATGCCGATGCCGGCGGCTTCCTCGCCGAGGGCCACCAGATAGCGGCTCATAAGGGGCTGGACATAGGCGTTGAGGACGCTCACGCTGGCCCGTTCGTATTCCCTGATTTCCGGCCACAAGCGGCTGGAAAGGGAAACCGGCAGCTCCGGATTTGACTGGGCCAGCTGCGCTTCGAGGGCTCGCTCGTTGGCCGGATTGGCGTAGGCGTGCAGCAGGCAGACGGCGACGCTTTCAACGCCCGCCTGGGTCAATCCCGCCCATTCGTTAGCTTCCATTTCGGGCGAAACGGTTTCTTCCACGACCCCCTTCGGCGTCACTCGGCCATCGGTTTCGAACACCAGGCCGCGCGGCACCAGGGGATCGGGCAAAGTACTGTGAAGATCGAATATGTTGGGCTTTCCGAGGCGCGCGATTTCCAGGACATCGCGGTTTCCCCGGCTGACCACCAGCGCCACCCTGGCCCCCTTTCTCTGGATCACCGAATTCAGGGCGATGGTCGTGCCGTGAACGAAATCACCGACCGACGATGGCGCCGCTTCGATCCGCTGCAACAATTCGCCGACCCCTTGAATGACCGCCTGCGACGGCGCCTTCGGCGTACTCGGCACCTTGTGGTTGAATATTTCACCGGTGACTTGATCGAGGAGATTGATGTCGGTAAACGTCCCGCCGACATCGACGCCTAATTTATATGATTGTGGCAAATCCCGGCTTTCTCATATCACACTGACCCCGCCAAATCGGTCCAACCATTTATCGATGGCGTCTTTGTTGTAAACATGTTCCGGGACCTGGCCCTGGAGGGCGGCGAGGACGGCTTCGGTGGCCCAGGGGATCGACGGGCCGAGGCCGCTGTCCCGGTTGTAACCGACCGCATGCGGTGACACCAAAATCTTGTCACCCATGCCGAGAAGCGGCGATTGGGCGGCTATCGGCTCGACCGCGAAAACGTCGATGGCGGCGGCGGCAATGGTGTCGCGTTCCAGGGCCAGGGCCAAGGCGTCTTCGTCGACCATCGGACCGCGCGCGGTGTTAAGAAACACCGCCGTCTCCTTCATCATGGCGAATTCAGCTTCGCCGATCAGGTTCCTGGTTTCCTCGGTCAGATTACAATGCAGGCTGATGACATCGGATTGGCGCAGCAGGGTGTCCAGATCCACCCGTTCGACCCCGTGGTGGATGAACTTGTCCAGATCGACATAGGGATCGGCGGCGATTATCCGCACCCGCCAAGGCGCCAACAGGTCGGCCAGCCGCGTTCCGATCCGGCCCAGCCCGACGATACCCACGGTCAATCCCGCATAGCCGTCCTGCCGGGCGCCGAGATAGGTGCCCTCGAGGCTTTCGTGCCGCCATCCGCCTTCCTTTACATGGCGGTCGCGCTGGCGAATTTTCTTTAGCAAGTCCAGCATCATGGCCATCGCGCATTCGGCGACGCCGCCCCAATTTGCCTCGGTCGGGCAATGGGTAACCAAAATGCCAAGTTCGGTCGCCGCTTCGACATCGATGTCATCGACGCCGATCGTGTATTTGGAAATGATGCGCAGGTTTTCGGCCGCCGTCAGCGCCTCGCGGGTGACCGGTTTGCGGCGGTTGGCGACGCTCATCAGCGCGTGAATGGTTTCGTCCAATTCCTCGGCAATATTCCGGTCTTCGGCGGCGAAATCCTTCCAAAATCCGGACCCGAGCTTAAGCACGCAGCCGGCCTCCTCCAACCGGCGATGCGATTCGCCGCTTTCGTCCACCGGCGTATAGATAAAAACCGTCGGTTTATTCACTAACTCTCCCCGTCGAATTTATCGAGACCGTTTTTTTCCAGGTAACCACCAAATCCAGGGCGATCATATTCAAATTTTTCCGTCATTGAAATAGAGTCACCTCCGCGGTATTCGAGCCGATGTCCGGTGTGAACCGACGGGCGGCTCGCCAGCGGGAAGTGCCCGACAAACTTGACGCATGCTGAATGCCTTTTGCCGAGACAAGGCCATTCATCGGCCAAATGCGTATAATTCGTCGACCGGTTGTTTTTGATTGAGATCAAAGAAAACCTTTACAAAATGCCACATATGACCTTATCGACTGCTTTGCGTTTGGTGGGCAATCGTTTATGTTGCCCGCCGGCGGGGTGGGAGACGTAATCAATTAACGAACGGAAATCACTGGGGATCCGATGAATAAACCTGATTCTGCGTTGCCCGGCAAAAAGCTGGCCAACCAGCCGCGGCCGATGACCGGCAACGAAGCCATTGCCCGTGGCGCCTGGGAAGCCGGC
Source organism: Rhodospirillaceae bacterium (assembly GCA_002687515.1). Lineage (GTDB taxonomy): Bacteria > Pseudomonadota > Alphaproteobacteria > Rhodospirillales > UBA2165. The sequence continues at coordinate 11,634 of NZAK01000085.1, forward strand.
GTCAAGGTGGCGGCCGCCTATCCGGGCACGCCGAGCACCGAAATTCTTGAGAACATAGCTACCTATGACCCCGAAGACGTGGTCGCCCAGTGGTCGACCAACGAGAAAGTATCCGTCGATACGGCGATCGGCGCCTCGCTGTCGGGTGTGCGGGCGATGGCGTCGATGAAACATGTCGGCTTGAATGTCGCCTCCGATTCGGTGATGTCGGTCACCTATATCGGCGTCCACGCCGGTTTGGTGATCGTGGTTTGCGACGATCCGGGACTGCACAGTTCGCAAAACGAGCAAGATACCCGCGTCTTCGCCCGACTCTCGAACATCCCCGTTTTGGAGCCGGCGGACGCTCAGGAAGCACTCGAATTCACCCGCCTCGCCTTTGATCTCAGCGAGACTTTCGACACCCCGGTTATTGTCCGGGCCACCACCCGGCTGTCCCATACGCGGAGCCTGGTGTTCATGGGGCCAAGAAAGGAAGCGGAGCCCAGAAGCTGGGTCGGCGATTCCCAAAAAACCGTAATGATCCCGGGTTATGCGCGCATCCGCCATCCCCAGGTGGTCGAACGGATCGAAAAACTGACGGATCATTTCTCGGCTTCGCCCCTCAACCGCTGGGACAGGGGCGACAGCGGCTTCGGCGTGATTACCCATGGCACCTGCTATCCCTATGTCAAAGAAGTGGCGCCGGAGGCCTCGGTCCTGAAACTCGCCGCCTCTTATCCGCTGCCTGAAAAACTGATCCGCGAATTTGCGGCAACCGTCGAGCGGGTGATCGTGGTCGAGGAATTGGAACCGGTCTTGGAGGTGGAAATCCGCTCTTTCGGCGTCGATGTCGAAGGCAAGGAATTTTTTCCAAGGGTCGGCGAATTGTCGCCGGAGCTGGTCCGTGAAGGGCTCGCCAAGGCCGGCCTGATCGATCCCCCGCCGGCGGCCCATGACTGGGAAATAGAGCCTCTCACGCGGCCGCCCGTTTTATGCGCGGGATGCCCGCACATCACCTGCTATATGGCGCTCCGGGCCATCGATGCGCTAGTGCCGGGCGATATCGGCTGTTACACCCTGGCCGCCGTCGAGCCGCTCAAATCGATCGATGTCACGGTCTGCATGGGCGCCAGTATCGGTAACGCCATCGGCATGGCCAAGGCCAATACCCCCGACCGGCCGGTCGTCGCCACCATCGGCGATTCAACCTTCCTTCATTCCGGAATTCCGCCGCTGATCGACGCCGTCTACAACAACGCCAACATTGCTGTCTTGATCCTGGACAACAAGATCACGGCGATGACCGGCGGCCAGGACCATCCGGGCACCGGCAAGACGCTCCGGGGCGAAGATACGCACCAGGTCGAATACGAAGAGTTGTGCCGTTCGATCGGCGTGAAATGGGTCAAAACGGTCGATTCCTACGACACCGGCGAGTTCTTCCAGGCACTCCGGGAAGCCACCGAATTCAAGAGCGTTTCGGTGTTGATTTCAAACCGGCCCTGTGTCCTCGATCCGGTAAAAATCAAAGGGCCGGCGCTGGTCGTAAAAGCCGCCAATTGCACCGCCTGCCAAGCCTGCATGAATTTAGGCTGCCCGGCGATCACCTGGATCGACGAACTGTTCGAAGACAGCCACAAGGTGGAAATCAATCCGGTCTCCTGCATCGGCTGCACGCTCTGCGCTCAGATCTGTCCCACCGATTGCATCCAACCCCTGCCGCTACCGGCAGCAGAGTGAGGTTCGGCCAATGAACAGGCATTCGGTTCAAGACGCCAAAAGCAAAAAAGGCGCCAAGGCGCAAAAAGCGGCAGCGACCAAAAACGTATTGATCGTCGGCGTCGGCGGCCAGGGCGTTATCATGATTTCCAAAGTGCTGGCGCTGCTCTGCCAGACCCAGGGCTATCAGGTTAAGCAAAGCGAAGTTCACGGCATGGCCAAGCGGGGCGGTGGCGTCTTTAGCCATGTCCGTTTCGGCGAAGAGGTCTGGTCGCCGACCATTCCGATGGGCGAAGCCGACATGCTGATTGCGCTGGAATGGGCGGAAGGCTTGCGCTGGCTGCCGTATCTGAAACCGGAAACCGGTATTTTCATCGCCGACACGCAACGCATCGTGCCGCCGTTTGCCTGCCGCAACCGCGCGGTCGGAGCAAAAACCGCCTATGCCAAGGAGACCCCGGCGGAAATTTTGGAAAAAGTGGCCGATGGTTATGCCCTGGACGCCGGCGGCTTCGCCGAAGAACTGGGTGAACCCCGGGCCGCCAACACCATCCTTCTCGGCGCCTTGTCGGCCAGCCTCGAATTCGCCGCCGAGGACTGGCTGAAGATCATCGCCAAATTCGTCCCCAAGGGGACCGAGAAAATCAATGAACAGGCCTTCGGGAAGGGCCGCGGCTGGATCGAGGAAGTGCGCGAGAACCCGGCCGAAATGCTGCCCGAAACGCCGGCGCCGGCGATCCCGGCAATACCGGCCGGGGAGGTCGATATCAGCCTCGATATTATCGATGCCTGGTGCAAAAGCTGCGATATCTGTGTTCGGCTGTGCCCGGAGCGCTGCCTGGAACTCAACGAATATCAGATCGTCCGGTTGAAGGACCCGGACGCCTGCACCGGCTGCCGGCTTTGCGAATGGCTTTGTCCCGACTTCGCCATCACCGTCAACCGGGTGCGCCTTGATGACATTAAGAAAAACAAAAGGAAAGCCGCTTGAATGTCCGGGAATTTTGAATATCTGCACGGCAATCACGCCTGTGCCGTGGCCGCGGTGACCGCCGGCTGCCGCTTTTTTGCCGGCTACCAGATCACCCCTTCATCTGAAATCGCCGAACGCATGTCAAAGGAACTGCCCGCCGCCGGCGGTACGTTCATTCAGATGGAAGACGAAATGGGCTCGCTGGCCGCCGTTATCGGCGCCTCGGTGGGTGGTGTCAAAGCGATGACCGCCACCAGCGGCCCCGGATTTTCCCTGAAACAGGAAAATCTCGGTTACGCGTCGTTGGCCGAAGTCCCCTGCGTTATCATCAACGTCTCGCGGGGCGGCCCGTCGACCGGCATGCCGACGCGGCCGGCCCAAGCGGACATCATGCAGTCCCGCTGGGGCAGCCATGGTGATCATCCGGTTATCGTGATTACCCCGGATTCGGTGAAAGAGATTTATAACGAGACCATCCGAGCCTTCGATCTGTCGGAAAAATTGCGGATTCCGGTTGTCCTTATGTTCGATCAGGCGATCGGCCATTTGCAGGAATCGGTCGAAGTGGCGGAGCCGGAGAAACTCAAGACCATCGAGCGCAAATGGGTGAAAGGCGACGAAGACGGTTTCGAGCCTTACGCCGCGACCAAGGACGCGGTGCCGCCGATGGCCCGCCCTGGCGATGGCCAGAGGGTGCACATGACCGGCCTCACCCACGCCGAGAGCGGTTATCCCACCCAGGATCCGGATACCGTCAGGCGCAATATGGAGCGGCTCTTGAGCAAGCTCGAGATTAACAAAAAAGAGATCGAGAAATACGAATGCATCGAAACCGTCGATGCCGAATATCTGATCGTCACCATCGGCATCAGCGCCAGGGCGGCCCGCCAAGCGGTGAAATCCCTGCGCCGGAAGGGCGTCAAGGCGGGTCTGTTCCGGCCGATCACCCTTTGGCCTTTTCCGGAGGAAGCCTTCCGCGAGGCCGCCGCAAATGCCAAGGCCGTGCTGGTGCCGGAAATGAACGCCGGCCAGCTGGTTCTGGAAATCGAACGGCTCTGTTCCGATGCCAGCCAGGTGGCGGGGCTGAACAAAATCGACGGCGAGCCGATCTCGCCGGCGGAAATCGTCGCCAAGCTTGAGGAACTCATAAAATAATGGACAATATGGCCCCGGATACTTCCTCTCAAAAGGTGACCCCGCCCGGCGATTTCGAGATCAAGGATTATCTCCGGCTCGAGCTGATGCCCCATTTCATGTGCCCGGGCTGCGGCCACGGCATCGCGCTCAGGGCGCTGTTGTGGGCAATACACGAACTGGGCATCGAAAAAGACAACCTGGCCATCGTTTCCGGCATTGGCTGTTCCGGCCGGGTCGGCGCCTATATCGACGCCAACACTTTTCATTTCACCCACGGCCGGCCCCTGGCCATGGCGACCGGCCTGAAGCTGGCGCGTCCCGACCTGACGGTGATCGTGATATCCGGCGACGGCGATTGCCTGGCCATTGGCGGCAATCATTTGATCCACGCCTGCCGCCGCAATCTCGACATCACCTGCCTGATGCTCAATAACGAGGTTTACGGCATGACCGGTGGCCAGGTCTCGCCGACGACCTCCGATTCCATGCTAACCACGACGACGACGGCCGGAAATATGGAACCGGCCTTCGATGCCTGCAAGCTGGCCGAAGCCGCCGGCGCGGGCCTGGTCGGCCGCGAAGTGACCCTTCAGGTGCCGACCTTGAAAAATCTGATCAAGGAGGGCATTTCCCACCAAGGATTTTCCTTCCTCGAGATTATATCCGACTGTACCGAAGTGTACGGACGCAAGAACGATCTCGGCGAGAGCCCGGAAATGATCCTCAAGCAGAAGAGCGATCTCAGGCCGGAATCCTTCGGCAATACCGCCGACCAGCCGTTCCGGCCCAATAAGCTGGAGACCGGCGTCTTGGCCCGCACCGGGCGGCCGGAATATGGCGCCGCCTACCGCGCCCACGGCGGCCGGGCTAAAACCCATGGGCGGAAAAAATAATGGAATTGACCGAAGTTCGTTTCGCCGGCAACGGCGGCCAGGGCCTGATCCTTTCGGCGCGCATACTGTTCCACGCCCTCAGCCTCGAGGGCAATACGGCGGCCCGCAGCCAAGGCTATGAGCCGACATCCCGGGGCGGCTTTTGTTTTTCCGACGTGGTGGCCGGTGACGGCGATCTGGATTATCCGCTCGCCACCGGCCTCGATTTTCTGCTGGCCCTGGATCAGGTGGGCATTGCGCCGTCTCAATCCTTGCTGAAGGAGGGCGCCATGGTTATCGCCGATGAACGGCTGACGCCGGAACCGCCCACCAGGAATGTCGAACTTTACCGGACGCCGCTGGCGGATCGGGCGATAGACCTCGGCAATATCCGGGTCGCCAATATTATCGGCCTCGCCCTGATGTGCGGCCTGGGCGGTATTTGCGGCAAGGATTCGCTGGCCAAGGCTATCGAAAGCGAAACGCCCAAGAGCTTCCTGGACCTTAACTTCGAAGCCCTGGAAACAGGCTTCACCGCCGCCGGCGAACTTAGAGCATAGCATTGTCAGACTGATACAAGCCTGCACCAATAAACACCCATTGTGACGGCGCCCGCATGCTGCAATGCCGTTATTTAGTTCCCCGTTAAAAAGTCCTTCGCTGCGCTCAGTGTACTTTTTACCGAATTAATTATGGACAAATTCATCCTTGAGGCGGCTCGGCGGACGAATTTGGCATGATTTCCCGGCCCGATCCCTGATCGGGCCGGTACGGAATTGCAAGCATTTGGGCAATTTCGCCCAAAAGCTTGCAATTATCGCCATGCGAAAAGAAGGCGCAGGGCCGCCCCAAGCCT
>NZAK01000086.1 GCA_002687515.1 Rhodospirillaceae bacterium
CCAGATTAAATGCTGGAAGTGTTACCCATGTGTCCGGTACAAACTGTTACCTATCTCTCAGGTCGCTCACAGTAAAACATTCACCGCACAAGCCCCATTAATACGTAGTTCCCCTATTTATGTTGCGGGTTGCCCTAGGGGTAATTGCGGGCCACTACAACCACTTGTAATTCAAGCCGAATCGGGCCCCACCACCGGTGGTATGGGAACGAATCCGGATCGATCGGCGCAAGGCGCCGGAACAGTTCTTAGTATGCTTGGGGGATCCGAAGTTTTGACAGTCGAACGGAAGACGGCGCCGAAGATCGCTGGTAACACGAATCCCTTGGCAGCCAAGCGCCGCAGCATCCATGAAATGGATTTGGCGCGCGTATTTGAATATTCGCGCGACATCATATTTCTGTGCGATGGCGACCGGGTTGTATTCTTGAACAGCGCCGGACGGCGGTTATTGCTGGGTAGCGAAAACCAAGCCATCGCCGGGCGTTCGTTTTGCGATTTTTTAGCGCCCGATTACGCGCCGGCCATTTCCGGGCCGGAGATGTTCGACGGCCTCGTATCCGCCGACGGACCTATCCCGCTTAAGCTCAGATCGGCGGTGGGCGACGATATCTCAGCCGATGTCAGCTTTTTCGAGGCCGGGGATTTTGGCCCCGGCATGACCGTTATCAGCGCCCACGATATCACCAAACGGGTGCGCTTGACCGAAGACATACAGCACAGCGAAACCCGCTACAGGAAGCTTATCGACAATTCCCAGAACATGTCCTGCATTTGTGACGGCGGCGACATAATTTTCATCAACCGGGCTGGTATCGCACTTCTCGGCGGGACGGATGCCGGGCAATTCATTGGCCGTTCCCTGTTTGATTTCATCCAGGCGGAATACCGTGAAATTATGCGCGATAGCCTGGCCGACATCTTGGCCGGCGTAGAATTGCTATTGGTCAAGCTGGTCGGCTTGGATGGGTCAATCCAGGATGTGCGCATGAATCTCACGCCCCTCAATGATGACGGCAGCAGCCGGTTTATGGTTGAAGTGTGCAATGTGACGCAACAGAACCGGGCCGTTGCCAAACTGCATAAAACCAACCTGGCGCTGAAAAGGCGCGCCAAGGAACTCTTGAAGGCGAAGGAGCGCGCGGAATTGGCCGACCGGGTCAAAACCCATTTCCTGGCCAATATGAGCCATGAGCTGCGCACCCCGCTCAATGCCGTGGTCGGTTTTTCGGACCTGATGCGCAGCGAGGCGTTCGGCGCGCTGGGGTCGGATCAATACAAGGATTATGCGCGCCTGATTCACCAATCGGGCACCCACCTGTTGAAAATCATCAATGATATCCTTGAACTATCCAGCATCGAAACCGGCGAGCAGAGCGTGATCGAATCCGAGGTTAATTTGGATAATGCCATCGAAACATGCATGAAGCTGATCGAGAACCGCGCCGGCAAGAAGGATATCGAACTGGTACAAGAGCGGGCGCGTGTTCAGACCGTGGTCATGGCCGACGACATCAAGATCAGGCAGGTCCTGATGAACCTGTTGTCCAACGCCGTCAAGTTCACCGAAGCCGGCGGCACCGTCACCGTGGGGTGCGCGCTTGATGACAGCGATCAGGCCGTGCTCTCGGTGGAAGATACCGGCATCGGCATCGAAGCGGACAACATTTCGCGCATTCTGTCACCCTTCAACCAGGTGGAGGACGATAGCCTGACGCGCAGCCACGAAGGCGCCGGCCTCGGCCTGTCGATCGCCAAATCCTTTGCCAATCTGCATGGCGGTTCATTGGAGATCGAGAGCCAGCTGGGCAAGGGAACCCGCGTTTCGGTGATCCTGCCGGCGATGCGGACCGTTGCCGCCACGCTGGAAAAATAGCTGGCCAAAACCTTGGTTAAAGGTTTGCGGACTCCGGAAGCACGGACCGGCCGGACCGTAAGGCCGCCTCGCGGCGCGCCACATAGGTGGTCGCCGAAATGATCATGATGCCGCCAACCCAGACCGAAGTGTCGGGAACCTCGGCGAAAAACAGGTAGCCGAAAAGCGCGCCCCATAACAGCCGGGTGAAACTGACCGGCTCCAAGGCACTGACATCGGCCAATTGCAGGGATTTCATGAGGGCAAAATGGGCGCCGCTCAACAATCCGCCGATCACGAACAGCCACAGATAATCCGCCGGCCGCGGCCAGACCCAGACCAACGCCGCCGGCGCCAATGAGACCGGAACCATGAACGCCATCAGATAGAGGACCGAGGTCACATTGGCTTCGGTTCCGGCCAGGGATTTTGCGATCAGGCGCTGAAAGGCGCTGAAGACAACCGTCGCCAGGGCCAGCCAGACGCCGAGGCTGATCTCCTGGAACCCCGGACGGATGATCACCATTGCCCCCAGCGCGCCGAGGCCGAGGGCGAACCAGCGGCGCGGCCCGACGCTTTCGCCGAGAAAGAATATGGCGCCGACGGTGACCATCAGCGGCGCCAGCAGGTTGAGCGCCGTCGCATCGGCGAGCGGCATCAGGGTCAGCGCCCAGAACCAGGCCAATATGGCGATGCCGTTGCAGACCCCGCGAACGAAATGAATGCCGACCCGCCTGGAATGAAACACTTGGGGCCCGTAGCGGAGCGCCGAGGGCAGGAACACGATAAAACCGAACAAGACGCCGAAGAATGTGATCTCGATGGCATGGATACGCTCCGCCACCTGGCGCACGATCACCCACATGATGGCCAACAAGGCGGAAAACAGGGCCGCGTAGAACACCGCAAGAAATCCGGCCCCGGCCATATGCGCGCGCCGGGTCATGCGCCGGCTTGCAATTCAATTGTCACGGGATTCCCCGAAATTCTGAACTTATCGGTCTACGATTGCACGGGCCGCATTATCGTTGCCGGCGCCGGCCCTGGCCAGTCCCAAACGCCAGACCGTATTCGGGCACCAATTATAGGCACAAAGAAATACCGGCCCAAAAGGGCCGGGCCATCTGAAATAAATACCGGCCCAATAGGGCCGGTAGGGAGGAAGTTTAGGAGGAGGATCGATTTTGCCGGGGGGTCCAGTCCCGTTCGATCTGCTGCCCATCCTAGCGAATGAAGCCGGCGCTGGCTGTGATCGGGATCACACTTGGTGGCTTTTATGGATGGCCGGTCAAAGGCTGAATATCTTACCCGGATTCATGATATTATCCGGATCCAGCGCCCGTTTCAGGTCGCGCATCACATCCAGCGCCTCGCCATGTTCCAGCGGCATGTAGGCCATCTTGCCCTGGCCGACGCCATGTTCGCCGGTCGAGGTGCCGCCCATTTCGATGGCCCGCTCAACCAGGCGCTTGTTGAGGCGGCCGGCGATCTTAAGATCGCCTTCGCGGTCGTCGGGTCCGATCAGGAAGGCGACGTGGAAATTACCGTCGCCGACATGGCCGACGATCGGCGCGACGACGCCCTCGGCATCGATTTCCCGGCGGGTTTCAAGAACGCACTCGGCCAGCCTGGAAATCGGCACGCAGACATCGGTGGCCATCGCGCCCGAGCCCGGCTTGAGCGCCACGCAGGCAAAGGCCGCGTCATGGCGCGCCTGCCACAGGCGCGCGCTTTGCTCGGCGTCGGTGGTCCACTGGAATTCGCCGCCGCCGAATTCGGCGCAGATTTCGCCCATCCGTTCGGTCTGTTCCTTAACCCCCGATTCGGAGCCGTGAAATTCCAGGAACAGGGTCGGTTTGAGCGCATAATCCAGCTTCGAATAGCGGTTGATCGCGTCAATCTGCACTTCGTCGAGGAATTCGATACGGGCGATGGGAATACCCCATTGGATGGTCGCAATCACCGCATTGACGGCGCCTTCCAGCGTATCGAAGCAGACCACCGCCGATGAAATAGCCTCGGGAATGCCATAGAGCCGAAGCGTAACCGCCGTGATCACGCCGAGAGTGCCCTCGGAGCCGACAAACAGGCGGGTTAGATCATATCCGGCCGCCGATTTGCGCGCCCGCCCGCCGGTATGGATGACGCGCCCGTCGGCCAGGACGACGCGCAGGCCGAGCACGTTTTCGCGCATGGTGCCGTAGCGCACCGCGTTGGTGCCCGAGGCGCGCGTCGCCGCCATGCCGCCGATCGATGCGTCGGCGCCCGGATCGATGGGAAAAAACAGCCCGGTATCGCGCAGATATTCGTTCAATTGCTTGCGCGTCACGCCGGGCTCGACGGTGACGTCCATATCCTCGGCGTTGACCTCGATGATATTGTTCATTTCCGCGACATCGATTGAGACGCCGCCAGCCAGCGCCGCCAGTTGGCCCTCGACCGAAGTGCCGGTGCCGTAGGCGATGACCGGTGCGCCGGCGGCGGCGGCGGCGGCAACGATATCCTGAACTTCGGCTTCGCTTTTCGCGGTCACCACCACATCGGCGGGCATGATGTCGTGGAAGGAAAATCCCTGGGCATGTTGTTCGCGCACCGCAAGCGAGGTCGAGGCCCGGTCGCCGAATTTCTCCTTCAACTCGGCTATCAGCGCATCGATGTCCGATTGTTTTGGGCGCGGCCGGGGGCCATCCCCGTCTCTGGCCATTTCATTCTCCCTTGATCGGTACCGGCCGCATAATGGGCCATTACGGGCGCCCGCTCAATCTCCGTGATCCCCGCCTTTGATCGAGAAAAGGTGATTGGGCGCGCGCAAAGGTGATTGGCCGCCGGCCCGGCCGCGCCCTATTTTGAAGGCACAAAACCGATCGACATTCGAGGAGCTAAGCAAATGACCGTTAATGGATTGGTGAAAGGGATCCTCTATGGCGGCGTTGCCGCGCTGCTGTTTATTGTCGTTGCCGGCGTTTTGCAGCCGGGCCGGGGGGCGGACAGCGAGATCAATAAAGGGTCCGGCAGTATCGCCATTCATGGGTTTGATCCGGTGGCTTATTTCACCAAGGGCAAGGCCGTCGAGGGTTCGCCCGATTTCACTTTTGCCTGGAAGGATGCCGTCTGGCGGTTTGCCAACGCCGAACACCGCAACCTGTTTGCCGACAACCCTGGCAAATATGCACCCCAATATGGCGGCTACTGAGCCTGGGGCATCGCCCACGGATATGCCGACGACATCGATCCGCGGGCTTTTGTCATCGTGAATGACAAGCTCTACTTAAATCTGACCCACGGCATCAACCGGGCCTGGATCAGGAGCGGCCAGGGCGGCATCAACGACGGCGATAGGGAATGGCCACGGATCGCCGGAAAACTGATCCGCAGGGACGGCTATTGGAACGATTAAGCAAACATCCGGAACCGGGCATGCGGCATTAACGGTCGGTTAATTCTTTTGCGGCAAAAGCGATGTAACCAACCAGGGGAACGTCGCATGGAATTAGTATACGTAATGTTCGTGTTTTTTGGCGGGCTTACCGCCTGCGCCTATATCATCGAATAGCTTTCCGAAAATTCTCTAATATGAGAGCGGGTCAGGGGCTTGCGCGCCCCGCCTCACCAACTATATCAGCATTGGAAACGGGTGCCGATTGCGGGCCCGATATCCGTAGTAGCTAAACCGAACCCGGCCAATGCGGCGGGTTCATTGACCCATATCGCTTTTAAGGAGGATATGTGATGCGCACATATGATTTCTCACCCCTATTCCGTTATTCCGTTGGCTTCGACCGGATCGAACGCATGCTCGACACGGCGTCGGAACGCGCCGAGCGGGCGCCCGGCTACCCGCCCTACAACATCGAAACGGTGGACCAGGATTCCTACCGCATAACCATGGCCGTCGCCGGGTTCGGCGAAGATGACCTGGACATCGTGATCAAGGAAAACGAGCTGAGCGTTTCGGGAAAGATCGATCAGGATGGCGGCGAGGCAAAATATCTGCATCGCGGTATCGCCAACCGTTCGTTCGAGCGGCGCTTCGATATCGCCGACCACGTCAAGGTGACCGGCGCCAATCTGGACAACGGTCTGTTGACCATCGATTTGGTTCGCGAACTGCCCGAGGCATTGAAGCCGCGCCAGGTCGAGATCAAGAAAGGCCCCGCCGCCAGCATCGTCGGCAAGGCCCGCAAAATGCTCGGCCAGGACGATAAAAAGGCGGCTTGACCCGAACTTAATACCGGAAACGGGGCGCGCCATTAGGTGCGCCCTTTTTCGTTGCGGCATTTATCATTTGTATGCAAGGCCGGCTATTCGATATAACGGGTAAAGACCGGCGCCGAGGGAGCCGCCGCATGAAAAAATTAATACTCTTGGGTTTGATCTTGCTGTTGCCAGGAATGGCTTCGGGGCCGGCAATGGGCCAATCGGCGCCGCCCGGCGGCGAGGACCCGAACAAGGAATTCAAGGAAACCCAGGCGTTCATCAAAAAGACGCAATCGAAGATCGACCGGGTGCGCACCGAGACCGAGGCCCGCGCCAAGGAGATCGAGGCCCTGGCCACCCGTGTCGGCGATATCATTTCGGCGATGTCGAGCCAGGGCGAGGACAATTCCAACCTGATATCGGAAATATCGGTGCTCAACGAGCTGCTGACCATCGAGCGGCAGACGACGACGGGCCTCAGAAAGGATGTCGAGGAGTTGGGCGTGACGCTGGACGCCAAGGATGCCGCCCACAAAAAAGCCGAAACCGACCTGAAGGAGGCGCACTTAAAGGAGACCGAAGCCGCGGCGAAGCGCGAAGCGGCGCTTTCAAAAGATGTCCAGCGTGCCCAAGATATTACCCGTGCCGCGCAAAAGAATCTGACTGCCGCCGAAAAGAAGCTGGATGCCGCGCTGCAATCGATCGCCGGCCACGCCAAGACCAACCGGGTGCTGGTGTCCGATATCGATGCCCTGCGCAAACAGGTCAGCCGCCTCAAGCGGGAAATCCAGATGGTGAGGCGGCGCAAATCACCATCCCGCATCCGCCGCAAGCGCCAAGACACGCCATAAGGTCTTAATTCGGTGGTTAATTCGGTGACAGTTTACTTTTAGTAAGTTTATTTCTTAATTTTCAAATGGCCTAGAAGTACTAAAAGTAAACTGTCACCGAATTAGCTTTTTGGGCGGCGGGTGCCCGGGTCGGCTTCGGATCTGATGCGTTTCGCCCGCATCACCCGCTTGAAATTATGCAACCGCTCCTCGACCGAGTTTTCGATGCTCAAGTATATCTCGGTCTCGCCGGTCGCCGCGTTGCGCATCTCCGCCGCGCTGGTCTTTTCAGCCGTTAAACGCCGTTCCGCCACATCACACCCTTTTGTTCGAACCATGGGGCCGGAAACTAATTTCTTAAGACCAATTATAAGCGCCTCTTGCCAAATGCAAAGCCGAAATTGCGTTCACGATCGCGTGCTCCCGGTTGATCATGGTGGCCCCGTCTGTTTCACTGCGCCCGGCCCTTTCGGCCATTCCAATGACTCCATAGACATAGCGCAAATAGGAAAATCACATGGCGGAAAAACTCAACACGGGCGATAGCTTCCCCTCAATGACCGTTGATCTGGTGGGCGGCGGATCGTTCTCCATCCCAAACGATTTGGAGGGCGCCTATAACGTCGTCCTTTTCTACCGGGGTCACTGGTGACCTTACTGCCGTCGGCAGTTGGCCGACTTTGAAAAACACGCGGAGGCTCTGGCCGGCGTCGGCGCCAAGGTTATCGCCGTCAGCGTCGATCCCGAAGACAAGTCGCAAGAGATCGCGGACCAAGTATCCTATCCCGTCGCTTACGGCGTCAGCCGCGATACGACCGACAGCATCGGCTCCTGGTGGGATGAAAACCGGAATTTTGTGCAGCCTTCGGAATTCGTCCTCAACAACGAAGGCAAGGTGGTCTTCGCCTCCTACAGTTCCGGACCGCTGGCCCGGCTAGATCCCGAAGACGCGATCAAGATGATCAACTATATCGAGGCGCAGAAAGCTAAGTCCTAGGATTGGTTTGCCGAGTAAATGAACATCGCCGCCGGTAAGTTCCAACCGGCGGCGTTTTCAATTGAGACGTTAGATCAATGCACCTGGCCGACCTCGGTCTGCATCACCGAGGCGGCATCGCCGACGGCCAGCTGCAAATCCCAGCCGGCGCGGTCGGCGGCGGTCTGCACGATATGACAGATGGCGTGCAGCATATCCTGGGTCAGGTGAAGATTGACCGCCTTGCGTTCGGCGGTAACGAAGGTCAGGCGCAACAGATTTTCATTGACCTCCTGAATCTGCGTGGCGACGGCGAGCAGCGGCGTATCGGCGTCCGGCGCCGGCGTCGTCGAGGTATCGTGCTTCTGGCCGAAATTGCTGGATTGCACCGCTTGTTGATGCTGCATCGACATCACCGCCTGTTTCACCTGGGGTCGGGCCTGTTCCACCACTTCGGGCTTGGCCTCGAACGACTTCACCGCGACGCCCCATAGGTTCTTGACCACCCTGCGCGTCAGCCAAACCCGGTATTCGAGCTTTTCCTGGGTATTGACGCGGAACAAGATCCGGTCCTGGGCCGGAACATATTCCGCCGTCATTTGATGCAGGTTGTCAGCCATGCCGGTCCTGGTGCTTGCCGTGCCATCGAGCCGCAACACTGGCCGCCGGCGGCAATGAAGTAAAGGGTTTCCTGGCTCCGCGCAGGCGGCATCCGAACCGCTAGCGGCGCCAAACATCGCGATAGGCGGTTTCGATCTTGCCGGCGAAACCGGGGCCATCCAGCAGCGGCGAGGCACCGAGGGCGCCCCTGGCGGCGCCGCGGAATTCGCTCATGCGGCCGCTATCGGCGGCCAGCGAGGCGGCGATATCCACGTAGCTTTCGGCATCGGCGGCGATCAAATCGGCAAACCCCGCATGGCTCAGCAGGCTGGCGCCGACCCGGCCCGAGTGCCGGGCGCCGGCCAGGGTCACCACCGGCAAACCCATCCACAGCGCTTCCAGGGTTGTCGTCGTGCCATTGTAGGGAAAGGTGTCGAGGGCGATGTCGGCGCGCGCATAAACGCCGATCGGGTTTTGCTGGCGCGGCATCCAGGCCATGGTTTCGATGCGGCTCGCTTCTATGCCCTGGCCGCCGAAGGCCGCCAGGATGCGCGCCCTGACCGGCTCGAAGTCCAGTCCCCGGCCCTTGAGCAGGAGCCTTGCGTCCGGCACTGCGCGCAACAGCGACGCCCAGACCGAGATCACACCCCGGTTGAGCTTCGACGGATTGTTAAAGGAAGCAAAGGTGACGAAACCGTTTTCCAAGCTTGGCGGCGGCGCCACCTCCGGCGCCGTCGCGGGCGGCGCATAGCAATGGAAGCCGCCGGCAAGGCGGATCAGGCGTTCGCTGTGCAAATCGTCGGCCGCGCCTTGCGGGTCGGCGATGGCGTCGGTGAACCGGTAATCGATTTCCGCCATGCCGGTGGTGGCCGCGTAGCCGAGCCAGGAAATTTGAACCGGCGCCGGTTTCAGGGCGAATATTCCGAGCCGCCCACCGCCGCTGTAACCGGCTAGATCGACCAGGATATCGATGCCGTCGGCGGCCACCAATTCGGCCACGGCGGCATCGGCGATCTCGGCGACCGGCCGCCAATGATCGAGGAGCCCTTCGAGGCGCTGGGTGGTTTCATCGGCGCGCCGCACGCTGGAATAGGCGAAACTTTCGACCGCGCCTTTATCATGATTGGCGAACAGGGGCTGCAAAAAATAGGCGCAGGAATGGGTGCGGAAATCGGCAGACACATAACCGACCCTGAGCCTCCGGTCCGGGTCGGCGCGGCTGGCAAAATCTGCGGCTCGTTTGCCGCCCGCCGGCGCTTGCAGCCCCCATTTCCGGTGCTCCTCGAACAATTGCGCCTCGCTCACATCGGTATCGTAGAGGAGGTTCATCAGATGATTGCCGCGCGCGCTTTTATCCGATGGGTCCAATTCCAGGGCGCGGCGGAATTGGGCGCGGGCTTCGGGCCCGCGCCAAAGATCGTTGAGCAAATTGCCGAGATTAAAGTGGGCGGTGGCGTAATCGGGCTTCAGCTCCACCGCCCGCCGGTGCGCCTGTTCGGCCTCTTGCAACGCGCCGCTGGCGGCGAGGGCGGTTCCGAGGTTGGTCCAGGCTTCGGCCAGGTTGGGACCGGCCGCGACCGCCAGGCGCCCGGCGGCGACCGCTTCGGCGCTCCGCCCCAGCTGTTCCAGCACGGCGCTCTTGGCGGCAAGGGCTTCGGCGTAGCCGGGTTTTTGCCCGAGCGCCCGATCCAAGGCTTGCAAAGCTTCGGCGGCCCGCCCGTCCTGGCCGAGCAGCGCGCCCAGGGAATAGGCGGCCTCGATATGATCCGGCTGCAGCTCCAAAACCCGGCGATAGGATTGGATGGCGCCGCCCGGCTCGCCGATCTCGATCCTGGCGGCGGCTAAATTATAATGAAAGGTGGCGCGCGGCTCGTCGATTTCGATGGCGGCGGCGATCAGGCGCGCGGCCTCGTCAAAGGCGCCCCGGTGATGGGCGATCAAGCCAAGGAAATGCAGCGCGTCCTGATTGTCGGCGTCCTGCTCCAGGACCTGGCGGTAAAGCCGCTCGGCATCTTCCAGGCGGCCGGCCTGGTGCAGGCTCAGACCTTGTTCGAGTAATTTTTGGGATTCCATGGCGCCCTAATCGCCGGTCAGGTGCCGGTCAAGTGCAGGACCACCAGCCGCCGGTGCGGCTTGGTCCTATGCTCGAACAGAAAAATGCCCTGCCAGGTGCCCAACAGCGGCGCGCCATCGGCCACCGGAATATTCAGCGATACCCCGGTCAGGGCGCCTTTGATATGGGCGGGCATGTCATCGGTCCCTTCCGAGCGGTGCCGGTAGCGGGCCGCATCCTCGGGCACGGTCTCACTAAAAAACGCCTCCAGATCGCGCATCACATTGGGATCGGCGTTTTCCTGGATGATCAGGGACGCCGAGGTGTGCCGGCAATAGATGTTGAGCATTCCGGTGGCCACGCCCTGCCGCCCGGCCCATTCCGTCACTTCGCCGGTAATCTCATAAAGGCCCTGCCCCCGGGTCGCGATTTCCAGTGTGTGCTGCGCCTGTTTCATCACCGGTCAACTTACTTAATCCCCAGCCTGGTTGCCAGTGGCCGGTTGCCGGGGTCTGTCGCGAGCGGCACTTGCGCGGCAATCGGCAAATCATCTATAAAAGGAATCTGGAGGAACATTTAATGAACAATTACCGATTGTCCGCCATTTCGCCGACCCCGGGACCGTTGGCAGCCGACGACATCACGCGCGGCGTCTGCCGCCATCTGCGCGACCTCGGCTACAGCCCGCTGACCGAATTCAAACTCCGGACCAACCGCCGTGTCGATGTCATCGGCCTCGATAAAGGCGGCCGCTTCCTGGTCGCCGAGGTTAAATCATCGGTGGCCGATTTCCGCGCCGACGAAAAATGGCCCGAATACCATCCCTACACCGATCATCTATATTTTGCCGTCGCCAACGGCTTTCCGGTGGAACTGCTGCCCGCCGATTGCGGCATCATGATCGCCGACGCCTACAATGCGGTTATTTACCGCCAAGCGCCCCTCAAAAAACTGAACGCGGCGCGGCGGCGCGCGCAGACCCTGCGTTTCGCCAAGACCGCCGCCGACCGCCTGGACCGGGTCAAGGATCCGCGCCTTTAGGAATCTGCGCGCCTTCCCGCGCCAGCAATTCGCGCTTGCGCCTGAGGCCCCAGCGATAGCCGCGCAATCGGCCGTCCGAGCCGACCACCCGGTGGCAGGGCACCGCCAGCGCCGCCGGGTTGGCTGCGCAGGCGCGGGCCACGGCACGGGCGCCGGCGGGCAGATCGAGGGCGCGGGCAACCTCGCCGTAGCTGCGGGTCTCGCCCGCCGGAATCATGCGCAGGTGATTCCAGACCCTGGCCTGGAACGCCGTCGCGCGGATATCCAGCGGCAATCCGCCGGCGCCGGCGCCGCCCTGCAATTGCCGGCCGAGCGCCGCCACCAGCTCGGCCAGCGCCCGGTCATCGCGGCGCCGATCGGCGCGCGGAAATTCCCGCGCCAGATCGCCGGTCAGTTCGGCCTCGGTATCGGCGAAGGCGATTTTACAGACGCCGTGACCGGTCGCCGCCAGAAGCAAGTAGCCCAAGTTACCCAAGTCGCACTTTTCCAGCGCATAGGTGATGACCGCGCCCTTGCCGCCCTTGCCGTAGCTGGCCGGGGTCATGCCGAGGCGCGGCTTGGCGGTTTCGTAAAGCCCGCGCGACGATCCGAAGCCGGCTTCATAAAGCGCGTCGGCGACATTGCCGCCGGCGCGCACCGCCAGCTTGAAACGCTCGAGGCGGGTCGCCTCGGCGAATTCACGGGGTGAAATGCCGAGGATTTTCTTGAAGGTCCGTTGCATGTGCGATGGGCTGAGCCCGACATCGGCGCCCAATTCGGCCAGCGTCGGGGTGCCTTCATCGAAGGCCTCAATGGCCAGGCAGACGCGCCGCGCCAGATCGACGGCCGGTGAGAAATTTTCGCTTACCATTCTATCCATAATCACCATTATGACGCCGCGCGTCCCGGCAATCTATCCGATCCTTGCGCCCTCAACCTATTCGATGCAGGCGCGCCGCGTTGGCGTTGAGCCAGCGCCGCGCCTCGGTTACGCGCACCTCCAGCCGCTCCACCGCCGCCCAGAAATCGGCGCCGTGATTGGGGTGGCGGAGATGCGCCACCTCGTGCGCCACCACATATTCCAGCACCCAGCGGGGGGCCATCACCAGGCGCCAGGAAAAGGACAGATTTCCGGCCGGCGAACAGGATCCCCATCTTGAGCGCGGATCGCGGATGCCGATCCGGCGGATCGGCTTTCCGATCATCTCGGCAAGGGGATGGGCGCGCGCCATAATCTCGGACCGCGCCTGCCGCCGCAGCCAATCGCCGAGCCGGCGCGGCAGATGTTCGCCCGGGCCGGATACGTGAATTTCGGTTCCGCTCAGGAAGACGCCGCGCCGCGCCGCCGGCGCGTGGCGAATCAGATGCGGCGCATCGAAATAGGGGACCCGGGCGCCATCGGCGAATTCGACGCGCCCCGGCAAGGCCTCGATTCGTTCCAGCACCCACGCGCCGCGCTCCGACAACAGCGCCAGCGCCTCGGCTTGCCGCGCCCATTTGGGCAGGGTCAAGACGACGCCGTCGCGTTCCTGATCGATGCGCAGAATGATGCGCTTGGCGGCGCCGTTGCGGCGCAGGCGCACCGGTATCTGGCGGCCGCCAATTTCGATGCGCCGCTCTTCGATCATTTCAATCGAAACCTTCTTCTCATTCGAAATCGTCTTCCGGCCAGTGGACGATATGGTTTTCAAGATCGCCGGCGCCGCGCTCGGATTTGGCGCGGCCGCGCACCGAAACGCCCGCCAGGTGGACGCTTTCCGGGTCTCCCGAGACCAGGGGATGCCACCAATAGAGCTCCTTGCCCTGGTTCAAAAGCTTGTAGGCGCAAGTCGGCGGCAGCCATTTCAAGGCGCTCAGATTGGTGGGCAACAACTCGACGCAATCTGGAACCAACAATGTGCGCTCGGCATAGTTGGCGCAAAGACAAGTTGGTAAATCCAGCAAGCGGCAGGCGACATCGGTATAGGACAGATCCCCGCTGTCCTGATCCTCGAGCTTATGCAGGCAGCATCTGGCGCAGCCGTCGCAGAGCGAATCCCATTCCTCCAACGACATTTCGTCTAGCTTCTTGGTTTTCCAGAACGGGAGTTGCGCGTCCGCCATATAAGAAAGTTTGCTCCTCGATATGTGGCCCTAGGGACCATACGGAGCTAAAGATGCTTTTTCAACTTGGCGGCGATGGCGTCGGCGCCGGTTCCGTGGCTGACAAAGGTTTTGAACTTGCCGTCGGGGCCCATCAGGTAGGTGATCGAGGAATGATCGACCGTATAGTCCCGCAAATTCTTGGCCGAATCGCCGGCCGGTTCGGCGTGTTGGCCATCTTCGTGCCGCGCCTCGGAATAGATGCGAAACACGCGCTTCACCGCGGCCACCTGTTTGGCGCTTCCGGTCAGGCCGATAAAAGCGGGGTGAAAACTTTCGAGATACGCCTTGAGCACGCCCGGCGTATCGCGCAGCGGGTCCACCGACACGAACACCGGGCGGATTTTGCCGGCATCGCCGCCCAATTTATCAAGCGCCTCGGATAGGTTGCTCAAGGTCATCGGGCAAACATCGGGGCAATTGGTGTAGCCGAAAAACACCAGCATGTGGCGGCCCAGAAAATCGCCCTCGCTGACCGGCCTGCCGTTATGATCGATCAACGAGAACTTACCGCCGATATCCGGGACGCCGGTTGATCCCCGGTCGACGGCCTTGCCCGTCACGACCACCGGCGCCTGGTTGAACACCAAGGCGCGCAAGCCGAGGCCGACGGCGATCACCATCACCGCCAGGCCGAAATAGAAATATACGCTACGTATCGGCATCGGCGCCTTCACCTAATCCTCGTGCCGCGGCAATTGTTATCAGCGCGGCCCGATTGGAGCAACGCGCCTTCCATAACGATGCTGTGATTGGGCCGCTGGTCGGCGCTGGCGGAACCCGGCTGCACCGAGGTTGACGCGGTTCCGGCATCGCCCCATGCTATGCCATGTTTTTGCTCGGCATCAGCGGCCGTGCCGCTTTCGATCCATTGATCCTCTTGTTGCTGGCATTGATTGTCGACGCCTTTACCGGCGGCATCGTCAATTCCGCGCGCTTGACCCGGCACCCCGTCAACCTGCTGCGCGCCGCCGTCCTCTGGTGCGATCGCAAACTGAACCGTCCGCATCGCGGCGAGATGGACCGCGCCATGCGCGGCCTGGTGGCGACGCTCATCTTGCTTGGCCTGGCCGCCGCTTTCGGATGGCTGATCGCCTGGGCGAGCCAGAGCATGCCCTTGATGTGGATCGTCGAGGCGGTTCTGGTTTTATTGCTGATCGATCAACGCAGTGTGCATCGCCGGGTGCGGCGTGTCGGCGCCGCTTTGTATGCCGACAGCCTCGATGCCGCGCGCCTCGATTTGGAACCCCTGGCGCCGGGAACGGCCGGGCGGATGGATGCCCACGCCGTCGCCCGGACCGGCATCGAAAGCTGTGCGCGGGCGCTGGCGGCGGGCGTCGTGGCGCCGGCATTCTGGTATGTGTTGTTTGGATTTCCGGGCCTGATGGTGTTCAAACTGCTGTCGGTGATGGACGAAAATGTCGGGCACCGGACCGCCCAGCACCGGGCTTTTGGTTTCACCGCGGCGCGGACCAACGATATCTTGCTGTTCATTCCGGCGCGCATCGCCGGATTCCTGGTGGTGCTGGCCGGCCTGTTCGTGCCGACCACCTATCCGAAATCTTCCCTCGCCACCATGTTGCGCGATGCCCGAAAATACAGATCGACCAATTTGGGCTGGCCGGTCGGCGCCATGGCCGGCGCCCTCGGCCTTTCGCTGGCCGGGCCGCGCGCCACAGGCAACGGCATAGGCAATGGCGAAACCGGAAACAGTAATGAGCCCTGGCTCGGCGCCGGCTCGGCGCGCGCCACCGCCCTGGATGTACGGCGCGCCCTCTATATTTTTGCCATCGCCTGCCTGATCAATGGCTTTTGGATCGCCGGGCTGATGGTGCTGCGCCTTTTCGATGGGGGGCCGGGTTGGTTGTAGCGCATTATCCGGCCAAATCCGGTCAATTTGATGTGGCAGCCGGGTTTTTCGGGCAGGCGCGGTGCGCGGCGCGATGCGGATCCATCGGGCAAGCGCCGCAACGCACCCGAAAGGCCCGGATGCCGCACCGGAGGCCGGGTGCCTTTACGCCGTGGCTGCGTTGCGCTCCTTTGCCGATGCGCCGCATCGCCATGCGAAGCGCGCCTAACCACGACGCAAATTCACCCGGTCAAATTGATCGGATTTGACCGGACAATGCGCTAGTGCCCGAGATTCGCAAACGCTCGCTCAAGATCGCCGGGCATCGGACCAGCGTTTCCATCGAGGATGCGTTCTGGGCCGAACTGAAGGCGATCGGCCGGGCGCGAGGGCTTTCGCTCAACCAGTTGGCGACCGAGATCGACGCGACGCGCACGGGCAACCTGTCCAGCGCCATCCGCGTCTATGTGCTCGGCGAGGTGCGGCGCCGGAGCTAGTTTGATGATCAGCGGCTGAGCCCGCGCAGGATGTCTTTCAGCAAATCCTCGACCTTGGGTTTTTTCGGCTGCGCCGGCTGCGGCTGTCGCTGTGGCGGCGGTTGCTGCGGCGGCGGTTGCGGCAGCGGCTGGCTGGTGGTCGTGGTTGGCGGTGGCGGCGGCGGTGGCGGTGGCGGCTTCAGGCCCGGAAAAATCTGGTCGATGATCTTGCCGACGCCCTTTTTCTTGCGCAGCCGGTCAATGCCGGGCAGCCGGATGCCGCCGCCCGGCAGTTTCGCCGTTTGCAGCTTGACCCGGGGCGCATCCAAGGCGCCACTGACCGAGAACGGGATGGCCGTGTTCGTGCGGGTATTTTTCAATAGAAGCTGGGTGACAAGGTTCTGCGCCAGATCGAGCCGGCCTTCTGCCTTGATGCGCCAGGCGGGCAGATCGACAACGCCATTTACAGAACCCTTGACCGTGTTGGAAACCAGGCTCAAATCGTTGAACGTGACCAGGCCCTTGTTGACGGTATAGGCGCCGGTGAGGTCGGCCAGGCCTTGGCTCCGTTTGCCGCCGAGCGCGCCGGCAAACTGGTTGATCGAACGCAACAGGCCGCCGACCCCGGACAGGACCGACAGGCCCGAGCCCGATGACGCCACGCCGATCCCCTTGAGGGCCATCGTGCCGCGGCCGCGCAAGCTCGATATGAGGCCGGCGACGCTGCGCCCGGTGGCGCCAAACTCGCCCGCCGAGTTTAATATTCCCCTGCTGATCTGGCGCCCGCCGAAGGCGCGCTGGGCGGCGGCGGCATCGATGTTGGCGAGCGTGTAACGGGCGACCAGTTGCGCCTCCCTGCCCTTGCCGGCCAGGCTGCCGTCCAGGCGCATTTCACCGCCGAAGATAAGGCCGGTCAGCTTGGCGACATTGAGGGTGCCGCCGACAAGGCCGGCGTTCGCCTCGGCATTGACCAACCGGTAGGCGCCGAATTTCAGGGAATCCGATTTGATCACCGCGCCGCCGTCGACAATACCGAGGCCGCTGAGATCGATGGCATCGGTGGACCAGCGTCCGGAGATCCGCGATTGGGCCCGGATAAAGCGGCGCCGTTGATCGGAAATTCCCGGACCGAGGCCGGGCCAGGAGGCGCGCCGGAAATAGGGCGCGAGGGAGGCCCGCCGGAGCGGAAGATCGCCGTCGCCGGCCGCCGATTTCGGCGCCGGCAGATATTTATCGATATCGATATCGCCGGTGTTCAACCGTGCATCGAGGCGCGGGCGCGGGCCGCTGAGATCGACCCCGATGGCGCCCTTCAGGGGAATGCCGCCGGCCTCGCCCTTGAGGCCCGCCAGCTTCAGTTTCCGGGGCGTCCCCGACAGCCGGCCGGAAAGCGCGAGACCGCCGATGCGGCCCTTGTTCGGCCGGTAGTCGAGCCCCAGATTGCGCATCAAGCGGGCCAGATCGCGATGCCGGAGGTTGAATTCCGCATCGATCTCCGGCCCAAAATTACCATGCCCAGTCAAGGCCCGGATATTACCGTCCATCGATAGCGTGCCGCCAAAGGCCTCGGCCTTGCCCCGAAGGTTGATGCGGTCCAGCTTGCCGCTCGCCGTACCGCTCAGCTTCAAGGCGCCGAAGCCCTGCACCGGAAACGGCGGCTTCAACCCCGATAGTTTGAAAAATCTGTTGAGGTCCTTGCCGGTGACGTTGAATTTGAATTCTTTCAGCTCGGGCGCCGTTGCACCCGAAGCCATGTCAGACACCAGGCCGCTGACACTGCCAGACACATTTGCAGCGACACCGGCGGCGTCGGAAATCTGCAATTTATTGATCCGGATGTCGCCCTTGGCGAGGGCGATGTCGGCGCCAATGCCCCGAACCGGCAAACCCTGGTAGGTCAATGTCTTGATCCGGGCGCGCAGCCTGGCGTCGAACTTGGCCAGCGCGCCCGCCCCTTGGTCTTTGATTTCGGATGCGGCTTCCTTGGCCGCGCCGCTTTTCACAGCGGCGCCGGCATCCGGTTTTTGTGCCCTCGGCGGTGACGTGGGCGCCGGTTTCGGCGCGGGTTTTCTGGCGGCGGTGTTCGGCAGATAGGAATCGAGATTGATGCGGTCGACGGATATATCGGCAACCATGTCCGGCCGGCCGGCCAGCGACGCCGAGCCGCTACCGGTAACCGTGGTGCCGTCGAATTGAAGCTTGAAGTTTTTCAAATGCGCCGCGTCGGCGCGCGCCGTCAGCTTGGTGCCCAGCGTGAATTGCCGCAGCCGGCCCCCGGCGACGCCATCGGTATCTATATCGAGCCAATTGAGCAACTGTCGAAGATCGCTGGTCGCGGCGTCCAGATTACCGTCGAATTGCAGCGCCCCGTCTTTTTCGGCAATGAACCCGAAGGCGGCGATATCGGTATTGCCGGGCAACAGCGCCGATAACTGATTGAGGGTGATTTCACGATTGGCCAAGGCGTAATTGAGCTTCGCCTGACGCACCGGTTGCCCGCGATAAGTGACCGCCTCGACCGACAGGTTCACCGTCGCGTTCAAATTTTCCGGCAGCGCCTTGAGGCTAAGCGCCGCTCCCGCCTTCGCGTCTTTTTTTGCCCCGCTTGACCGGCGCGCCTGGGGCCGTCTTGCGGCAACCGGCTTGGCCGAAGACGGCGGCGGGATGGCGCCCCTGGCCGCCGGCTTGCCCGGCACCGGCGGCGGCGCCCGCAAAAACGCATCGAGGTTGAGCCGGTTGGCGGCGAGAGAGATATCGATCTCGGTTTCCTTGCCGGTTTTGAGCTTCATGGCGCCGCTCATCTGGGTCTCGGTAAAGCGGACCGCGATGCCGGAGATGTCGGCTTCTTTTTCCGAGGCCACGATATTCGCCTCGATCCCGAAGGGTCGCGCCAGCGCGCCGCCGGACGCGGGCACGCCGGCCAGCGCCGAAAGGAATGCATCCAAATTCTTACCGCTGACCGCGATTTTGCCCTTGACCTTGGGGGCATCGCGCAATCTTGTCAGGGCGCCTGAAAACTGGCTGCGCACGGCACCCGGAATCACCGTCAAATCGAAATTGAACGGCAAGGTACGGTTCTGCACGATGGCGCTGGTGGAACCCAAAAAGCTGAACGGTATGCCACGCATCACAGCGCTGCCCGATGCCTCCCACGGGCCGCGCAGCGCGGCCATGGCAAAGCGGCCGTTGAGATTGTCCACGGTTTCGGCGCGGCCCTTGCCGGCATCCAGGAATTCAAGCCGGCCCCGCTCGATAGTGAAGTTATCGATGCTGATCGCCGGCGCGAAGCCGGCCTCGCCGGCGCCCGCCCCGGGATCACTCGTCCGAGGATCGCCGGCCGGCGGCGCAATCGCCCCATTTGCACCGGCCGGGCGCCGGCCGGAAATTTGGGGCGGCGGTTTGGATCGCGCCCGGCGCCCCGGCTTGTCCGGTTTAAAGGTAAAATTGTTGCGCCCGTCTTCCAGTATTTCCAGCCGCACCACCGGTTCGATCAGTTTCACCGATTGCACCCGGACCGCGCCCGAGAGAAGCGGCGCCAGGGCGACATGCACTTCCAGGCGCTTGAGGGTCGCCATATCGGCGCTCGACGTGCCCTCGATATTGGCGAGGCGCGCATCCTCGATCATCAGGCGCGGAGCCGGAATCAGCGAGATACGGATATCGCCGCCGATTTCCACCGCGCGGCCGGTCGCCGCCGTCGCTTCCGAGGCGATCAGGGCGCGATACTGGTTCCAATTCAAGAATCCCGGAACGATCAGCGCCGCCGCCACCAGCGCCACCAGCAAGCCGGCCAATATGGCAAGGGTTTTTTTCAAAGACTGCCTGCTCCGAATATTTCTGGGCGCGCGCCTTTCACGATTCGAATAATAAAACATAATCCGGCCATTGCTACCCAATTCCGGGCTACTCGATTTCGGCGCCCTTGCCGTCCGCCTATCCGGAACCGATACTTGGGCCACGCCCCCTTTAAAAAGAATTTGAAAATTCAAGCCATGAGCGTGCCGTCCCGTTTCTTCGGTTACATCACCAGCCACGGCATGGGCCGGGCGTTGCGGCACCGGGATTTCACCCTCTTCGCGCTGGCCGGCTGGATCGCCAATAACGGCATGTGGCTGCAACGCATCGGCGTGCAATGGCTGACCTGGGAGATCACCGGCTCCTTCGCCTGGCTCGGCGCCGTGGCCTCCGCCGACGCCATCGCCATCATGATATTCCTGCCCATCTTCGGCACCGTCGCCGACCGCGGCAACCGGCTGCATCTGGCGCGCGTCAGCCAATCTTTGTTGATGCTGCTGTCGATTGGTTTGGCGGCGCTGACCCTGGCCGGGTTTATTAATATCTGGGGTCTGTTGACATTCATGGCCTTGCACGGGGCCCTGGAAGGCTTCTGGACGCCGGTGCGCATGTCGATGACCCCCAATCTGGTGCCGCGCGCGGACATGGCCTCGGCGATCGGGCTCGGCTCGCTGTTCTTCAACCTGGCCCAGTTCATCGGCCCGGCCATCGCCGGTATCCTGATCGCCGTTTTTGCCGACCGCCAGATCGGCATTGGCATCCTGTTCGTGATCACCGCCTTCAGTTTTCTCGGCTACTGGGTGGTGCTGTTCATGATCCGGCTCAGGCAGGATGAAACCAGGGGCGGCGCGCGGCTCGGTTTTATCGCCGATTTCCGCGAAGGGGTCGTCTATATGCTGGGCATGCCGGGCCTCGCCCTGTTCATGGCGCTGATGCTGGCGAGCAACTTGATCATGCGCGCCTTCCGCGAGCTCCTGGCCGGCTATGCCGACGGCATTTTCCAGGCGGGGCCCGAGGGCCTGGCCATGCTGACCTCGGCGATCGGCATCGGCGCCGTCGCCGGATCGATGGTCGTCGCCAATTACAAAAACGCGGCCGGCCTGACGCGCTTGGTGTTCATATCCTACGCGCTGGCGATCGTCATGCAGATCGGTTTCGCGCTGGCGCCGGTGTTCTGGTTCGCGGTTACCTGCACCGCCGGCCTCGGCTTCGCCGTCGCCATCGGCAGCATCGGCTCCCAGGTGTTGGTGCAAAGCACCATCCACGGCGACATGCGCGGCCGCGTCATGAGCCTATGGTCGATCATCGCCCGCGGCGGTCCCGCCGTCGGCGCCTGGATCATCGGCGTCCTGACCGATATCTGGGAGTTTCAGCTGGTGATGATCGTCGCCACCTCGATCTACCTGCTGTTCTATCTGGCCCTATTGCCGAAATCCCGCGCCATGGCGGCGAGCCTGGAATCGACGCCCGATGACCGGCCGCGGGATTAGGCCACCTGCTCATTAAAGTTGAGCCACATTCGCGGTGACGTGAGTCTGATGGCGGCGAGATAGTTGCCGTCGCGTTTGTCGTATCGGGTTGCGCAGGCAATCGTTGAAATTTTGTCCAATGCCTGTATAGTAATATGACCATGGTCATGACCATGGTCATATGGAGTGAAAGCGATGAAAACCATGTCGGCGTCCGAGTTCAAGGCCAAGTGCCTGAAGATCATGGATGAGGTGGCGCTGAGCGGCGAGCCGGTGACCATCACCAAAAACGGCAAACCGGTGGCCCAGCTTGGGCCCTGCAAGAAAAAGCCGAAAATCGGATTCGGCAGTCTCAAAGGCCAGGTTCGGATCACCGGCGATATTATTTCGCCCATCGATGTGGAATGGGAAGCCAATAAGTGATTTTGGCCGACACCCATGCGCTGGTTTGGTTCGTCGACGGCCAACCGAGCCTCGGCCCGCTGGCGCGTGACATTATGGAAGCTGCTCTAAAGGACGAGGGCGGACATGTTTCGGCCATGAGCTTCTGGGAATTGGCAATGCTGCACGCAAAGCGGCGGCTGCAATTCGAGACGTCCGTTACCGCTTGGCGAAAAGCGACTCTGGATCAGGGCTTTGTCGAAATCCCGGTGACCGGCGATATCGGCATCGCAGCCGCTGAATTATCCGGCTTCCACAGCGATCCGGCGGACAGGTTCATAGTGGCAGCGGCCCTACAAAACGGACTGAAGCTGATCACGGCAGACCAGCGCATCCTCGATTGGCCGGGCCAAGTGTCCCGTCACGATGCGCGGCTTTAGGGCGCGGCTTTAGGGCGCGGCTTTAGGGCGCCGATTGATCAACGCAGCAAATCTCCCGCCGGCCGCGCGTCCCGGCATCACGGCCAAGACACCAGGCCAAGGTTGGGGTGCGGTCAGGACTGTCCTGGCGCGCCGATGGCGACGGGACGCACGGGCGAGCCGGATCCGCCTTTCGAGCGAAGCGGCAGGATAATCGTGCACGATGTCCAAACCTTGTCCCTGGCCATCGCCGCCAGATTGGCATTCTGAATCTGGTGGATGCCGGATACCGCCAGGTTTTCATGGTGAATGGCAAAAGGCAGGGCCGGCGGGGTGCCTGCCGGCGGGCCGTGCTTGCCCATCAATTGGCCTTCGAACACCGGATCGGTAAAGGGATTGTCGAGGGCCAGCAGAACAACCGCCTTCTTTCGCAAATACTGGGCCGCGTCATAGGAAAGGCCCGGTCCCTTGGTGTAATAGACCTTTTCAGTGTCGGGATCCTGTCCTGTGCGGTTCCCGGTTCACGGGGCCGCACTTCGACGGCGGCGGCTACCAGCACTTTGTGATGGACACCACGGCCCTCACCGCGCGTCCGTCCGC
>NZAK01000087.1 GCA_002687515.1 Rhodospirillaceae bacterium
CCGCCGGAAACGACTTCGGAGACAACCGTGTTCCCGGCAAAGGACAAAAGGTCCGGAAGAGCTTGACCGAGAGACCGGAATTAGACAACCAACCTGCACAGAGTTCCCACAAAGGAAAACGCCCGTCCGAACAAGCCGGGCGGGCGTATCGAAAGCTGTGCCTATTGAGAGACCGGCGGGGTCTGCATCATCTGATCGATGACCATCGGCGCCTTTTCGCTGCCGCCTTCCTTGCCGGTGCTTTCCTCGGTATTCTCGCGGATCCAGGCCTTGGCGGCCTCGGTATCCACATCCATCTTCTTGACCACCTGTATAACCAGGGCTTCAAGCGCGATGATATGTGCCGCGATATCGTCCAATTGATCGAAGTGGTCATCCACCGCGACACCAATATTTTTCAGGTGGTCGCGCAAATCCTTGATACTGCCGTCGATATCCTTGATTTGGTCAAAAAACATACGGCCCTCCACGAAGCTCGTTGCTTAGCAATATAAATACAGCACCTTTCCCAGATAGTCACCGAAGGATCGAGCGGTGCCAACAAACGGTTTCCGAACCTTACGTGGGATGAACCCGAAAACCGCAAAATCCGACCGAATAAGCTATGTAAACACATATGGTTAAGATTCAGCAAAAATCATTTATGAATTTTCCGAAACCATTAGATTCGAAGGGATTTCGGCAGATTCGGCGAATCGCGCCGCGCCGGCGCGGATTTGCGGGTGCATTGGCTGCCCAGATAGGAGATAAATCTGTAGACTGGACGGACCGCCGCAATCCGGCCGATGCGCAAATGGTTGGCGGCCCGGATCGAAAGACAGCGATTATGAATTTCATTTCTCAATATTCCACGGCCATCCTGATGACGCTGTTGATCCTGATCGCCGCCACCCTGGTGTTCGGCATCGTCGCCATGGGCAGCGAGCGCATCAGCCCCGGCTTCAGAAACAAATTGATGCGTCTGCGCGTTACGCTGCACGGCCTGGTCGTGCTTGTCCTTGGCCTATTGATGCTGTCGGGCATCTATGGGGACGGCTCGTGAGATGGTGAAACTGGACAAGATTTATACGCGCGGCGGCGATCGTGGCGAAACCTCGCTGGCCGGCGGTAAGCGCGTGCCTAAGCACGATCCGCGCGTCGCCGCCTTCGGCACGGTGGACGAAGCCAATGCGATCATCGGCATCGCCAGGCTGCATCTGGACGGCGAAGCCGGCGCGGCGCTGGACCGTATTCAAAACGATCTGTTCGACCTGGGCGCCGACCTGGCCCGCCCGCGGCATGACGACGACGCGCCCGCGCCCAAACCCGGATTGAGGGTTTCTGCCGCCCAGGTGAACCGCCTCGAGGCTGAAATCGATGCCGGCAACGAAAAACTTGAGGCCCTCGCCTCGTTCGTACTTCCGGGCGGCACGGCGGCGGCGGCGCATCTGCATCATGCGCGCACCGTGGTGCGCCGCGCCGAACGCCTGCTATCCGAACTGGGCGGCAAGGAAGCGATCAACGATCAGATGCTCGCCTACCTCAACCGTTTGTCGGATTTATTATTCGTCCTGGCCCGCGCCGCGAATGGCGGCCGCGACGTGCTTTGGATTCCGGGTGAAAATAGGGATTAGGGAACGCAGAAAACCGGCTGAAACCATGTGTTTGACAGCCGAACTTCAAATTTCTATGTTCCGCCGAAGACGAGCCTTCGGTGCGAATTCCGACCAGTTAAACGTATTCAGTCAGCGCGCCTTGGCGATACGCGAATGCCGGGCCGGCGCGGTTAGGAACAGGTGAAACCAATGAAAATCATGGTCGCGGTCAAGCGGGTCATCGACTACAACGTCAAAGTCCGGGGGAAAAGCGATGAAACCGGCGTCGAGACGGCAAACGTTAAAATGTCGATGAACCCGTTCGATGAAATCGCCATCGAGGAAGGCGTGCGCCTGCGCGAAGCCGGCACCGCCGAAGAATTGATCGCCGTTTCAATTGGACCGCAAGGCGCACAGGAAACCATCCGCACCGCTCTTGCCATGGGCGCCGACCGGGGTATCCATGTCGCCAGCGACGACGATCTGGAACCGTTGGCCGTGGCCAAGCTCTTGAAAGCCCTGGCGGACAAGGAAAATCCGGACCTCTTCATCCTCGGTAAGCAGGCCATCGACGATGATTCCAGTCAAACCGGGCAGATGCTGGCGGCGCTCCTCGGCTGGAGCCAAGGCACCTTCGCATCGAAACTTGAATTGGACGGCGCCAATACCAATGTGACGCGCGAGATCGATGGCGGATTGGAAACGGTCAGGCTGGCGATGCCCGCCGTGATCACCACCGATCTCCGGCTGAACACGCCCCGCTACGCATCCTTGCCCAATATCATGAAGGCCAAGAAAAAAACCATCGATGCGATGAGCCCGGCCGATCTCGGCGTCGATGTCACGCCCCGGCTCACCACCTTGAAAGTGGTTGAACCGTCGAAGCGCGAAGCCGGCGTCATTGTCGAAACCGTCGACGAGTTGCTGGACAAGTTGAAAAATGAAGCAAAAGTAATTTGATTGGATTAATCGAATGACCGTTCTTGTTGTCTGCGAACATGATAATTCGGCGCTCAAGGGGGGCACATACAATGCCATTACCGCCGCCGCCCAGCTTGGCGAGGTAACCGCCTTGATCGCCGGCGCCGGCTGCCGGCCGGCGGCGGAAGAAGCGGCGGGGCTGGCCGGTGTCGGCCGTGTGCTTCTGGTCGAAGACGGCGCTTACGAGCATCCGCTGGCCGAGACGCTGGCCCCCCTGGTGGCCGGCCTGTCTTCCGATTACAGCCATATCCTGGCCACCGCGACCACCTTCGGAAAAAACCTGATGCCGCGCGTCGCGGCGCTTCTCGACAGCCAGCAGATATCGGAAATATCCGGCATCGTCGATGGCGAAACCTTCGAGCGCCCGATCTATGCCGGCAACGCCGTCGCCACCGTCAAATCATCGGACCCGGTCAAGGTGATCACCGTCCGCGCCACCGGTTTCGATGCCGCCGAGGCGGGCAGCGGGCCGGCCCCGATCGAGGAAGCCGGCGCCGCCGATAATCCCGGCCTTTCGGAATTCGTCGGCACCGAGCTGAGCGTTTCCGAGCGCCCGGAACTGACCCAGGCCGATGTCATCATCTCGGGCGGGCGCGGCATGCAGTCGGGCGAAAATTTCCATTTGCTGGAAAAAGTCGCCGACAAGCTGGGCGCCGCCGTCGGCGCCTCGCGGGCGGCCGTCGATTCCGGCTTCGTGCCCAATGATTATCAGGTCGGCCAGACCGGCAAGATCGTCGCGCCGGAGCTTTATATCGCCGTCGGCATATCCGGCGCCATCCAGCATCTGGCTGGGATGAAGGATTCCAAGGTCATCGTCGCCATCAACAAGGACGAAGAAGCGCCGATCTTCCAGGTCGCCGATTACGGACTTGTCGCCGATCTGTTCACGGCGCTGCCGGAACTGGAATCGAAACTGGATGAATAATTTCGAAGCGCCGCAATTCGCGCTAACCTAGGCTGGTACTAACCATGAGCAACGAACTTAAGACGATCGGCGTTATCGGCGCCGGCCAGATGGGCATCGGCATTTCCCATGTCTGCTCGGTTGCCGGATATGATGTCAGGTTGGTCGACATAGCCGCCGATGCACTCGACAAGGCCAAGGCCCGGATCGAAAAGAACCTGTCCCGCCTGGTCGATCGCGGACGGCTGGAAGAAGCGGCAATGACGGAAGCGCTGAACCGCATCTCGTTCGACCAGGAATTCGGATCCTTGTCCGATTGCAACCTGGTCATCGAAGCGGCAACCGAAAATGAGGAGGTCAAGAAATCGGTCTATGATGCGGTTTGCCCGATTTTGCCGCCCGATACGATCCTGGCCACCAACACCTCATCGATTTCCATCACCCGTTTGGCCGCGCAAACCGACCGGCCGGATAGGTTCATGGGCATTCATTTCATGAATCCGGCGCCGTTGATGGAATTGATCGAATTGATCCGGGGCATCGCGACGGCGCCCGAGGTATTCGAAACGGTCAATAATTTCGTGGTGAAGCTGGGCAAGACCCCGGTCAGTGCCGAGGATTTTCCGGCCTTCATCGTCAACCGTGTCGTGCTGCCGATGATCAACGAGGCGGTTTACACCCTCTATGAAGGGGTCGGCACCGTCGATGCCATCGATACCGCCATGAAGCTCGGCGCGCACCACCCGATGGGGCCCTTGGAACTGGCCGATTTCATCGGCCTCGATACCTGTCTTTCGATCATGCAGGTTCTGCATGACGGGCTCGCCGATACCAAGTACCGGCCATGCCCGTTGCTGGTCAAATATGTGGAAGCCGGCTGGCTCGGCCAGAAAACCGGGCGCGGATTCTATGACTATTCCGGAGATGCGCCGGTTCCGACCCGCTAACCAAAACCGCTCAATGCAGTTCGGCGCGCACCTTCTGGCGCAGGATGTCGATGGGGACAAGCTCGCCCTCGCGGTCGAAATACCAGAACTGCCATCCATTACAGGCCGGCGCCCCCTGCACCAGCGCCCCGACCCGGTGTATCGAGCCCCGGTGGTCCGAAGACTTGATCGAGCCGTCGGCGTGAACCTTGGCACTGTGCCGGCGGCGGTGATCGAATAGAACGGTTCCCGGCTCCAACAGGCCGCGCTCCACCAGCCAGCCGAATGGAACGCGCGGCTGGCTTTTCTTCGAAGGTGTATCAACCAGGCCCGTCTCGGCCGGCCCCGGCACCTTTTCAAGCCTGGCCCTGGCGGCGGCGATATATTCGGCATTGTCCTCGATACCGATGAAATTGCGCCCCAGCTTGCGCGCCACGGCGCCGGTGGTGCCGGTCCCGAAAAACGGATCGAGGATCACCTCGCCCGGATTGGTCGAGGACAGGATCACCCGGTGCAGCAGGGATTCCGGCTTTTGCGTCGGGTGCGCCTTTTTACCGTCTTTTTTCAGCCGTTCGGCGCCGGTGCAGATCGGCAACAGCCAGTCGGAGCGCATCTGCAAATCCTCGTTCAACGCCTTCATGGCTTGGTAATTGAAGGTGTATTTGGATTTTTGGTCGCGCGCGCACCAGATCAGCGTCTCGTGGGCGTTGGTGAAGCGCCGCCCCTTGAAATTGGGCATCGGGTTGGTCTTGCGCCAGACCACATCGTTGAGCATCCAGAAACCGAGATCCTGGAGCTGCGCCCCGATGCGGAAAATATTGTGATAGCTGCCGATCACCCAAAGGGTGCCGTCGGGCTTGAGCACGTGGCGCGCGGCGTCCAGCCAGGCCCGCGTGAATTCATCGTAAGCGGCGAAGCCATCGAACTGGTCCCAGGCATCGGTGACGCCGTCGACGCGCGAATGGTTGGGCCGCAGCAGTTCGCCATCCAATTGCAGATTATAGGGAGGGTCGGCAAAGACCGCATCCACCGAGCCGGCGGGCAGGGATCGCATCTTCTCGACACAATCCCCTTCAAGGATTTGATTCAACACAGGTTTTTGTCTCCCAGGTGTGCCCGCATCCTGATTCCACCGGGAGTCCGCGTCAAGAATTATTTGGAATCAATGACTTATGGAGTTCAATATCTGGCCCGTCGGCGCCTCAAAGCCCCAAAATATTGATTATCGGCTTATAGCTTCTGCGGTGATGGGGCGTTGCGCCGAGCCGCTCGAGGCCGGCGCGGTGCGCCTTGGTGCCATAACCCTTGTTCCGCTCCCAACCGTAGCCCGGAAACTCGGCGGCCAGCTGGACCATGATCCGATCGCGGCTGACCTTGGCCAGCACCGACGCGGCGGCGATCGAAAGCGAGCGGCCATCACCCTTGATCACGGTCTCGGCCGGGCACGAAAGAGCCGGCGCGTGGGTGCCGTCGATGAGCGCGAATTCGGGCGCCGCGGGCAACGCATCCACCGCCCGGCGCATGGCCAGCAAGCTCGCTTGCAGGATGTTTAGCCGGTCGATTTCGTCGACCTCGGCGCGGCCGATGCCGGTCATCGCCTGGGACCGGATCACATCGAACAGGGTTGAGCGCCGCGCCGCGCTTAGTTTTTTGGAATCGTCGAGGCCCGCCAGCGAGCCCGCCAGTGAACCGGCATCCCCGGCCACCACTTCCACATCGAACATAACCGCCGCCGCGACCACCGGCCCGGCCCAAGGCCCGCGCCCGGCTTCGTCGATGCCGGCGATCAACCGATGGCCACCGGCGCCGGCCTTAGTTTCAAGGGAGAAGTCTGGCATGCGCTCACTTTAACGCAAAATCCGATGAATTTGACTCAATGAAATTCGCTTGCTCCGCCGTGCAGGACCGGCATCAGTTCGAAATAGGGACGGATGATCGCCGAGGCGGCGTTCTGGAATTCCTCGAACGGGCCATCGAAATAGACGCGGCCGTCATGCAGCATCACGGTGCGCGGATGCAGCCGGCTCAGGAGATCCTTGTCATGGGTGATGATGATCGATGTGGTAACGATGTTCGATGCCCGCCGGTCCTGGTGCGTGGTCAGAATCAATTCCTGGATTTGCGACGCGCTGACCGGGTCCAATCCGGTGGTCGGCTCGTCGTAAAACAGGACCACCGGGTCCATCGACAGGGCGCGGGCGATGGCCAGGCGCTTTGCCATTCCGCCCGATAGGCTGGCCGCATCGGTTTCCAGGAATTCGGCCCCCGTGGGCAGGGCCACCGCCGCCAGGACCGAGCCCGCGATTTCGTTGATCGCGCCGTCATCGAGATTCTTGATCTCGCGCAGCCACAAGGCCAGGTTATCGAAGACCGAACCGGAAAACAGCGCGTTGCGCTGAAAGACGACGCCCCAATGGGTGTGAATGCGGGCCAGCTCGATTTCGTCCTCGAAGCTGGAGAGATCGACCAGCGGTGCCTCGGCCTGTTCGTGGTCGGCGACCAATACGCGCCCCTTATCAGGCGTCAGCAGCCCGAGAATGTGGCTCAGAAGTACGGTTTTTCCGCAGCCGGAACCGCCGACAATGGCGACAAACTCGCCGCGGCCGATTTCCAATTCGACCCCGCGCAGCACG
This sequence comes from Rhodospirillaceae bacterium, assembly GCA_002687515.1. Classification (GTDB taxonomy): domain Bacteria; phylum Pseudomonadota; class Alphaproteobacteria; order Rhodospirillales; family UBA2165. The sequence goes on from NZAK01000087.1 coordinate 7,019, forward strand.
CGGTTTTCATCGAACGCCTTGTGCAGCGCCTGAATGCTGATCTCGGTGTCCATGGGCACGGCGGCCCTGTCCTGGGCTTCGCTCATGCCGCCACCCTGCCCACAATATGCACCGCCCGCCTTGAGACGGATCAAGCACACTCAAAGGCGGGCGCATCTCCGTCTCGACATCGATGGAACCAGAAATTAGTCTCTTATCCATGATTCTCAATCTGTCCGAAGCCGAAATCGCCCCTTTGCTTGACTACGGGGAGCTGATTCCAGCCATGGAAACGGCGCTGGCGGAGTTTTCATCGGGCCGCGCGATCCAGCCGGTGCGCAACATCATGACCGTCGAGGAAGGGGCGCGTTACCTCGGCGACATGCCGGCCATCACCGAGGCCGGCATGGGCGCCAAACTGGTCAGCTACTACCCGGCCAACGCCGGCACCGAATTTCCCACCCACCAGGCGATGATCATGCTGTTCGATCCGATAAGCGGCGCGCCGCTGGCCTGCCTGGATGGCGGCCTGATCACCGAAATGCGGACGGCGGCGGTGTCGGCGGCGGCAACCCGGCATTTGGCGTCCGAAAAAGCCAGCGTGCTCGCCATCATCGGCAGCGGCGTTCAGGCAAGGTCGCATCTGCAAGCGCTGCGCCATCTTTACCAATTCGACGAGGTGCGCGTCTGGAGCCGCAATCCGGAACACGCCGCGGCTTTCGCCGCCGCGCACGGGGTTAGGACGATGGCCTTGCAAGAAGCGGTCCTCGGCGCCGACATCGTGGTCACCGCGACAGGATCGCGGGAACCGCTGGTCAAGGGCGCCTGGCTGACCGAGGGCGCCCATGTCAACGCCGTCGGCGCGCCGCTCCCGACCTGGCGGGAATTGGACGATGCGGCCATGGATAATACGCTGATCGTCGATTCGCGCGATGCCGTGGTTAAGGAATCGGGCGACGTCATCCTTTCCGGCGCACCTATATTCGCCGAGGTGGGCGAAATATTCTCGGGCGATTGCACGCCGCCCCGGTCTTCCACCACCATCTTCAAATCGGTGGGCCTGGCGGTCGAGGATATTGCCGCCGCCCGGCTGGTTTACGACAAGGCAATCGCCATGAACGGCCCATAAAAAAACCGCCGGAAGCTTCCTCCCGGCGGTTTTCGTGGCATCTGGTTTCGCCGATCAGCCCCAGATATCGTTGCTGATCGATTTGTACCAGCCCTCGGCGAACTCGGCTTCCTGGAAATGGAATTGGTCGCTGGCGCCGGACGGGCTGAGGCCGCCCGAACCCTTGATCTTGATGATCTTGCCGCCGGCGAAGCCATAGACCATGGCCACCGAAATGCCGTAGCCGGGGGCCACCAGGCTGTAGCAGGTGTTGACGAATTTAGGCGTTCCCGGCGTCTTGCCGCCGAGCATCGAGGCGACCGCCGCCGCCACCGCCTTGCCTTGGCTGGATGCCGCAAATCCGGATTTCGGCATCGGCGAGGCGATCGCCGCATCACCGATCACATGCACGCCCGGCACCCGGGTGGATTCGAAGGTCAATTGTTTGACCGGGCACCAGCCGGATTTATTGGTCAAGCCCGAGGCATCGGCGATCTTGCCGGCCTTCTGCGCCGGGATGAAGTTGATGACATCGCCCTTGTGCTTGCCGAAATCGGTATGCAGGGTCATGCCCTTGGCGTCGACGCGCCTGACCACGCCATCCTTGTCGATGTTGTGATATTCGATCATGTCGCCATAGAGCTTGGCCCAGCCTTCCTTGAACAGGCCCTGCTTGGAAAACTTTTTCTTCGGATCGAGGACCAGGATCTTCGATTTGGGCTTATGCTTCTTGAAATAATTGGCGACCAGGCTGATGCGTTCGCCCGGCCCCGGCGGACAGCGGAACGGGTTGACCGGCGGCGAAATGATGAAGGTGCCGCCGTCGCGCATGGCCCGGAGCTGATTGCGCAGGAGCAGGGTCTGCGGTCCCGCCTTCCAGGCATGGGGAATGGTGGTGATGATCGAGGGGTCCGAGCCCTCGATGGCACCCCAGCGGAAATCGATACCCGGCGATACGATACAGCGGTCGAACGCCAGCCTGCCGCCGCCGCCGAGCCGCACCTGTTTGCCGGCGCCGTCAATTTGGGTCGCCATGTCGTGGACCAGTTTGACGCCGATCGCCTTCAGCGCCTTGTAATTGTGGGTGATGTAATCGATGCCGTTGAGGCCGCCGATCACCGTATTGGAGAACGGGCAGGTGATGAAGGCGGTCGAGGGTTCGACCAGCGTTACATCAATATTCGGATGGGAGCGTTTCAAATATTTGGCCGCCGTGGCGCCGCCGAAGCCGCCGCCGACGATGACCACCTTGCCGCCATGGCTGGCGGCAAATGCCGGGGCAGTAAGAGGCATGGCCGCCGCCGCGCCCGCCGCGCCGATCATGGAATTGAATTGCCGTCTGGATAATTTTGTCATTTTGGCCTCCCTCACTTGATGCCCGACAGATGGCGCGCCAGCGCCTTGATCTCGTTGTCGTCGAAGCCCTTGGCGATGCGCTTCATAACCGTCGACGGTTTCTTGCCGCTGCGGAACGCCATCAGGGTGGTTTCGATGTATTTGGCTTCCTTGCCGTTGATCGACGGCATGGCGCCGAGGCTTTTTCCGTCGGTGCCGTGACAGGAAAAACAGGAATTGGCGAGTAACGATGCCGATGCCATTTCGGCCCCGGCGTTTCCGTAACTTAGCGGCAGGCTCGCGCACGCGGCGAGGGCCGCCAATATAATGAATCTGGTTTTCAAGATATCCTCCTGTTGATTAATTTTTCCGGCCGACATGGTTCAATATTCCGGATTTCGACACGAGCATATTGGTTCGCCCTTGGTAGCTCCTCGACCGATCACGAAAATGTTACCACTGCACCAAAACATAATCCATAATTAAATTGTGGATTATGTTTTGGGAACTGGTAGTAACAGAAGACATGCGAGCGAATCGTGGGCGCCACCCTACCCGACGCCGCCCGGCGAAAATTACGGGAAGGTTGGAATTACAGGTCCGGAAACGCGTGCAGCCCATCCGAACCAAGGGGCAGGTCACGCACGGATATGACGGCGTCCGGGGACAGCGCGCCATGGAGATGCGGGAACAATTGCCCGTGGCGCGCCCGTTCCCACTTCAAATCAGTGCCCAGCCTGTCGGGGTCGGCGGCGATCAGCACCAACCCGTCCTGGCCGGCGCGGTGCTTGGCGGCGCTTTCCTTGACCTGATCGGCGCTGGAAAAATGGATAAAGCCGTCGGCGATATCCTGGGACGAGCCGTGATAGGCCCCGGCTTTTTCAGCCACCTCCCATTCGTCGCGGCGGCACATATGATAGATCGGCGCCGCCACCAAAGCGCCTATTTGGAAAGGCGGCCACGCAGCGCGCGCAGATAATCGAGGTCCATCTGCTCGAAATCGCCGTCGGTCAGGTCTTTCTTGTATTCGTCCAGATCTTCGCGCGTTGCCGCCGAAATATCGAGGGCGCCGATGGCGGTGATCAAACCCTCGGCCTCTTTCTTTAGTTCATCGGAAAGCGGCTCGTCGTCATCGTCATCGTCATCGTCATCGCCGGAAACGTCATCCGCCCCATCGTCTTCTTCTTCTTCTTCGTCGCCTTCGTAATCCGCCTGATCCTCGGATTCGCCGCCGTCATCCTCGTAGTCCGCTTCATCTTCCAATTCGTCTTCCGATTCATCGTCGGACTGCTCGGGAACCAAAAGCTCGTCCCAACTGATGCCGGCGACGGTGATTCGCGCGTGCAGGTCGCGCGCCGAGGCCAGAACCTCGTCGTCGCCTTCCGCGCCCAGCTTTTTCAGGAGCTCGATGAAATCTTCGCGATTGAGATTGGCAAGCATGATGCGTCTTTCCGAAATCCGATCCGAAACCGCTATAGGCCATATCCGCCGGGCTGTGTCCAGCCGCCGCAACCCGGTTAGCCGATGCAAACGACAAGCGCGGCACCCGGACAGCGGCTTAAAATAAAGCCAGTTGGCCGCCCGCGGCCAGGGGCCTGGCGAACTTACTGCAATCGAAATCGGGCATCGGCTTATCAAGGCCGTGGCGTTTGAGGGCGCGCGCCATCCTTTGTTGCAACAGGCGGGCGTAAGGCCCGGTGCCGGTCATGCGGCGGCCGAACCCGGTATCGTTGAGATTGCCGGTCCGGCATTGGCGGATCAGCGACAGCACCCGCCCGGCGCGATCCGGATAATGCGCCGCCAGCCATTCGGTGAATAAATCCTTCACCTCGAAGGGAAGGCGCAAAAGAATGTACCCCGCCTGGCGGGCGCCGGCATCGGCGGCGGCTTCGACGATGCGTTCCAGTTCCTGATCATTGAGCCCGGGGATCATCGGCGATGCCAGCACGCCCACCGGCACGCCGGCCTCGGCAAGCGCTTGGATGGTCGCCAGCCGTTTTGCCGGCGCCGATGCCCGCGGTTCCATCAGGCGCGCCAGCCCGGCATCCAGCGTGGTCACCGAAATCATCACATGAACCAGCCCGTCCGCCGCCATCGGGCCCAATATATCCAGATCGCCGAGGATCCGCGCCGACTTGGTAATGATCGAAACCGGATGGCCGAATGCCTGCAACACCTCGAGGATGGAGCGGCTAACGCCGAGCTTGTCCTCGGCCGGCTGATAGGCGTCGGTGTTGACGCCCAGCGCGATCGGCGCGCAACTGTATCCGGGCTTGCGCAATTCCCGCTCCAGCCGTTCGGCGGCGTGTTCCTTGAAGAATATCTTGGTTTCGAAATCCAGCCCCGGCGACAGGTTGAGGAAAGCGTGGCTGGGCCGCGCGAAACAATAGATGCAGCCATGTTCGCAGCCGCGATAAGGGTTGATCGAGCGGTCGAAGGGAACGTCCGGCGAGGTATTGCGGGTGATCACCTTGCGCGCCGCGTCGGGCATCAGGGCTGTTGCAATGCGGGCCGGGGTTTCGCCCTCGTCCCGCCACCAGCCGTCATCCACCGGCGCCGCCCAAGTGTCGTCGAAACGCCCGGCCGGCCGGCCAACGGCGCCGCGCCCCTTTCGCGCCCGGCTGGGAAGCAAATCAACCATCGCCGCAGCTTAGGCGATGATATGGAACATTACAAGAACATAATCGATTTTGCCGGGCCCGCGCCGAAGTTTATAGTACACCCATGCTGAGCACCGTGATCCCCACCCTGGAAGCCGCCGATAGCCTCGCCGACGCCATCCGCTGCGTCGCCGAAAGCGAATTCGAGACCGAGATCATCGTTGCCGACGGCGGTTCCAGCGACGGCACCGCCGCCATCGCCGAAGCCTTGGGGGCGCGGCTTATCCGCTGCCCGCCCGGCCGCGGCGGGCAGCTTCGCGCCGGCGCCGAGGCGGCCAGCGGCGACTGGCTCCTGTTCCTGCACGCCGACACCGTCCTGGCGCCCGGCTGGCAGGCGGCGGGCCGGGATTTCATGAACGATGCCGGAACCCTGGAAAGGGCCGCCGTGTTTGGCTTCGCCCTCGACGATGCGGCCCCGGCGGCGCGCCGGCTGGAAAAACTGGTCGCTTGGCGCAGCCGATTTTTGGCGCTGCCTTTTGGCGATCAGGGGCTGCTGATCGGGCGCGCCTTTTACGATAAATTGGGCGGCTACCGGCCGCTGCCCCTTTATGAAGACGTGGATCTGGTGCGCCGCATCGGAGCCAAGCGGCTCACAGTTCTGGATGCCAGCGCCGTCACCTCGGCGGCGCGCTACCGGCGGGCGGGATATGTTTTCAGGCCGCTCCGCAACCTCACCTGCCTCGGCCTTTATTTCGCCGGCCTGCCGCCGCGCCTGATCGGACGTCTGTACCGCTAGTCATGAAAAAGCGTCTGGCCCTGAAAAATCACCTGGTCATCTTCGCCCGCACTCCCAGGTTGGGCGCCGCCAAGCGGCGCCTGGGACGCGATATCGGCGATACAGGGGCGATGCGCTTCTACCGCGCCAATCTTATGAACCCGGATTGCCCAGATGGATTACTAAATTGATGACCTGTTTGGGTGGTTCTGCTATAAGAATCAATGCTATACACACATCATAACAG
>NZAK01000088.1 GCA_002687515.1 Rhodospirillaceae bacterium
CTTGCCCGATGGATCCGCATCGCGCTACGCACCGCGCCTACCCGGAAAACCGATTTGTTCCCATCAAATTGATTCATATCTATCCGGAACCGCTCTAGCCCAGGCGGCACGGAAAAAGTCCACGCCCAAACCCAGGCCGAAGCGGAAACCGAAGCAGAAAGCCAAGCCGGTCACCATCATTCCCGAAAAAGCGCCCTACGTGATCTTGCGCGACATCAACATCCGCAGCCGCCCGGAAACCAAGTCCAAACGGATCGGCCGTTTCAAGAAAGGCTCATTGATCCAATCCACCGGCCGCGCCAAGGGCTCCGGATGGATCGCCGTACGTACCGACAAGGGCAAAAACGGTTTCATTTATTTTAAAATGGCGGCGCCCTTGATCGACGGTTCGCTGAAATCGAATATCGCGGGCCGCCTGGCCGCGGCCGGGCTTCCGGCCTGCGGTTACGTGATCGAGTTCGAGGGCAAGAGCCGGATCGAAAACGAATTGCAGCGTACCGCCGATTACAACGTCCCGTTCGAATGCACACGCCAAGGCAAGCCGCTGAATTTCACTGCGACCATGTTCCTGACCGAACTGCCTTACAAGGAATCTGGACCGGCGGTCTACCAGATCAATGTCGATCTCAGGGACATGCCCTTGGAAGACGAGGATGTTCTGACCGTTATCGTCCTCTATGACAAAGACAAAAAACAGGTGGCGTTCGATACCGTGAACGACAAATCCTTCGCCAGCGGCACCAAAATCGCGCCGAAAAAGACGCCCAGTCATGGTGCCGCCCTGAAGGCCGCCCTCGCCATCGCCTATGCGGCTTGGGGCAAGGCCGCCTGGGACCAGCTTTCCCGGGAAGACTGAACCGCTCTAACCCGCCAATGCCGAAAGCCATCAGAATTCACCGCAACGGCGGACCCGAGGTTCTCAGCTTCGAGGACATGCAACTGCCGCCGCCGGGCGCCGGCGAGGTGCGCATCCGCCATACCGCCATCGCCGTCAATTATTCCGACGTCAATGTCCGCCAGGGCGGCTTCTATATCGCGGGTCCGCTTGATTTTCCGGTGATCCTCGGCAACGAGGCGGCGGGCGTCGTCGAGCAACTGGGCGCCGGCGTCGAGGATGTCCCGGTCGGCGGGCGCGCCGCCTATGTCGGCGTCGGCGGGCCGTTCTACGAAAATACCGGCGCCTATGCCGAAGCGCGCAACCTGCCGGCATCCAGCCTGTTCAAGCTGCCCGGCAAGATCAGCGACGAGCAGGCGGCGGCGATGATGCTCAAGGGCTTGACCGCGTCGATGGTGATCAATCGCAACTTCAGGCCGGCGGCCGGCGATACAGTCCTGATCCACGCGGCGGCCAGCGGCGTCGGATTATTGCTTATACAATGGTGCAAGCATCTGGGCGCCACCGTGATCGGCACCGTCGGCTCGGCGGAAAAGGCCGATACCGCCCGCAACCTCGGCCTCGATCACGCCATCCTCTATCGCGAGGTGGATTTCGTGGCGGCGGTCCGTGACATCGCGCCCGATGGCGTCGCGGCGGTGTTCGACGGGGTCGGCAGGGACACCTTCGCCAAATCCATCCACTGCACCCGCCGCTACGGCATGCTGGTCAATTACGGCAATGCCTCTGGCCACCCGGAACCGCTCGATCTGCTATTGCTCGCCAAGCACGGATCGCTCAGCGTCACCCGCCCGGCCTTCAGCGACCATATCCGTGACCCCGCCGACCGCAAGCGGTACTCGGATGAGCTTTACGATCTGGTCGATCAAGGCGTCCTCAAAGTCGAGATCGGCAAGCGCTACCCGTTAAGCGAAGCCGCCCAGGCCCACCGCGATCTGGAGGGGCGCAGATATGCCGGATCGTTATTACTGATTCCCTAGTGTGATGATTCCCTGTCGATTGCCCGCCAGCCGATATCGCGGCGGCAGAAGCCTTCCGGCCAATCGATCAAATCCACCGCCTGGTAGGCGGCGGCTTGCGCATCCTTGGCGGTCGCCGCCAGCGCCGTGACACCCAGCACGCGCCCGCCGTTGGCGACGATATTGCCGTCCTCGGCGCCGGTGCCGGCGTGGAAGACGGTGACGCCCTCGATGCCGCCGGCCCGGTCCAATCCCTTGATCAGCGAGCCTTTTTGATAAGCGCCGGGATAGCCTTCGGCGGCCATCACCACCACCAGCGCGGTGCCGTCCCGCCAGGCAACCTCGGCGCCATCCAGCCGTCCGTCGGCGGCGGCCAGCAACAATGCCAGCAGGTCCGAATTCATCCGCGCCATCAGCACCTGGCATTCGGGATCGCCGAAGCGGACGTTGTATTCCAACACCTTTGGCCCGTCCCCGGTGATCATCAGCCCGGCATAAAGCACGCCCCTATAGGGCCGACCCTCGGCATTCATCCCCTCGATGGTCGGACCGATGATGCGCTGCATGATCTCGGCCTCCAGTTCGGGGGTCAGCACCGGGGCCGGGGAATAGGCGCCCATGCCGCCGGTGTTGGGGCCGGTGTCGCCGTCATGGGCCGCCTTGTGGTCCTGCGCCGAGACCAGCGGCAGCGCCGTCCTGCCGTCGACCAGGGCGAAGAAACTGACCTCCTCGCCACTCAGAAACTCCTCGATCACCACCTCGTCGCCGGCATCGCCGAAGGCGCGGTCCCGCATGATGGCGCCGAGGGCGTCGATGGCTTCCTCGATGGTCTCGCAGAGGATCACCCCCTTGCCGGCGGCCAGGCCGCTCGCCTTGACGACGATCGGCGCGCCCTGGGCGCGCACATAGGCCACCGCTTCGCCGTAATCGGTAAAGCGCCCATAGGCCGCCGTCGGGATATCATATTTGGCGAACAGATCCTTCATGAAGGCTTTCGATCCTTCCAGGATGGCGGCGCGCTTATCGGGGCCGAAGGCGCGGATGCCGGCATCCCGCAGCGCATCGATCAGGCCCAGGACCAGCGCCGCTTCCGGCCCGACGACCACCAGATCGATGGATTTCTCAGCCGCGAACGCCACCAGGGCGTCGACATTTTCGGCGCCGATCGGCACGCATTCGGCGACCCCGGCGATGCCGGCATTGCCGGGCGCGCAAAAAAGCGTGCCGCAGTCCGGTGATTTGGCCAGCGCCCAGCAAAGGGCATGTTCCCTGCCGCCGGCGCCGACAACCAGTATGTTCATAGATAAGTTCCCCCGAAGATTTACTGAAGATCAATCGCCTCTATACCGCGGCCGTTTTGTACCATAAATTATGCCCATGCCGAGCGAATTAGCCAACATGGAAGCCGGGGCCGGCAACGTGCCGATCTATTCGGTCAGCGAGATTTCGCAGAGCCTGAAGCGGACCGTCGAGGAGGCCTTCGCCCATATCCGCGTGCGCGGTGAAATTTCGGGCCTGTCGCGCCCGGCATCGGGCCATATGTACCTGTCCTTAAAAGACGACAAGGCGGTGCTCGACGGGGTCTGCTGGCGCGGCACCGTGGGCCGCCTGGGATTGACGCCGGAGGACGGGCTCGAGGTCATCGTCAGCGGGCGCCTGTCGACCTATCCGGGGCGCTCACGCTACCAGATCGTCATCGAAAGTATGGAGGTGGCCGGCGAGGGCGCGCTCCTGAAACTGTTGGAGGAGCGGCGCAAGAAACTGCTGGCCGAGGGCCTGTTCGACGAGCAACGCAAGCGCGACCTGCCGTTCCTGCCCGAGGTCATCGGCGTCGTCACCTCGCCGACCGGCGCCGTCATCCGCGATATCCTGCATCGATTGCGCGACCGCTTTCCGCGCCATGTGCTGGTCTGGCCGGTGATCGTGCAGGGCGAAGGCGCCGCCGCCGAGGTGGCCGCCGCCATTGACGGCTTCAACCGGCTGGCAAGCGGCGGGCCGGTGCCGCGCCCGGACTTGCTGATCGTGGCCCGCGGCGGCGGCAGCCTGGAGGACTTGTGGGCCTTCAACGAAGAAGTGGTGGTGCGCGCCGCCGCCGCCAGCGAGATACCGCTGATCTCCGCCGTCGGCCACGAAACCGACACGACGCTGATCGATTTCGCCTCCGACAGGCGGGCGCCGACACCGACGGCGGCGGCCGAAATGGCGGTGCCGGTGCGCGCCGAACTGATGGCGCAATTGAGCGATGACGCCTCGCGGTTGATGCGCGCCTCGGCCCGTATCCTCGATGGGGCGGCGAAGGACGTGGGCAACCTGGCCCGGCGCCTGCCGCGCCCGGCGCAACTGGTCGAGGAAGCCCAGCAGCGGCTGGATGAGCGCACCCAGCGCCTGACCCGGGCCAAGGATGTATTGTTGCAGAACCGGAAGGCGCTGGTCGAACGCTTGGGCGCCGGCCTGATCAGCCCGGCGCGGCAGATCGCCGCCAAGCAGGATCAGTTCAAGGCCAAGGTCCAGGCCTGGAGCCGGGCCTTCGGCCGGGTGCTGGAAATCAAGCATGCCGATTTGGAGCGCCTGGCGCGCGTCCTCGACAGCGTCTCCTACCAGCGGGTGCTGGACCGGGGCTTCGCGCTGGTCACCGACGGCGAAGCCAATCCGGTGCTCTCGGCCGCCGCCGCCGAGCCCGGCGCCGACTGGCGCGTGCATTTCCATGACGGCGCCGTCGACACCAAAGTGAGCGGCGATGCGCCGTCAAAACCGGAAAAGCCTAAGCCCCGGAAAAAGCCCCGGAAAAAGCCCCAGCAAAAGCCCCAGCAAAAGCCGCAAAAAAAATCTGCGAAACCGCCCGACGACGCGCCCGGCGATCCACAGGGGACGCTGCTTTGATGGCTGTCCGGTTTTGCGCGCCCGCCCTTTTATTGCTGTTATTGCCCGCCGCTCCCGCCGCGGCCTTCGAGGTCCGGCTGGCCGGCGAATTCCAGCAGGGCGGACTGGTAACCGGCGCCGCGCCCGAGGGCGCGGTTGTCACCCTGGATGGAAAATCGGTGCCGGTAACCTCGGGCGGGTCATTCTTGATCGCCTTTGGCCGGGATGCCCCCCGGCGTCTGATGCTTGCAGTCCGCGTCAAGGGCGAAACGATCTTCAGGCGCGAGATCGGCATCCGGACACGCGTCTACCAGGTGCAGCGGATCGACGGTTTGCCGCGCCGCAAGGTGACGCCTTCGCCCGCAGACTTGAAACGCATCGCCAGGGAAAGCGCCGCCATCGCCGCCGCGCGCGCCACCATCAGCGACGATACCTCTTTCCAATCCGGCTTCGCCTGGCCGGCCCGGGGCCGCGTCAGCGGCGTCTACGGCTCAACGCGGATATTGAACGGCAAGCCGCGGCGGCCGCATCTTGGGCTCGATGTCGCGGCGCCGGAAGGCACGCCGGTGCGCGCCGCCGCCGCCGGCCGCGTCGCCTTCGCCCATCCCGGCATGTTCTTCAACGGCAAGACGGTGGTCATCGACCATGGGCTGGGGTTGAGCTCGGCCTACCTGCATATGAGCGCCATCACGGTCACGGCGGGAACGCGGGTGAACAAGGGCGATATGATCGGGCGCATCGGCATGAGCGGACGGGTAACCGGGCCGCACCTGCATTGGGGCATGCGCCTGCGCGCGACATCGGTCGATCCGGCGCTGTTGGTGCCGCCGATGAAATAGCGCATTATTCCGGCGGCCAGCGGTTGTGCACCCACAGCCACTGTTCCGGGCGTTCCCGGATCCAATCGCCGAGTATCGCGTTGACCGTGCCCATCAGCGCCGCGATGTCGGTTTGCCGGTCACCGCTTTCGGGCTTTTTTAAGGGCGCATAGAAGGTCACGCGAAAACGGGCGCCGCCGAGCCGTTCGACCCGCGCCGGCACCAGCGGGCAATCGTAGCGGTAGGCCAGTTCGGCGACGGCGGGCGCGGTCATCGCGTCGCGCCCCAGGAATGGAACCGGGATGCCGTCATTCATCTTCTGATCGACCAGCATGGCCAGGTGTTCGCCCCGGCGAAGCGAGCGCAGAATCGATTTGGCGCCTTCCGATCCCTTGGGGAACAGATCGCCGCCGAGGACGGCGCGGCCCTTCTGCACGATGGCATCGAAAAACGGATTATTGGCGCGCCGGTAAACCAGATGCAGGATGACATCGCGCCCGGTAACCGCCAGCGGCGATAGCTCCCAATTGGCGATATGGCCGGCGAAGAACAGCCCCGCGACGCCATCGTCGCGGAGCCCATCCACATGTTCGACACCGGTTACCTCGACCCGGCTGTCCGTCCGGTAGGGTTGGAATTTGGCCAGGTGCGGATGTTCGCCGGCGGTGCGGCCGAGATTGTCCCACATGCCGGAAATAATGCGCGCCAGTTCGGCGTCGTTCAAATCGGGGAACACCTGTTTTAGGTTCCGCCGGGCGGTGCGGGTGACGCGCAGATGCGGACCGACCAGACGGCCGAGGGCGCTGCCCAGCCAGGACGCCGCATCGACCGGCAGCAGGCCAAATACGGCGTAGAGCAGCCAGGCCGCCACCGCTTCGGCCCGGTATGCCAGGGAACCAATGAGCACAGAACTAATCGCCACGCGCCGCTCCCTGGATACGTTCATCGAGCCAGCCGGTGAAGGCCGCCGCGTCGTCCCAGGCGATATCCACATGCACGGTTTCGATTCCGCCGGCGGCAGCGGCGGCCTTGTCCAAGCGCACATGGTCTTTTTCGGTGGTGACCGGTACGGCGTCCAAGGATTTCGCCTTTTCAACGATATCCGATAGTTCGCGGCCGGTATAAGGGTGATGGTCATCGAATACCAGGCTCGCCGCGATCTCGCAGCCGATGCCGCCAAGGGTGGCGAAAAATTTGTCCGGCCGGGCGATGCCGGCGAAGGCGAAAACGCGGCGCCCGGCAAGGCGCTCGGCGTCGGCCGTGGCGGCTTCGAGGCGGGCGCCGAAGACCGGCAGGCCGGCCGGCCCCTCGGCCGCGATCACCACGTCGGCGTCGACCTTGTCTTCGCCGAGGATGACGGCGGCGTGGGCGCGCGCCAATCCCGGACCGGGCAATTCGCGCAACGGTCCGGCCGGCATCAGGCGGCCGTTGCCGAAGCCGGTTTCGCCGTCGACCACGACGATCGAGGTATCCTTGATCAGCGCCGGATTCTGGTAGCCGTCATCGAGGATCACCAGATCGGCGCCGGCATCGGCGGCGGCGGCGGCGGAAGCGTAGCGGTCGGCGCCCGCCCAGGTCGGCGCCATGCGGGCCAGCAGCAAGGCTTCGTCACCGACGTCGGACGCGCCATGCCTGCCCGCGTCGACTTGCACGCCATCGGCGGAGCCGCCATAGCCGCGGCTGATGAAATGCACCGCGCGCCCCCTGGCTTGCAGGTGCCGGGCGATGGCCAAGGCCAGCGGCGTCTTGCCGGCACCGCCGGCCACCAGATTGCCGACGCAGATGACCGGCACCGGCGCACGCCGGCTTGGCGTCAGGTTCCAGCGCAGACGGGCGGCGGCGCCATAGAGACCGCCGAGCGGGCCAAGCAGCCGCGGCCAGGGAGCGTTGCCGGCGCCGTACCAGAATTCAGGCGGCCGCATCGGCCTTCCCCGCCGCCGGCTTGCTATCCAGGTAGGACACCACCCGCTCGGCCACCCGCTCGGTCACCTCGGCGCGGGAACGGACATAGGCGCGCCCCTTTTCCGCCATGCCGGCGCGCCGCTCCGGATCATCGAGCAGCGCGCCAACGGCCGCCGCCAGGCCATCGGCATCGGCGATTTCGACGGCGCAGCCGCCGTGCGCCATATCGGCGGCGATTTCGGTGAAATTCATCATGTGCGGACCATGCAGCACGGCGCAGTCCAGATGCAATGCCTCCAACGGGTTCTGGCCGCCCAGCGGCACCAGCGACTTGCCCATGAAGACGATGGCGGCGAGCCGGAAAAACAGGCCCAACTCGCCCATGCTGTCGGCCAAGAAAATCTGCGTGCCGGCGGCGATGGTTTCGCCCGCCGATCGTTGCGCCACATCCAGGCCCCGGCCTCTGAGCATGGCGGCGATGGCATCGCCGCGGGCGGCATGGCGGGGGACGATAACCGTCAGCAAACCGGGATGCGCGCCGGCCAGGCGCAGATGGGTATCGGCGATGGTCGCTTCCTCGCCCTCGTGGGTGCTGGCGGCGAGCCAATTGGGCCGCCCGCCGAGCGCCGCTTCGAGCCTGGCCAAAATGGCCGCGTCGGCCGGCAGCGGCGGCACCGCGAATTTCAGATTGCCCAGGCAATCGACGTTGGCGGCGCCCAATTGGCGCAAGCGCTCGGCGTCTTCCTCAGATTGCCCGAGACAAAGATCGAAGCGGCCGAGAAGCTTGGCGATGATGCCGCGCGCCCGCTGCCAGCCCGAATATGAGCGCGGTGAAATGCGCCCGTTGACCAGGATCATGGGAATGTCCCGGCCGGTGGTTTCCAAGATGAGATTGGGCCAGAACTCGCTTTCCGCCCAAAGCACCAGATCGGGACGCCAGTGATCCAGGAAACGGCGCACATATTGCAGCCGGTCGACCGGCGCGTATTGGTGGATGGCGCGCGCCGCCAGGCGTTCCGCCATCAGCCGCGCCGAGGAGACCGTGCCGGTGGTCATCAACAATGCGAGACCGGGATCGCCTGCCAGCAGATGATCGATCAGCGGCAGCATAGAGAGGGATTCGCCGACGCTGGCCGCATGCACCCAGATCAGCCGCTCCGCCTCGGGGCGTGCCACACTGGCCAGCCCCTCGCGTTCGGCGAAACGTTCGGGGTCTTCCTTGCCGTCGGCCAAGCGGCGTTTCAGAAACGCCGAAATCAGCGGCCCGCCGAGGGGCCCGGAAACCAGCCTGTAGAGGGACAGCATCAAGACACCGCCTCCGTGCCTTCCGCCTCCGCCCCTTTTGGGGCCGGATCGATGGGGCCGTGGCCGCAAAGCCGGTCGGCCTCGGCGGTCAAAATGTTCATGCGTTCCTCCAGCTCCAGGCGCAAAGTTTCGAGCGCGGCGCTGTCCGCATCGCCCGGCACCTCCAACGGATCACCCCACATAATTACACCGCTGGAAAAGGGCCAGGCCAGGACAAAGCGGTCCCAACTGTTGATCACCCGCCGGCGGCTGCAGGAATAGGTCAGCGGCACCAGCGGCGCGCCGGAGAGCCGCGCCAGGGCGATGGCGCCCATGCTTGCCCGCATGCGCGGCCCGCGCGGCCCGTCCGGCGCAATGCCAACGCAGTCGCCATTTTTCAACATACGGACCAGGTTACGCAATGCCCCGAAGCCGCCTCGGCTGGTCGATCCGGCCAACGTCTTGATGCCGAGCCGGGTTATGGTGTCGGCGCCGAACCGGCCGTCGGGATGACCGGAAATCAGTATGTTTATCGGTTGCGCGCGCGCCCAAGAGCACGGCAACATCATCAGCCGCCCGTGCCAGAAACATAGGATAAAGGGCTTGGTTGAGTTCCAATAGGGCTCGAACCCCGGCGCCCGGATCACCCGCCAACGGCCGGTCAGCCAGACCAGGCGGACAAGCAGGCTGGCCAGCAGGCTGGCGGCGGCGCGCGCCGCGCTGTTCCTGGAAAGCTTTTTGATGAATTGGGGTGTCGCCATCCGGCTCGATCATTCTCCGGCGCCAGCGACGCCAGCGACGGCGGCGGCCTTGGGCTGGTTATCGTCGGCGAATTGCAGCGCATAGAGGCGCGCGTAAATTCCGCCCTTGGCCAAAAGTTCCGCGTGGCTGCCCGATTCTTCCAGCCGGCCCCGGTTGATGACGTGAATAATGTCGGCGTCGATCACCGTCGACAGCCGGTGCGCGATGACCAGGGTGGTCCGGTCCCGGGTCAGGCGTTCGAGCGCCGCCTGGATCTGGCGCTCCGATTCGGTATCCAGCGCCGAGGTGGCTTCGTCGAGAAGAAGGATCGGCGCGTCCCGGAGCATGGCGCGGGCGATCGCCAGCCTTTGCCTTTGGCCGCCCGACAGCTTGACGCCGCGCTCGCCGACATAGGTCTCGTATCCGTCCGGCAACTCGATGATGAACTCGTGCGCCGCCGCGCCCTTGGCGGCGGCGGTGATGGCGTCTTCGTCGGCGCCCATGCGGCCATAGGCGATGTTGGCGCGGATGGTATCGTCGAACAGAACGATTTCCTGGCTGACCAGCGCCATGCCCGAACGCAGGCTGTCGAGGGTACAGGTCCGGATATCGATGCCGTCGATGGCCAGGCTGCCGGCATCGACATCATAGAAGCGCGGGATCAGGTTGAGGATGGTCGATTTGCCGGCGCCCGAGGGGCCGACCAGCGCCGTCATCTTGCCCGCCGGCGCGGTAAGGCTGATGCCGTCGAGCGCCGGTTGCTCCGGCGTATAGGCGAAGCGCACATGATCGAGCGCGATCTCGCCCCTGCCGATGGCAAGGGGCCGCGCTTCGGGGGCATCCTTGATCACCGGTTCGCGGTCGAGCAATTGGAACAGGCGCTGGGCGCCGGCCAGGCCTTCCTGCAGCGCCGCGTTGAGATTGGCCAGCCGCTTCATCGGCTCGTAAGCGAGCAAAAGCGCGGTGATGAATGAAAAGAACGATCCCGGGTCCATCGATTGGTCGATGACGCGAAATCCGCCATAGAGGACGACCAGGCAGACGGCGACGCCGCCCAGGGTCTCCATGATCGGGCTGGCCAGGGAGCGGATGCGCGCCGCCTTGAAAACCAGGCCGAAGACCCGTTCCGCGATGTTGCGGACGCGGCCTTTTTCATATTCCTCCATGCCGTAGGCCTTGACCACGCGGGCGCCCTGGAAGGTCTGTTCCAGCAGGGTCGTGAACTGGCCCATTTCTTCTTGCGTGTTGATGGTAACTTTTCGGATACGCCGGCCCAGCCGGACGATCGGCAAGACGGCGGCGGGAAAGATGAAAACCGAGATCAGCGCCAGCACCCAATCCTGGTAGAACATGACGCCGATCAGGAAGATCAGGCTCAGGAAATCCTTGCCGACGCCGGTCAGGGCGTTGGAAACGGCGGCGCGCATCATGTTGATATCGATGGTGAATCGCGAGATCAGGTTGCCGGTCGGGCTGTCATGGAAAAAGCCCAGCTCCATGCCGGTCAGGTGCGCGTACAATCGGTGCTGGGTATCGGTTATGATGCGCTGGCCGACGAAGCTCATCAGCACCGCCTGGCCGTAATTGGCGAGACCCTTGATCAGAAAGGTGATCAGGATGGCGCCGCCGATCGGCCACAACAGGGCCTTGTTCTTTTCCACGAACACCTTGTTGATCACCGGTTCCATCAGCCAGGCGCTGGCGCCGGTGGCGGCGGCGACCAGCAGCATGCATAGAAGCGCCGCCACGATCCAGCCGACATAGGGGCGGATGCTCTCGCGGGCCAGGCGGCCAACCAGGGCGGCGGTGGAATTATCTTGGCTTTGAGATGGGGCCACGCGCAGCTTCAAACCTTTGATATCGCTCGTACAGCGGGTGAGATTACCATGCTTGGGGGGCGCCGGCCAATCTTCGCCTTTAATATTTGTCGCCCGGCCTCAATGTTCGTCGGTGCAGGCGCCGCATTCGATCTGGATGGTCGAATGGGTGATGCCGTAATCATCGGCGAGCACGCGCTTGATGCCGAGGAGGGTCTCGTTGGCCCCGTTTGCATCGCTGACGCTGGCGTGCAGGGTGATCATCGGCCGCTCGGAAGTCAGCGACCAGGCATGCACATGGTGGATATCGGTGACCTCGGGCAGGGCGGCGACCACGCGGTTCTTCAACTCATCCACGTCGAGCCAGTCGGGCGTGCCTTCCAACAGGATATGCATGGATTTTTTGATAATCGACCAGGAACTTTTGAGAATCAGGAAGGCCACCAGGATCGAGAGGACCGGATCGGCGATGCTCCAGCCGAAGGCGATGATCAACCCGGCGGCGACGATGGTGGCCGCCGAACCCAGGATATCCCCCATGACATGGGCCGCCGCCGAGGCCAGATTAAGGTTGTCGCTGACGCCGCCCCTGGTGCCACCGTGGATGATCCAAAAGGCGATCAGGTTGACCAGCAATCCGGCCACCGCGACGGCGAGCATGGTTTCGCCCAAGATGGCCACCGGTTCTGCGATGCGGCGCGCCGCTTCGATCAGAATCCAGCCGACCACAAGCACCAGGGTCAGGCCGTTGACGAAGGCGGCGACGATCTGCAGCCGGTGATAGCCGTAGGAGCGTTTTTGGTCGGCCGGGGCGCGGGCCATGCGGAAGGCGATCCAGGAAAACAAAAGCGCGATGGCGTCGGTGAGCATGTGC
The DNA here is from genome assembly GCA_002687515.1 of Rhodospirillaceae bacterium. Taxonomy (GTDB): domain Bacteria; phylum Pseudomonadota; class Alphaproteobacteria; order Rhodospirillales; family UBA2165. Next base: position 12,150 of record NZAK01000088.1, read on the forward strand.
CCGGCATCGGCCAAGAGGGCGAGCGAGCCGGAGATCAGCCCGCCGGCCACCTCGACCAGCATGAAAGCGGCGGTGATGATCAGCGCCCAGAAGACGCGCCGCTCGTTGCTTGCCCCGTGCTGGTGCCCTTGCCCGTGCGCCATGCTGCGAGACTAGCAAAAGGTGCCGCTGGATCACAGAAATATTCGGAACGCTTGCATCGGGTAAAACAGTGACGGATAAAATCAAGGGGCGGCAAAATCGGGAGGACATGACATGATACGGACACCTATTTGCGATTTGCTCGGGATCGAGCACCCGATTGTCCTCGGCGGCATGGGCGGCGGCCATACGCAAAGCTCGATGGTGGCCGCCGTATCCAATGCCGGCGGGCTCGGCACCCTCGGCTGTCATGGGCGCGGCGGCGATCAGATCGGCGAAGACGCGGCCGCCATCCGGGGCATTACCAACCAGCCCTTTGCCCTCAATTTCCTGCTGTTTTTGACCGAGGAGGAAAAATTCGCGGCCGCCCTGGAAACGCGCCCGGCGGTCATGTCCTTCGCCTGGCCCGATGGCGATCAGGACATTGCGCCTTATATCGAGCGATCCCACGACGCCGGCTGCAAGGTGACATACATGGCCGGCAGCGTCGCCGAGGCGTTGCGCGGCGTCCGCGCCGGCGCCGATGTCATCGTCGCGCAAGGCACCGAAGCCGGCGGCCATGTCAGCTGGATGGCGAGCATGGTGCTGACCCCGTTGGTTGCCGATGCGGTGGCGCCGGTACCGGTGCTGACGGCGGGCGGCATCGCCGACGGGCGTGGCCTGGCGGCGGCCCTGGCACTCGGCGCCGACGGCGTACTCCTCGGCACCCGTTTCCTGGCCTCCGACGAATCGCCGATCCACGATAATTTCAAGCAGGCGATCATCGCCAGCGACGGCCACGACACGGCCTTGTCTGAAATTCCCGATCTCGCCGCCGGTATCGTCTGGCCGGGCGCCATGTCGCGGGGCAGGCGCAACCGCTTTATCGAACGCTGGTCGGGGCGGGAATGGGCGCTGCGCCAGCATCAGGCGGACACCCTCGCCGGCATCATGGCGGCGCGCGGCTCCGGCGATATCGAGGAAGCGCCGTTATCCTACGGCCAGGACGCCGGCCTCATTGATGCCATTCTGCCGGCCGGCGACATCGTCCGCCAATTAGCCGAAGAGGCCGAACAAATCCTTAAGGCCCGCCTGCCCGGGCTGGTCGATTAGCCAGCCGCCGGTCCCAGCAAGGATTCCGCCGCCGCGTAAAGCAAGCGTATGGACAGCAATGTCAGGATAATCTGCAGCCCGATGCGAAAAGTCCGCTCGGGCAGCCGGTTGAGCACATGCCGTCCGGTGTAGGTGCCGGCGAACCCCAAAACCAGCATACAAGCCAGAAACGGAATATAGGGCCCGAAGGCGAAGCCGAGGAGGCCGAAGGCCGCCAGTTTGAACACATGCTGGATCGACATCAGCGCCGCATGGGTGGCGACGACGTTTTGCCGGTTTTCGCCGACGGCGGCGGCGAACGGCGCGATCAGCGGCCCGGAACCGCCGACGAACATGGTGATGAAGCCGCTGACCAGGCCGAGGGCGCCGAATTTTGCCGGCCCCGGCTTGGCGACCTTGAAGCGCTGCGCCCAGGTCGCGTAGAGGACAAAGACGGCGAGCGCCAACTGCAGCACGCCGATCGGCAGCGCCACGAACATGTTGGCGCCGATGGCCGAGCCGATCACCGTGCCGACGGCGAAGTGGGGCACCACCTTATAAAGGACGTCGCGCGCCATCAGCGCGGTGCGGCCGACATTGGAGCCGAGCTGAACGACGCCGTGCAGCGGGATCAGCGCCAGCGGCGGCAGGAAAACGGCCATCGTGGCAAGCACCAGAATGCCGCCGCCAAGGCCGAGGGCGGCGGTAACGAAACTGGCCAGGAACGAAATCCCTGAGAGGGCCGCAAACCCCCAGATGGATAAGTCTGTCCCGCCGGTTAGAAACTGGATGATGGCGTCCAATTATCGGTCCTTGCTTCGCTCCGCGAATTCACGGCATGATCTTCTATCGCCGTGTTGATGGGCGCGCAATGCACGAAGGAGAAGGGTCATGGCCGAACCGGTCACATTGGAGGTCTTCAGCGACTACGTTTGACCGTGGTGTTATCTCAGTACCGGGCGTATTGAAAAGCTGAAGCAGAACTATGACATCGAGATCAAGTGGGTGCACTTTCCGCTGCATCCGGAAACCCCGGCCGAGGGCGTAACTCTGGAAAAATTGTTCTCCGGGCGCGATGTCGACATGGACGGCATGCACAACCGCATGCAGGGCTTGATGGACGAAGAGGGCCTGCCCTACAACCGCCGCAGCCATACCTATAACAGCCGGTTGGCCCAGGAATTGGGTGCCTGGGCGGACACCCAAGAGGGCGGCAATGATATCCACGAAGCCCTGTTCAAGGCCTATTTCGTGGACGGCCGCAATATCGGCGATAGGGATATTCTAGTGGAGATCGCCGGCGCCGTCGGATTGGACGCCGCGGCGGCGCTGGGTGTCCTCGAAAGCCGGAGCTTCAAGGACCGGATCGACGCCGACTGGAGCAAGTCGCGCCAATACGGAATTACCGGCGTGCCCACCTATGTCGCCGCCGGCCAGGGCGTCGTCGGCGCGCAACCCTACGAGGTGCTGGCCCAACTGATGGATTCGGCGGAAGCCGAGCCGCGCGGCGACTAGTACGCCCCAGCGGAAGTCCCGTCGATGCTGGACAGCTGGATGTAAAGCGGGTGCGGTCAGACGGGCACCCGGTTGACGGCTTCAATCACATAGCCGCGGGTGACCGGATAGCGGCGCAGGATCATCGCCCGCGCTTCGGTTTCGGTGTCGGCCTCGATCTCGATGTAATGGATGTCGGCCCATTCATCGGTCAAATCGCGATGCCGCCGGCCATCCCGCACACAGGCGCGCACGTCGGCATTATAGATGGCCACCTCGAACTCGTTCATTGGCCTGCAACCCCTTGATAAAAGTCAGTTTTAACCATAGCCAGTCTTGGCATAGCCGATTTGGTTGTATCGTGAATACCCTTTCCCGTCTGTGACCAGGATCACAAATCCGGAAACCGGCCATAGCCCCTCGACAAGGCGCGAAGCCTCGGCTAACACCAGGCCATGGTGATTCGCAATGATCCATGACAGCGTCCAGGAACTGAAGGCACGATTGGCGCCGGGCAAGCGCCTGCTTGGGCTGGATGTCGGGTCGAAGACCATCGGCATGGCGGTTTCCGATGCGACGCTCAACGTCGCCGCCGCCGTCGATACCATCCGGCGCACCAAATTCACCAAGGACGCCGCGCAGCTCGCCGAAATCATCGGTGCCCGCGATGTCGGCGGCATCGTCATCGGCCTGCCGGTCTCGATGGACGGCAGCGAGGGCCCGGCCTGCCAAAGTATCCGCCAGTTCGCCGCCAACCTGGACCAAAAGCTGGGCGGGCAGTTTGATCTCGGCATCGCCTTCTGGGACGAGCGCCTGTCGACGGCGGCGGTCGAGCGCTTGCTCATCGACGAGGCCGATATGCCCCGCCAGCGGCGCCGCCAGGTGGTCGATAAAATGGCCGCCACCTATATATTGCAGGGCGCGCTGGATGCTTTGGGCGGGTAGAATGCGTGGAAAAGCTGGACCCTCCGCCGCAACGTACCTATAGTGCCGCTTTATGGCCGCGACGTCCGCTCCTTCCGCCTTTACCAATCGCCACCTGCTTGGCATCGAAGGCCTTTCCCCGGACGAAATAACCGCGCTTCTCGATAAATCCAACATCTTCGTCGAACAGAACCGGCGCGCCGACAAGAAGCTGGACAGCCTGCGCGGGCGCACCGTGATCAACCTTTTCTTCGAGGGCTCGACCCGCACCCGCACCTCGTTCGAGCTGGCCGGCAAGCGGCTCAGCGCCGATGTCATCAATATGTCGGTGCCGACCTCATCGGTGGGCAAGGGTGAAACCCTGATCGATACCGCGATGACCCTCAACGCCATGCATCCCGATGTTTTGGTGGTGCGGCACGGGCAATCGGGGGCGGCGCAGCTGTTGTCGGAAAAAATGAACTGCGCGGTGATCAACGCCGGCGACGGCAGCCACGAACATCCGACCCAGGCGCTCCTTGACGCGCTCACCATCCGCCGCCGGCGCGGCAAGCTGGCCGGGCTCAGGATCGCCATCTGCGGCGACATCGCCCATTCCAGGGTGGCCCGCTCCAATATCCTGCTTCTGGTCACCATGGGCGCCGAGGTACGCGTCGTGGCGCCGCTGACGCTTTTGCCGGCGGGCATCGAAAATCTCGGCGTCGAGGTGTTCCACGAGATGAAGGCGGGGCTCGAGGACTGCGACATCGTGATGATGCTGCGCCTGCAGAACGAGCGCATGGACGGCAACTACATCCCCTCGATCCGCGAATATTTCCACTTCTTCGGCCTCGATTACGACAAGCTGTCGGCGGCCAAGCCGGACGCCTTGATCATGCATCCGGGGCCGGCCAACCGGGGCGTCGAAATCGATTCGGTGGTGGCCGACGATTTCAGCCGTAGCGTCATCCGCGAGCAGGTGGAGATGGGCGTCGCCGTGCGCATGGCGTGCCTCGAAATCCTGGCCGCCAACCTGGCCGCCAGCCTGGCCGATGAAGCGAGGAACCTCTGATGGGCGCCGGCAGCTGGACGGCGGCGATGCCCGACGATGCGCTCGGCCGCACCGCCTATGTCAATGCCAGGCTCCTGGACCCGGCGACCGGCATGGATGCGCCCGGCGGCGTATTGACCGACGGCGAAAGCATCACCGATGCGGGGCCCGGTATCAAGGCCGGCGGCGCGCCCAAGGATGCCGAGGTCATCGATTGCGGCGGCCTCTGCCTGGCGCCCGGTCTGGTCGATATCCGGGTGCAGGTGCGCGAACCCGGCGAGGAGCACAAGGGCACCATCAAATCGGCCGGCATGTCGGCCACCGCCGGCGGCGTCACCACCATGCTCTGCCTGCCCAACACGATGCCGATAATCCAGGATATGTCGGGGGTCGAATTCGTTGCCCGGCGCGCGCGCAAGATCGGGCTGACCAAGATTTATCCCTACGCCGCCGTCTCCAAGGACCTGGAAGGGCGCGACCTGACCGAAATGGGGCTGCTCGCCGAGGCCGGCGCCGTCGCCTTCACCGACGGCGGCAAGGCGATCAGCGACGCCCAGATGATGCGCCGGGCGCTGACCTATGCCAGAACCTTCGGGCTGATCATCATCCAGCATCCGGAAGAGCCCAGCCTGGCCCGCGGCGGGGTAATGAATTCGGGCGAGATGGCGACCCGGCTGGGCCTCACCGGCATCCCGCCGGCGGCCGAGATCATCATGGTCGAGCGCGATCTCAGGCTGGTCGAAATGACCGGCGGGCGGCTGCATTTTTCCAACGTCTCGACCGGCGAGGCGATCGACGCCATCCGCGCCGCCAAGCAGCGCGGCTTAGAGGTCAGTTGCGACACGGCGCCGCCCTATTTCGCCCTCAACGAAACCTCGGTCGGCGATTACCGCACCTTCGCCAAGCTGTCGCCGCCGCTACGGAGCGAAACCGACCGCATGGCGGTGGCCGAGGGGCTGGCCGACGGCACCATCGACTGCATCGCTTCCGACCACGCGCCCCATGACGAGGATTCCAAGCGCCTGCCCTTCGGCGAGGCGGCGTTCGGCGGCGTCGGGCTGGAAACCCTGTTGCCAGTATCGTTGGAGCTTTATCACAACGGCCAGATGCCGCTCCTGGGCGTACTCGCCAAGCTGACCTGGGCGCCGGCCGAACTGATGCGGCTCGGCGCCGGGCGGCTCGAAAAGGGGGCGCCCGCCGATCTGACCCTGTTCGATCCCGATTTGGGCTGGCAGGTGGACGCCGACGACCTGGCCAGCAAGGCCAAAAACTCGCCCTTCGACGGGCGACCGGTGCAGGGTGTCGTGCGGCGCACCGTGATCGACGGGCGCACCGTCTTCGTCCGCGAGGATTAGCCGTGGAATCGTCGGGAGCGGTGATCGGGCCAACGATTTGGATTGTTGCAATCCTCTCATATCTTTTGGGTTCGATCCCGTTCGGGCTGGTGCTGACCAAGCTCGCCGGCGTCGGCGATATCCGCGATATGGGATCGGGCAATGTCGGCGCCACCAACGTGCTGCGCACCGGACGCAAGGGCATCGCCGCGGCGACATTGATCCTGGACGCGGCCAAGGGCGCTGCGCCGGTTTTGGTGGTGGCTTTCTGGGGCACCGGCCATGGCGATCTGGGGCTGCTGGCCGGGCTGGCCGCCGTCCTCGGCCATAATTTTCCGGTCTGGCTCAAATTCCGGGGCGGCAAGGGGGTGGCGACATCGATCGGCGCGCTGTTGGCCATCGCTTGGCCGGTCGGCCTCGCATTCTGCGTCGTCTGGCTGGCGGCGGCGGCGCTGTTTCGCTATTCGTCGCTGGCCGCCATCATCGCCTTCGCTGGCACGCCCCTCGCCGCCTGGTGGCTGGCCGATGCGCGCATCGCCTGGCTCGCCGGCCTGCTCGCCATCCTCGGCATCGCCCGCCACCACGCCAACATCCGCCGCCTGCTCAGCGGCGAGGAAACCCGGATCGGCGGCAGCGCTAAGTGAATAATGGTGCCGGCTTGCGCATTCGACTGCTTTTAATTTTAGGTTCGGATACTTCCCGCAAAAAATGTATTTTCATTTATTTTTTCTCTTTTATGCTTAACGGCCTGACGGCACCCGCGTAACCTTCGGCAAGGACCTCCGGCAATGGACGCCACGCGCAAATCACTTTCCAGCGGTGAACGGCTCGACTGGCTGCGCCTGATCCGCAGTGAAAATGTCGGCCCGGTCACCTTTCACCGCTTGCTCGACCATTACGGTAGCGCATCGCAAGCACTGGACGCGTTGCCGGAACTGGCGGCCAAGGGCGGCGCCCGACGCATCCGCGTGGCATCGAAGGACGCCGCCGAAAGCGAACTGGAGCAGATCGGCAAAGCCGGCGCCAAGCTGATCGCCCTCGGCGAGGAATATTATCCGCCGCTCCTCGGCCAGACCGAGGACGCGCCGCCGCTGATCACGGTGGCCGGGCACCCGCATCTTCTGGCCAAAAAGACGCTCGCCGTGGTCGGTGCCCGCAACGCCTCGCTCAACGGCCTCGGGCTTGCCGAACGCCTGGCCCGCGATATCGGCGGCGAGGGCTATTTGATCGCCTCGGGCATGGCGCGCGGCATCGACCGGGCGGCCCATGAAGGCGCGCTCGAGACCGGAACCGCGGCGGTGCTGGCCGGCGGCGTCGATGTGATTTACCCAAGGGAAAACGCCGACATCTATCGGCGCATCACCGAGCGCGGCGCGGCGCTGTCGGAAATGCCGCCTGCAACCGAGCCCAAGGCGCGCCATTTCCCGCGCCGCAACCGGATCATTTCGGGCATGGCGCGCGGCGTCCTGGTGATCGAGGCGACCAAGAAATCGGGCTCGCTGATCACCGCCCGTTTCGCCGCCGATCAGAACCGCGAGGTGTTCGCGGTGCCGGGATCGCCCTTGGATCCGCGCGCCCAGGGCGCCAACCACCTGATCAAGGAAGGCGCCCATCTGGTGCAATCGGCGGCCGATATTATGGAAATTTTATCGGGGCTCTTTCAGGCCCATCTGGGCGAGCCGCAAGTCATTGAAAATATTAATGGAATTGGACCGGAGCCGGCGCTTGGCGATATCGAGGCGGCACGCGGCACATTAAAAAAATTACTCGGCCCGACGCCCATTGCGGTTGACGAACTGATTCGCCGATGCCAAATGTCCCTTGCCGTCGTGTCGATGGTGTTGTTGGAACTTGAATTGGCGGGCCGCCTGGAACGGCACCCCGGTAACCAGGTGTCAACGGTTGGCGAGCTTTAGATTACATACAAGATCAAGATTATGACCGACATCGTCGTGGTCGAATCACCGGCCAAGGCAAAAACCATAAACCGCTATCTCGGCGAAGGGTACAAGGTACTGGCCAGCTACGGCCACATACGTGACCTGCCGTCGAAGGACGGTTCCGTGCGCCCGGACGCCGACTTCGCCATGGATTGGGAAGTCGACGCCAAGGCCAAAAAGCACATGAGCGAGATCACCAAGGCGGTCAGGGGCGCCGACCATCTGTATCTGGCCACCGACCCCGACCGCGAGGGCGAGGCCATTTCCTGGCACGTGCAGGAAGTTCTCGATCAGCAGAACGCCCTTGACGGGGTCGAGGTCAAGCGGGTGGTCTTCAACGAGATCACCAAGAACGCCATCCTCGAAGCCTTTGCCCATCCCCGCGATCTGGACAAGGAACTGGTCGACGCCTACCTGGCGCGGCGCGCCCTCGATTACCTGGTCGGCTTTACGCTGTCGCCGGTCCTGTGGCGCAAGCTGCCCGGCAGCCGCTCGGCGGGGCGCGTGCAATCGGTGGCATTGCGCCTGATCTGCGAGCGCGAAACCGATATCGAGAATTTCAATGCGGTGGAATACTGGTCGCTGCGCGCCCGCTTCAAAACCGGCAGCGGCGAATTTTCGGCGCAGCTTACCCATCTCGACGGCACCAAGCTGGCGCGCACGTCGATCGGCGACGAAGCCGCCGCCAAGGCCGCCGAGGCGCGTATCCAGGCTGCCGCCTTTAGCGTCTCCAAGGTCGAACGCAAGCAGACCCGGCGCCACCCGTCGCCGCCCTTCACCACCTCGACCCTACAGCAAGAAGCCGCGCGCAAGCTCTATTTCGCCGCCAAGCGCACCATGCAGATCGCCCAGAAGCTGTATGAGGGTATCAATATCAACGGCGAAACCGTCGGCCTGATCACCTATATGCGGACCGACGGCGTTCAGATGGCGGGCGAAGCCATCGGCGCGGCGCGCGGCTTCATCGGCGAAGCCTATGGCGGCGACTATGTTCCGGCCAGCGCGCGGGTCTATAAATCCAAGGCCAAGAACGCCCAGGAAGCGCACGAGGCCATCCGCCCCACCGATATCCGCCGCCGGCCCGAGGATTTGGCCCAACTCGACCCCGACCAACGCAAGCTTTACGAGCTGATCTGGAAGCGGACCATCGCCAGCCAGATGGAAAGTGCGGTCATCGATCAGGTGGCGGTGGATCTGCGCCCGGCCGGCGCCGCCCAATCGGACGATACCCTGACCTTGCGGGCGACCGGCTCGGTGATCGCCTTCGACGGTTTTTTGAAGCTTTACCTGGAAGGCACCGACGACGACGACGACGAAAACGGCAACCGCCGCCTGCCCAATGTCAGCGAAGGCATGGCGCTGGAACGCACCGGCATCGAAACCGAACAGCATTTCACCCAGCCGCCGCCCCGTTTTTCGGAGGCGAGCCTGGTCAAGCGGCTGGAGGAGCTGGGTATCGGGCGGCCTTCCACCTATGCCTCGATCCTGTCGGTTTTGCAGGAACGCGATTACGTATTGCTCGAAAAAAGGCGTTTCGTGCCCGAAGACCGCGGCCGCCTGGTCACCGCGTTTTTGTCGAGCTTCTTCAAACGTTACGTGGAATACGACTTCACCGCCGATCTCGAAGAAAAGCTGGACGATATTTCCGGCGGGCGCATCGATTGGAAAACCGTTTTGCGCGACTTCTGGACCGCCTTCAACGAAGCCGTCGAACAGACCAGCGGGCTCCGGGTACGCGAGGTTCTCGATAACCTCAATGGACTATTGGGCCCGCATTTTTTCCGCGATACCGGCAATGGCGATCCGCGTGCCTGCCCGACCTGCGACGCCGGCCAGCTCAGCCTCAAGCTGGGCCGTTACGGCGCCTTCATCGGCTGCTCCAACTATCCCGATTGCCGTTACACGCGCCCGCTGGTGGTGCCCAACGGCGACGAGAAAACCATCGCCGCCGATGCCGGACCGGTCGAATTGGGCATCGAGCCCGATAGCGGGCTCTGCATCACGCTTCGGCGCGGGCCTTACGGATATTACGTGCAGCTGGGCGAGCCGGAAGGCAAGACCAAGCCCAAGCGCGCCTCGATAACCAAGGACATGGACCCCGAAACGGTCGATCTTCAAATTGCCATTGGATTATTGTCGCTGCCGCGCGATATCGGGCCGCATCCCGAATCCAGGGAAATGATCCAGGCCGGCATCGGACGTTTCGGCCCCTATATCAAACATGAAGGCACTTACGTATCCTTGAAACAGGACTCGGTGCTGGAAATCGGCCTCAACCGCGCCGTGGCGCTGCTCGCCGACGCGCCGCGCAAGCCGGCGCCCAAGGAAATCGGCGCCCACCCCAAGGACGGCAAGCCGATCACCATCCGCCAGGGCCGTTGGGGCCCCTATGTACAGCATGGCCGCACCCGCGCCGCCATTCCCAAGGGTACCGACGCCGACAGCCTGACGGTCGAGGCGGCGGCCAAGCTTATTGCCGCGAAGAACGGCAAGGGCGGCCAAAAGACAAAAGCCAAAGCCAAGGCAAAGACCAAGGCCAAGGCTCCCGCCAAGAAATCGGCCGACGCCTAAGGACCGCCCAGGTGGCGCGCGGCAGGAAGCCAGCATCCGCAAAAAGTAAAGACGACCTGATGCGCCGGGTGATCCACTATCTCGGCAAGCGCGAGGACGGTGCCACGCCGCGCGACATCGCGCGCGCCCTGAACTTGACCGAGACTCAAGGCAAAAAACTTGATCAGGCGCTTGATCTGGCCGAGGCCGCGGGCCGCCTGCAAAAGGCGCGCGGCGGGCGTTACCTGGCGGTGCGGCGGCTGCCGCCGGTCGGGGTGATCGAAGTGACCGGCATTGACGAGGACGGCGAGATCCTGGCGCGCCTGGTCGGCAAGGAGGACGCCGGCGCGGCGCCCCGGATCACCGTCGTTGAAAAACGGCGCGGCGGACGCGGCGGCGCAAAATCCAGCCTTCCCGCCCTCGGCCCCGGTGACCGCGCACTGGCGCGGCTGAACCAGGCGGCAGACGGTTATCAGGCCGAGATCATGCGGCGCCTGAACGCCGCCCCGAAAACGGTTCTCGGCATCTATGACGGCAACGGACGCATCCAGCCGACCGACCGGCACGAGCGCAACGATTTGTCGGTGCCGTCCGGCACCGATGCCGGCGCCGGTGCCGGTGAATTGGTGGTCGCCGAAGTGGAAAGCCGCCGCCGCGCCGGGCTTTTGGAAGCGCGTATCATCGAAAAATTGGGGATCGAGCCCGGATCCCGCGCCTACAGCCAGATCGCCATTCACAACCACGGGCTGCCCTCGGTCTTTTCTCCGGCGGCGCTGGCCGAGGCGGAAGCCGCCGGCGCGGCATCGGCAGACGGGCGCACCGATCTTCGCCACCTGCATCTGGTCACCATCGACGGCGAAGATGCCCGCGATTTCGATGATGCGGTCTGGGCAGAACCGGTCGGCGGAGCCGATGGCAGCTGGAAGCTGACCGTCGCCATCGCCGACGTCGCCGAATATGTGCGGCCCGGCTCGGCCCTCGATGGCGAAGCCGAGGCGCGCGGCAATTCCGTCTATTTCCCGGACCGCGTCGTACCGATGCTGCCCGAAGCCCTCAGCAACGGCTGGTGTTCGCTAAAACCCGGCGAGGACCGCGCCTGCCTGGCCGCGCATTTGGTTATCGACGAAAACGGCAAAATACTGAGCCACCGGTTCGAGCGCGCGCTGATGCGTTCGGCGGCGCGCCTGACCTACGCCGAGGTGCAGGCCAGCCGCGACGGCGGCGGCGAGTTGCCGGCGGCCACGGGCGCGGCGGTGCGGAACCTGTTCGGCGCTTTCGAGGCCCTAGCGCGGGGGCGCGATGCGCGCCACACGCTGGAACTTGAAATCCCGGAACAGAAGATCGAACTGGATGCAGACGGCGAGGTGATCGGCATCGGAGCAGCCGAACGCTTGGACAGTCACCGCCTGATCGAGGAGTTCATGATCGCCGCCAACGTGGCGGCGGCGGAAGCGCTGGAAAAGGCGCGCCAGCCGTTTCTATACCGCATTCACGACGAGCCGCCGGCCGACAAGCTGGACGCGTTTCGCGAATTTATTGCCAGCATCGGGCTCAACCTGGCCAAGGGCCAGCTGCTGCGGGCCAGCGATTTCAACCGGCTGATCCGGCAATCGCAAGCCCTCGAAGACGGCCATATGGTGGACGATGCGGTGCTCAGAGCCCAGGCGCAGGCCGAATATGCTCCCACCAATATCGGCCATTTCGGGCTCGGGCTGCGGCGCTATTGTCATTTCACCTCGCCGATCCGGCGCTATGCCGATCTTTTGGTGCACCGGGCGCTGATCACCGGCCTTGGGCTTGGGCCCGGCGGCTTGCGCAAAGACGCGGATGCCGATTGGCATGAACTGGGCGCCTCCTTGAGCGAGATCGAGCGCCGCGCCGTCGCCGCCGAGCGTGACGTCAAGGACCGCTTCGCCGCCGCCTATTACGCCAAGCATGACGGACAATCGTTACCGGCGCGCATTTCCGGTGTCACCCGCCACGGCCTGTTCGTAACCATCATCGATACGCTGGCCGACGGCTTTATTCCGATGCGCTATCTTCCCGACGATTATTACCGGCTGGACGAGCCGGCGCGCCGGCTCAAGGGCCGGCGCACCAAGCTGGTGTTCCAAATCGGCGATTTGGTTACTTGTAAATTGCGCGATAGCGAACCGCTGCGGGGCTCGCTGGTCCTTGAGATCATCCCCTAGAGCGCTATCCGGTTAAATGGAACCATTTGACCGGGATGATTTTGCCCCGTGGCGAGGAGCACTTCGCATGGCGATGCATTGGCATCGGCAAAGATGTGCGACGACGTCC
>NZAK01000089.1 GCA_002687515.1 Rhodospirillaceae bacterium
ATGGCAATCAACCCAATTCAACATTCTAGTACGCCCCAGCGTAATTTCCGGCGGTTTTCACATCACCGCGACCCGGTGCCCGCCGGCTTGCCCGCGCCGCGCCGCAATCCTATGTTGGTTCCATGAAACGGCGGCTACGCATCGCCCTGATAGGCCTGATCGGATTGGCGCTGAGTTTAGGTATGATGGCTGTTTATCAAGGCTTCAAAAACGCGGCGACGGCGCAGGACTGGCGGACGGCGAGCCGAGAGCCGGTCGGTCTGGCCCCCGATCCAGCGACAACCCGCGAAGCGGTAATCCAGGTTTATGCAGCGCGCGCCTGGGGCTGGCGCGGAACCTTCGGCGTGCATAGCTGGATCGCGGCCAAGCCGAGCGGCGCCGATGCCTATACTGTGTTCGAGGTGATCGGCTGGCGGCTGCGCTGGGGCGATACGTCCCTCGCCATCCACCAGCGTCCGCCCGACGCCAGATGGTTCGGCAACGCCCCTGAGCTTTTGACCGATCTCAGGGGGCCCGGCGTCGATGGTATCATCCGCCGGGTGGCGAAAGCGGCGCGTGCCTACCCTTACGCGGGCGAATACACCCTCTGGCCCGGTCCCAATTCCAACACCTTTACCGCCTTCATCGCCCGGCAAGTGCAGGAACTGAACCTGGATTTGCCGCCGACCGCCATCGGCAAGGATTATCTGGGCGGCCGCCTGTTCGCCAAGGCACCGAGCGGCAGCGGATTTCAATTTTCGCTGTTCGGCCTGTTCGGGCTGACGGCGGCGCTCGAAGAAGGTCTTGAATTGAATATTTTGGGGCTCAGCTTCGGCATCGATCCCAGGGATCCGGCGCTGAAGCTTCCGTTCTTGGGCCGCATCGGCGCCGACCGCAGACCCCGCTAAATCCGCACCCGAATTATAGTTAAAAAGTAAACTGTCACCGATTTAAATGACGGCGCCAGGCATCGCGGCAGGCGGCTTCCAGGGCGGCCGTAAAATCCTTGGCATTGAACAGGCTTTGGCGGGCCCGCTGGCGCAGATCGGCGCGCAGATCGGCCAAGCCATTGAGATCACCCGCCAGGCGCCGGGCGGCATCCACATATCCAACCGCATCGGCCGCCACCCAGCCATCCAGCCCGAGCCGCCGCATCAGCGCCGCCGACAGCCTGCCCATGAAGGTCTGGCCCTCGATGGTCAGCACCGGCACCCCCATCCAGAGCGCTTCATAGCTGGTGGTGCCGCCGCCAAAGGGAAACGGATCGAGGGCCATATCGATCCGGTTATAGGCGCCGAGATAGCCCGCCGGGTCTGGCGTGAAGCCTTCGAGGGAAATGCGGGCCGCATCGATCCCGGCGGCGGCAAACATGCCGGTAAAGCGGGCGGCGACATCGGCGTCGTCCAGCGCCCGGTGCTTGAGCAAAAGCCGGCTCGCCGGCAAGGCGCGCAATATCCCGGACCAGGCCCGGATCGTACCCGGCGACAATTTCGCCGGATTGTTGAAGGAGCCGAAGGTCGGGAACCCGGCACCGGCGGCGGGCAGCGGGCCGACATCGGGCGCCGCATCGGATACCGAATAGGTGTTGAAAGCGGGAAGCCGGATCAATTCCTCGCTATAGAATTGCTCGGAAGCGCCGGGCGGGTCCAAAAACGCATCGGTCAAGAGATAGTCGGTGGCGGCTAGGCCGGTGGTCGAAACCAGATTGATCGCCGCCATCTGCAGCGGCGCCGGCCGGTGCGCCAGAATACGGCGGTAACGCGCCTTGAAGGTACAGGGATGAATGAAAATATCGACGCCGTCGGCGCGCATGCGCCGGGCCAGTTCGGCGTCCGATAAGCCGCCAACATCCACCCAAATGCAGGCATCGGGCAAAAAGGACGGTTTTCCTTCGCCGCCCGCCCAGCTGCCATAGATGCGCACCTCGAAGGCATCCAAGTCATGGGCGCCAAGCACCGGCCCAAGAAAACGCGGCGTCACATGGGTGTCCAGTTCCGGCAGGTAATAGGCCAAGGTGAGAGCCGCAGCGGGAGATCGTTTCGGCTGCGCAACGGAAACCGCGCCGGCCTCGCCGATGCCGGCCTCGACCAATCTGCCCCAAGCCCGGTTACGCTCGAAAATATCCCGGGGCGATGCCTCGGCGGAAAAATTCAAGGCGAACAGATGATTGCTCCAATAGGCGTCGTTGCCCGGCTCGGTTTCGAGCGCCCCTTGAAACGCAGTGGCGGCGGCGGCGGCATCGCCGAGGGCGAACAGCGCATTGCCCAGATTGTAATGGGCAATACCGGATTTCGGATCCAGCTCGGCCGCCCGCCCGGCGTGGGCGCGGGCTTTTTCGGCGGCGCCGAGGGCGAGATAGGCGGCCGCCATATCGGCGTGAATGTCGGATGAGGATGGCGCCGACAGCAACGCCTTGCCGTACATTACGACCGCATCCGAAGGGTTGCCGGCCGCAGCCGCCGCGATGCCGAGGAGATGCAGCGCTTCGGCGTGTCCTGGATCGCCCGATAATACCTTCTGGGCAATGGCGACGGCATCGGCCTCCTCGCCGCTCCGGTAGAGCGCGAACGCGGCTTGTATCTGTTTCGAAGGCTCGCTCATAAAGACGCTTTGTCCGTGACGGAATTGCCAAAGTTACATACTATCTGGCCTACTATCGGCGCGCATTCGGACACGATCAAGCGGCCAATGGCATAACCAGTTGGGAATATTTTCAGCGTGAGTATTTGGGGTAAAGTCATCGGCGGGGTTGCCGGGTTTGCGCTCGGCGGGCCGTTGGGGGCTCTTTTGGGTACCGTTTTCGGGCATGCGATCGACCGTTCGCGCGCCCATCACCGCCGCGGCCGCGGCCCGGCCACGGTGCAAACCAAACAGACCGCCTTCACCATCGCGGTCATCGTCTTGAATGCTAAAATGGCGAAGGCAGACGGGCGCGTCACGCATGATGAAATCGAGGCTTTCAAGCGTATCTACGACATCCCCGCCGACGAGATTGGCGATGTCGGCCGTTTGTGGAACGAAGCGCGCGCGGACGCACAGGGGTTCGAACCCTACGCCCGCCAGGTCGGCGAAATGTTCGCCCATGACGGGGCCGTGCTGGAAAGCCTGTTGGGCGGGTTGTTCCAGGTCGCCCTGGCCGACGGCATCCTGCATGCCAACGAGATCAAGTTCCTTGAGCAAGTGGCCCGCGAGTTCGGCTTCGATCATGCCCAGTTCGAGCGTATCCGGGCGTCCCACGTCGGCGCCGACGACGACGATCCTTACGAAATTCTCGGCATCAATCGCGGCGCACCTGAAAAAGACATCAAAAGCGCCTATCGCAAGCTGATCCGCGAACATCATCCCGACCGCCTGATCGCCAAGGGCATGCCCCAGGAATTCATCGACATCGCCAACGAGAAAATGGCCACCATCAACCATGCCTATGACCGCGTCGAAAAGGAGCGCTCGCTGTCGTAGTGGCCCGCCATGAAAATTATCGACCACCCGTCTCCCAACTTCGACCAGCGTCCAGAAGGCATGGCCATCGATATGCTGGTCCTTCATTACACCGGGATGCCCTCGGGCGGCGCCGCGCTGCAACGTATGTGCGACGCGGCGGCCAAGGTCGGCTGCCATTATTTCATCGAAGAAGGCGGGGAAGTTTACCGGCTGGTCGGTGAAGAATTTCGCGCCTGGCATGCCGGGGTATCGTTCTGGCGCGGCGAAACCGACATCAACGGCCGCTCGATCGGCATCGAACTGCAAAATCCGGGACACGAGTTTGGCTATCGCGATTTTAGCGAAGCGCAGATGCTGGCCCTCGAAGATCTGGCCGCCGACATTATCGGCCGTCATCCGATTCCGCCCGGCAACCTGGTCGGCCATTCGGATATCGCGCCAGCCCGAAAAATGGACCCGGGTGAACGCTTTGACTGGCGGCGCCTTGCTGAAAAGGATATCGGGCTCTGGCCGGAGCCCGATTCCAACGCAATTCCGGAAGGTGCAAGCGCCGGCGGCCTGCTGGCGGCATTGGGCTATTCGACAACCGACGTTACGGCGGCGGTAACCGCCTTCCAGAGGCGCTTTCGCACCCAATCCATCGATGGCCGGGCCGACGCCGAAACGCTGGCGCTGATGGCCGCCCTAGTGGCCCGATCGTGAAATTCGCAGATGCGAATTTAGCGTGAATCGGGCCACCCACTTTAAGAAGTTAGTGTGATTCAGATACCAAAATTCTGCGCATATAATGCGCTGAATTTTGGAATCATCACACTGGCCGGCCTTAACCGAGGCCGATGAATTTGGGGATTAAGCCGCCTGCGGAACCGGTTCGCTGGACCATTGGGCGCGACGGCGCGACCGCTCTTCGAGCTTCATGGCATGGTAGACGGCTTCGTCCTCGTTCTGGTGCATGCCGACCAGTTCAAAACCATCGCCCACATCGAACACCAGCCACTCACCGGTTACTTCATGATATTTAACTGCAAAACGCATGATTAAGTCTCCTGGGGGGAAGATGACGGAATCTTAATCGGCCATTCCTTTCCATTTGGTGAACGCTAGGCAATTTTTGCCGAGCCCCCTAAAAAACTTGTTTTTCATCTATCCCTGTATCGCATCATCCGAAAAATCAGCAGGGCACGGTTATCACTTAATTTACCATAGCTTGATATCTGCTATCGTGGAACGAGCAATTGAGGGATATCCGGAATTTCGCGCCGGTATCGGCGTCGGATTTCGGCGGGATCAATGTAATGAATGCAATGCCCGATCTACAATCGGTACTGATCATCGACGACGATCCGGTGGTCGCCGACATCCTGGAAACCATCTTCGACGGCGAGGTGCGGATCAGCAGCGCGCTGAGCGGCCGGGAGGGAATCGAAGCGGCGCGCGCCGAAGCGCCGGACCTGATCCTTCTCGATGTGCGGATGCGCGACATGGACGGCTATGAAACACTTAAGCAATTGAAACAAATCACCGAAACGGCGGATGTTCCGGTGGTTTTCCTGACCGCCAAGACCCAGACCGAGGACGAATACATGGGCCTCGAGCTTGGCGCCTTCGATTATATCTCGAAACCGATCATCCCGCAGATCGTCAAGGTCCGCATCCACAACCACCTTTTGCTTAAACAGCAGCGCGATCAGCTGGCCAACATGTCGATGATCGACGGCTTGACCGGAATCGCCAACCGCCGCCGCTTCGACGATTACCTGGACCAGGAATTCCGGCGCGGCGCGCGCAATCATTACCCGGTCAGCCTGTTGATGCTGGATATCGACGATTTCAAACCCTTCAACGACACCTACGGCCACCAAAGCGGCGACGATTGCCTGCAGAGGATCGCCGCCGAAATCCAGACCCATTCCCGGCGCCCGTCCGATCTTGTCGCCCGCTACGGCGGCGAGGAATTCGCGCTGATCCTGCCCGATACGCCCCTGGATGCGGCGATCATGCTGGCGGAAAATATCCGCGCCGGCATCGAGGCGTTGGCAATCACCCACGAAGGCGCGCGCGCCGTTCCGTTCGTTACCATCAGCATCGGCGTCGCATCGACCGAAGACGCCACGATCGCCATTATCGACGATTTGATCGAGGCCGCCGACAAGCGCCTCTACCGGGCCAAGGAATCGGGCCGCAACCGGGTCTGCGACACGCTGGAATAGCCCGGCTGGGGTTGGAAGGGTCGGCCAGGCGGGCGTCGATCTTGGCACCTGTTTACCTGCTGATTGGGCAAAGTGTTAAAAAGTAAACTGTCACCGAATTAAATGTGCTATATTGCCACCGCCAGACGGCCGGATGGCTGCCTTCGGCGTTCGCGCCGGGGGAGGAAAGTCCGGGCTCCACGGAAACACGGTGCCGGGTAACACCCGGCGGGGGCGACCCCAGGGAAAGTGCCACAGAAAGCAAACCGCCGACGCCCCCGGCATCTAAGCCGGGCGCGGGCAAGGGTGAAAGGGTGCGGTAAGAGCGCACCGCGCTGCCGGCGACGGCAGCGGCATGGTAAACCCCACCGGGAGCAAGACCGAATAGGGACGGCCGGCCGGCATCGCCTTCGGGCGGTGGCCGGCGGGCGGGTTTTCGCGCCGCCGTCCGGGTAGGTCGCGCGAGGCGTCCGGTAACGGGCGCCCCAGATGAATGGCCATCTATCGCCGCCGCTTCGCCGGCGGCGGGGACAGAACCCGGCTTACAGGCTGTCTGGCACTAATACGATACAGCCTGTGTGGGGTTGGCAGGGTCCGGCCTGCGCAGCCGCTTCGGCGGAGCGGGCTCGGCCACACCGGCGTGAGGCACGCTCGGACATTTATTATTCGGGCGTCGATTTTGACGCGCGCCAACCGATTGACTCAGACCCTCCCCCGGACCATTCTTCGGTTAATCGTTTTTCATTCAGGGAGGATAAATGCATGGGACAAACACTTGAACTGACCGCCGGCGACGGCCACAGCTTAGGCGCCTACCGCGCCGACCCCGACGGCGCGCCGAAAGGCGCCATCGTCGTCATCCAGGAGATTTTCGGCGTCAACCAGCATATCCGGGCGCTGGCCGACCGCTACGCCGCCGACGGTTACGTCGCCATCGCGCCGGCCCTTTACGACCGCGCCGAGCGCGGCGTCGAGCTGGGCTATGACGATGCGGCGCGCCAGACCGGCATGGCGATCCGCGGAAAGGTCGAATGGGACGACGTGGTCAAGGACATCATCGCCGCGCGCGAAGCGGTGGCGGATGCCGGCAAGGTCGGTATCGTCGGCTACTGCTACGGCGGCACGGTGGCCTGGCTGGGCGCCTGCAAGGGCGGTTTCGACGCCGCCGTCTGTTATTACGGCGGCGGCATCCACGAGATGCTCGATCTCGATGCCGGCTGTCCGGTGCAGATGCATTTCGGCGAAAAGGACCAGGGCATTCCCTTGGAAAACGTCGACAAGATCCGCCAAGCCAAAGCGGATGCGGACATCCATATCTATGACAATGCCGGCCATGGCTTCGTCTGCGACGAGCGATCCAGCTACGACGAGGCGGCGACCAACCAAGCCGGCGCGCGGAGCCTGGATTTCTTCAGCAATAATCTTTAGAGCGGGAATCCATCGCATCGATTATTCCACCCACCGCATGGAAATCGGGGGAATGACCGGTAAATCCATTAAACCGGCCGGGCCCGCCTATTCGGGATAACCGGTGGATATAATTCGCGGTTTGTGGATAAATCCGATTATCCCTTGAAACCCATGGCCTGTGGCGCCCCTTGGCTGGGGATATTTTGTTGATAAATCGAACCGCTTGTGGACAAATACCGGCCTCAACCAAGTCACCTAATTCATTGAGGCAAAAGCGAAAATTTGCTATTCTCGGGGATGGCTGAAAACGCGACCCTGCCCCTTGAAGATCCCGCCGCCGACGATGCGCCGGCGAGCCCGAAATTCACCACCGGCATCCTGCCCCGGCAAGCCATGCGCGCCCTCATCGGGACCGGCGAGATCGAGGTAGAGAACCCGATCTCGGACGACCAAATCCAGCCCGCCAGCATCGATCTCAGGCTCGGCGAAATCGCCTACCGGGTGCGCGGCAGCTTCCTGCCCGGCCAGAACTCCTCGGTACGCAGCCGGCTCGACAATTTCACCATGCACGAGATCGACCTGAGCGGCGGCGCGGTGCTGGAAAAGGGCTGCGTCTATGTGGTTCCCCTGCAGGAATCCCTGAGCCTCAAAAAAGAGGTTTCGGGCATGGCCAACCCGAAAAGCTCCACCGGCCGGCTTGATATATTCACCCGTGTCATTACCGATTACACGGGCGAGTTCGACCGCATCGGCAACGGCTACAAGGGTCCGCTTTACGCCGAAATCTCGCCCCTGACCTTCAGTGTCAAGGTGCGCACCGGGTCGCGGCTGAGCCAATTGCGCCTGCGCCGCGGCGCGCCGCCGCCGACCGACATCGGCATGCGCCGGTTGCATGAACGCTCGCCCCTGGTCGAAGTCGACGAGGGCGTTCCCGATATCGCCCGGCACGGCGTCGCCTTCACCGTCGATCTCACCCACCCGTCGGATGCGGGCATCATCGGCTACCACGCCAAGCGTCATGCCGACGTCATCGACGTGGACAAGGTGGACTACTACGAAATCGGCGAGTTTTGGGATCCCATCCTGACCTGTGGCCAGGACAGCCTGATCCTCGATCCGGACGATTTTTACATCCTGGCATCGCGCGAAGCGGTTAGCGTACCGCCGGACCACGCCGCCGAGATGCGCGCCTACGACACCCTGGTCGGCGAGTTTCGGGTCCATTATGCCGGCTTTTTCGATCCCGGCTTCGGCTATGACGAAGCCGGCGGCAGCGGCAGCCGCGCCGTTCTCGAGGTGCGCTCCCACGACGTGCCGTTCGTCCTCGAACATGGTCAGATGGTCGGCCGCCTCGCCTATGAACGCCTGACCCAGATCCCCGATAAACTCTACGGCAGCGGCATCGGTTCCAACTACCAGGCGCAGGGCCTGAAACTATCCAAGCACTTCAAACAGCCAGAAGAATAAAGCGGGAAAATTATTGGAACATTTGTCCCCGTCTTTCGAACTCGAATTTATCGAATAGCGTGAATCATGGGGATAACTTGCGTAACTTACTTGTATTGTTGAATTAATTTATTCACGTAATTCATTATTTTTGTGGATAAATATTTATCGAGACGGCACATCCAATTTCTATGGCACCTAGGCGCACGCGATTTTTCGCGATAAGCTGAGCCACCCGGGGTCATCGAGGTTAAGGAGCAAAGCATGGCGGACAAGGACGATGTCAAGGAAGGCAAGGAATTCCATGTCGATATTCCGGCCGTGACGGAACCGTTTTTCCTGAAAGGGTCCGGGGCCCTGGATTGGGGCATGCAGAACCGCCTGGCGCGCATCTTCAATCCCGAATCGGGGCGCACCGTGATGCTGGCCTTCGATCACGGCTATTTCCAGGGACCGACCACCGGGCTGGAACGGATCGATGTCAACATCATGCCGCTGGTGCCTTATGCCGACGTGTTGATGTGCACCCGCGGCGCCTTGCGCACCTCGATCCCGGCGGCCGTCACCAAGCCGGTGGTGCTGCGCTGCTCGGCCGGGCAAAGCATTTTGACCGAGCTGTCCAACGAACTGATCGCCGTCGATATCGAGGACGCGCTGCGGCTCGGCGTCGCGGCGATGGCGGCGCAGGTCTATATCGGCGCCGAATACGAGCACAAGTCCATCGCCAATGTGGTGAAATTGATCGACACCGGCACCAAATACGGCATCCCGACCCTGGCGGTCACCGGCGTCGGCGCCGATATGACCCGGGACGAGCGCTATTTCAGCCTGGCGACGCGCATCTGCGCCGAGATCGGCGCCCATTACGTCAAAAGCTATTATTTCGAGCCCGGCTTCGAGCGCGTGGTGGCCGGCTGCCCGGTGCCGATCGTCATCGCCGGCGGCAAGAAACTGCCCGAGAAGGAGGCCCTCGAGATGGCCTACAAGGCCTGCGACCAGGGCGCCGCCGGCGTCGATATGGGCCGCAACATCTTCCAGTCCGACAGCCCGGTGGGCATGATCCAGGCGGTCGGCGCCGTCGTCCATGGCGACGAAAAACCGGCCAAGGCGATGCAAATCTACGAAGCCGTCAAGGCCGACGCGGCGAAACAGGCGGCGGAGTAGATCGCCTAGATGACGCAGGCCACTAGCAGCGAACGATCCGATCAAAACCGGTTACAGCGTAAGTCCCGCATTCCCGGGTTCTTATCGGTTCCGTTCAAAATGAAACGGGCCGCGAAGGGGGTGTAAGGCCTGCGACCAGGGCGCCGCTGGCGTCGATATGGGGCGCAACATCTTCCAGTCGGACAGCCCGGTCGGCATGATCTATGTGTGAATGTCTGCTTCACCCCCAAAAGCAGCGGACCTTTGGGCGAATGAAGCTAAATTTCTACTCCCGACCCGCTCTAACGGAACAGTGCGACAACGGATTCCGCTTGCCTGACATCAGGTTTATAGAAACGATAACCCGGAAAAGCAGAACGGATCTGGGAAGGCCGGCATTTGGCTCTTTTGGTCGAGCCGCCGCAGGTATAAGAATCCCGCAAATCAAGGAGATGGTGGATGAAACCGATTCTCGCCAGAAACCGCAACACTGAAAAAGGTATCTTCCTTGCCGCTAACTCGGAATCGCAACGTCTGGTGAAGGGTCTTGGCAAGGTATTTTGGTGCACGGCCCTCTTCGCGTTGGCGCTGGCCCCGGTGCCGGCCCCTGCGGCTCCCCCGGACCTGCAGACACCAGAACCGGTGATCTACCTGGCCGACAACCTGGATGAGCAGGATAGGCTGGGTTATTGCATCGATACCGTCGGCAGAGGGCTCTCCGACAGATTGCATGCGCATTCGTGCAAACCGCATGGTGGGGACGTGCAATTCTACTACAACCGGGCGTCGCGGCAGATCGTTTCGGCGACCTATTCCGGGAAATGTGCAACACTCAACGCATCTGCCGCCGTCGGTGTTTCCCTTGGGCTGGTGGATTGTTCCGTAGCGTCCTCTGGGCAAATGTTCGACTACAACAGCGAGACGCTCGCGTTCCGGCCCGGAGGCGACCACAGCCTCTGTCTTGCCGTTGGTGTCACCAGCCGGACGGCGGGGCCGTTTATGTCCCGCAACCTCGAACTCGCTCCTTGTGGTTCAACCGATGCCAGGTACAGGCAGTGGCGCATCAAAGGCGGTAAGACCTAACTTCCGCGAATGTTCGCTTCTGACCGGTTCGCCATCAACTCTCATCGTCCTCGAGTTCGTTGCATATCTTGGTGATTTTTGGCGTTCAGTTCCTCATGCCACCGGTTTCATGGTTTCAGGCCGCGGCGGCGGTGAAACTATATTGATCGGCGAGGAAAAAGGGATAGGATCGCCAAGGCACTTGCGGTTACTTGGGCAATATTCGATAAGATTATGGATTGCGACAAGAGCCGGAGAACCGTGCCAAATAACATCGATTAAACAGGGGAGGTGAATATGAATATTCCGTGCCTATCCGCTTAACGCCCATACCCACAACATGTAGGATGCTGCCACTCTCCCGAATACAAC
>NZAK01000090.1 GCA_002687515.1 Rhodospirillaceae bacterium
CGCGCGATAAACTCAGGGCCGAGCGGGCCAAGGGCGGCAGCTGATCGGGCGCGCCTATGGGCGCGCGAATACCGCTTTCAGCCCGCCGAGCCCGCTGCCTTCCTCGATAAATCTGAGATGAATCTAGCGCGCCGGATGGGCGGCGACGGGCGCTGGTCGGCGACGCTGGCGGTAGCGCCCGATATTGATGCGGCGCGCGGCTACCGGTGGCCGCCGCGCCTCAACCGCATCGCCCAGGGGCCGGGCAATCTGGGTGACCGGATGGGCCGGGTCATGGCCGCCCTGCCGCCCGGCCCGGTGGTGATCATCGGCGCCGATATCCCGGAGATCGCGCCCGGCCATATCGCCCGCGCCTTTCGCCTGCTTGGGGCTAACGACGCCGTATTCGGCCCGGCGCCCGATGGCGGTTACTGGCTGGTTGGCTTGAAACGAAGACCGCGCATTCAAGACATATTCGCCGCCGTCCGCTGGTCGAGCCCCGATGCCCTCGCCGATACAGTGGCCAACCTGCCGGCGGCGCGCATCGCCTATCTGGACCCGCTTGCCGATATCGATGATGGCGAAGCCTACCGGGACTGGGCGGCGCGCCGGCGCGGGACCACTTAAAACGTCGCGCCCGCCACCAGGTAATGATCGATAATTTCGCTTCCCGTCGCGCACCAGACGCCGTCATGGCCGGTGATGTATTCGAGCGCCGTGTCCAGGCAACCGATCCGGTGCGGCAGGCCGATCAGGAACGGATGGATACAGATGGCCATGACCCGCCCCGATTCTTCGCCTTCCCGGTACAGGATATCGAATTGGCGGCGGATCATCTGGTCGAATTCCTCGGGCGTCCTGGAATGCACCTCGAATTGGGGGATGTCGTTAATCTCCCTCGAATAGGGAATCGACACCATTTGCCGCCCGCCGATATCCATCAAGTATGGCTGATCGTCGTTGACCCAATCGGCGACATAGGTGATGCCGGCGTCGGCCAGGTAATCCAGCGTCTTCCAGGTTTCGATCAAGCCCGCACCCAGCCAGCCTTTCGGGCGCTTGCCGGTAAAGGCTTCGATGCGCTCGAGGGCATCGAATATGACATCTTTTTCCGCCTCCGCCGGGATCGCGTTCAAGATGCGCGAATTGCTTTGGTTGTGGCCCATGATTTCCCAATCGAGGCGCATGATTTCCTCGACAATCTGAGGATAGGCGTCGCACACCTCGCTATTCAGGGTGACGGTGCCGCGGATACCATGGCGGCTCAATACCTCCATGATGCGGAAGATGCCGACGCGGGCGCCGTAGTCGCGCTGCGACCAGTTGGGGATGTCCGGGACCGGCGGTGAGCCACCACGCAAGGGGATCGCCTCATTTAGAGGGAAAAACTCTACATTGGGAACGATCCAGAGGGCCAGCCGGGCGCCGTTCGGCCAGGTTATCTTGGGCCGATCATTGATCGGGGTATAGGCAAAGGGTCCGTATCGCTGCGGCTGCATGGGACAACTCCTCTTATGTTCCGGGGGGCTATGCAATTCTGACAGAATTTAGAGTTATTCATTTGGAAGGCATCCCTCAACGCACCGCCCGCACCTGCAAATGCACGCCTTCCCGCTTCTGAAGCAGTCCGATGATCTCAAACAAATTCTTGGCCTGCGGATTACCGGCGGGTCCGAACATACGCATCAAGCTTTTGGGTGATTTTTTAGTGATTGTGCTGAGCTCTTCGAAGCCGACGGTTGCGTTAATGTAATCGCGCAGAACCGCCTTGCCGGTCTCAACATCGCCGGACAGCAAACAGTCCACGCCTTCCTTCAACAACCCTTCCCGAAACGCCGGGTCGCGCTCAATTCGCGCCTGGATCGTTTCCTTGAAATTTCGTGTCAGGACCATCGCTCAAGTCTCCCTTTTTCGTCTCTTGTACTCACGCCACAGCATCTTGGCTTCCTCGATGTCCTTCGGTTGGCGTTTCTTGGTGCCGCCGCCGAGTAAAATAATCAATGCAGCACCGTCCTTGCCGAAATAAATCCGGTAGCCGGGGCCGAAATTGATGCGGTTTTCGAAGACGCCGGCGCCGACGCCCTTGACGTTGGAAAGGTTGCCTTGCTCCATCCGAACCAGAGCAATGGCCACCTTGGCGGCGGCCTGCGCCTTCAGACGATCGAACTAGGGTCTGTACTCAATTAGGGGATTCTCAATTTTGTCCCAATATGATTCAAGCTTTCTGGATGGTAGAGGAGGCTTGAATGGGTCGATCATTGTTTTGGTTCAGCGACGACGAATGGAGGCGGATTGAACCGTATTTGCCGCGGGGTCGCCGGGGGGCGCATCGGGTTGATGACCGGCGGGTGATCTCGGGTATCGTCCATATGCTGAGGACAGGGGCGCCCTGGCGGGAATGCCCGGCTGATTACGGCCCCTATACGACGATCTACAACCGCTTCAACCGCTGGAGCAAGCAAGGCGTCTGGGAGGACGTGTTCTATGCCCTGAGCGGTTCGAGTGGCGTAGTCAGCACGACATCGGTGGATTCGACGTACGTGAAGGCGCACCGCTCGGCGTCCGGCGCAAAAGGGGGGACTTCGAGCAGGCAATCGGACGATCTCGCGGCGGACGGACGACCAAGGTTCACGCCGTAACTGACGAGGTCGGCCGACCGCTCGCCATTACGCTGACGCCGGGCCAAGCTCACGATCTGGTCGGCGCAGCGGCCCTGTTGGCGCTCATTCCAACGCCGAAGCGGTTGATCGCCGACCGCGCTTACGACGCCCGCAAGTTCCGGAACTGGCTGGCAGAGCGGGGCTGCGAAGCCGTCATCCCGCCGAACCCGACGCGGAAACACCCGCACGCCTATGACCGCATCGCTTATCGCGGTCGAAATGTCGTCGAACGCATGTTCTGCAGGCTCAAGGATTTCCGAAGAATCGCAACGCGATACGATAAAAGGGCCGACACATTCCTCTCCGCCGTCCTTATCGTCGCCACCATCGTATGGTGGCTCAATTGAGTCCGGACCCTAGACCACGAAGCCCGGATAATCGATTTCCGCGCTCCTGAATATTACCCTGCTAATTCCCATACAGATAGCATGAGGAAGTGGTTTCAAGTTTGCTGGGACTTGATAAACACGAACAGGATTAACTTGCTGAGCTGTTCCATAGCATTGGCCTCCGGTAGGGGAAATGTACAAATGTATGCCGGTTTTCCCTAGTTATATTCACACGAAATCTAAGGTTTAATTCTAGTATTAATTGGGGACGGGGGGGGAATGCATTCAGACTTTCCTGGGAGAAAGTACATGCCCCCAAAAAAAGTTTCGGCGCCGAAGAGAAAATCCGCAGCTTCTTCGGTTGGCGAAGAGACGGCTCGGTTTGCTGCAATTTTAGCTGGTTTCGTCGATGGTATCATCAGCATTGACGAAAAGGGCTCTGTTGAATCCTTCAATCCCGGCGCCTCGGATGCAGGTTTGGCGGAATCCTTGACCCTGGGCGCTTACGCGGGGGACACGGCGGCCCTCGTGTGGACGGCCGCCGACCAGCGGGTACCGCTCGAAAGAACGGGTGGTTTTTCCCAATGGCTATTGGAAGGATATGGCAGCGTGACGTCGAGGCCGAGCCATGAATGACCGCAGGCAAATAATGGCCATCGAAAGCGGGTCTCCGCGGTCAAATTCCGGCCTCTTTGTTGTGATTGTATCCGGCTTTGCCGTGATATTCGCGGTCGACCTGTCTTTGCCGTTGGGCGTGGCCGGAGGCGTGCCCTACGTGGCAATTGTTTTGATGGGCGCATGGCTGCGGTCCCGGCGATATATTCTTGCCTTGGCGGGCGTCGGGACGGTCCTTACCGTGATCGGCTTTTTGTTCTCTCCCAGCGGCGGCATCCCTTGGATGGTGCTGACCAATCGCGGCTTGGCTTTGCTCGTGATTTGGGCCGCGGCGATTCTGCTGCTGAAGTACGCGCAGGCGGCGGAGGATATTCGCAGACTGAATGCCGAACTCGAACAAAGGGTTGTCGAACTTGATGCCGTCAACCAGGAATTGGAGGCATTCGCCTACTCGGTTTCGCACGACCTCAGGGGACCGCTTCGGAGCATGGACGGCTTCTCCTATGCGCTGTTGGAGGACTACGGGGACCAACTCGACGCCGAGGGCAAGGACTATCTGCAACGGGTGCGCGCCGGCAGCCAGAGGATGGCGCAATTGATCGACGATCTTCTCAAGCTTTCCCGCGTGACCCGCGGCGAGCTCGAGCGCCGAACCATCGACCTGTCCGAGATGGCGCAAACGGTCGCGGCGGAACTCCGGGAAAGTGCGCCGGAGCACCGGGTCAGTCTCGATATCGCGCCGGGCGTGACGGCGGAAGGCGATGCCAGGATGATCCGGATCGTCTTCGAGAACCTCCTCGGCAATGCATGGAAATTCACCGGAAAGAATCCGCGGGCCAAGATCGAGTTCGGCGTTACCAACCACGACGGGGCACCGGCCTACTTCGTGCGCGACGATGGCGCCGGTTTCGACATGGCCTATGCCGGCAATCTGTTCCAGCCCTTCCAGCGGCTTCATAGCGGCGCCGAGTTCGGAGGCACCGGCATCGGCTTGGCGACGGTCGCGCGGGTCATCCACCGCCATGGTGGCAATGTATGGGCCGAGTCGGCGGTCGAACATGGCACGACGATATATTTCACGATTTGAACCGAGGAGGCACCTAAGATGAATGACGGAACCATCTTAATGGTCGAAGACGACCCCGACGACGAAGCGCTCATCTTGCGGGCGCTAAAGAAATTCAACATCGGCAACGAGATCACGGTGGTCCGCGACGGCGCCGAGGCGCTAGACTATCTGTTCAAAACGGGTCCCTACGCGGACCGCGAGGACGGCAATCCTTCGGTCGTCCTGCTCGACCTCAAACTGCCCAAGATCGATGGATTGGAGGTGCTCAAGCGAATTCGCGAGGACCGACGAACGCAGCGTCAACCGGTCGTCGTCCTCACCTCGTCGGACGAACAGGATGACATGGTCCGCAGCTACGAACTCGGGGTCAACAGTTACGTCCGCAAGCCCGTCGAGTTCGACAAGTTCGCCGAAGCGGTCACCAATTTGGGGTTGTACTGGTTGCTCTTGAACGAGCCGCCGCCCCCCACCCGGGAGACCTGAATGGGCATACCCCTGCGCCTGCTGATCGTCGAGGATTCCGAGGACGACGCCCTGTTGCTGCTGCGCCATCTGCGCGACGGCGGCTTCGAGCCGGCGCACCAGCGGGTCGACACCGCCGAAACCATGGATGCCGCCTTGCGCGACGAAACCTGGGACCTGGTCCTGTGCGATTACAGGCTGCCGAGTTTCAGTGGACCCAAAGCGCTGGAGTTATTCCAGGAATACGACATCGACATTCCTTTCATCGTAGTCTCGGGTACGATCGGCGAGGAAATGGCGGCGGACCTGATAAAGGCCGGCGCCCATGACCTCATCTTGAAGGACCGGCCTGTGCGTCTGGTTCCTTCGATCAAGCGCGAACTGGCCGACGCCGAGGCGCGGCGAGAGCACAAACGGGTCGCCGCCGAAAAACGAGAGCAGGACGAACGCATTCGGCTGATCCTCGGCACCGCAGACGACGGGATCATCGCCATCGACGAACGCGGCATCATCGAATCCTTCAACCCGGCGGCGGAAACCATCTTCGGTCATTCGCCCGAAGACGTGCTCGGGAAGAACGTCAAAATGTTGATGCCGCCCCCTCATAGCGATCAACACGATGACTACATCGCCAGCTATCTTCGCAGCGGCGACGCGAAGGTCATCGGCATCGGAAGGGAAGTCGAGGGACTACGCGCGGACGGCGCGATCTTTCCGCTGGAACTGAGGGTGAGCCACCTGCGCATCGGCGACAAGTCCGAGTTCATCGGCTTCGTTCGCGACATCACCGAGCGCAGGCAGACGGTGGATGCCCTGCGCGAAAGCGAGCGACGTTTCAGGGACTTTGCCGAATCGGCCTCGGATTGGTTCTGGGAAATGGGGCCGGACCTTCGGTTTTCCTACATCTCCGAACGCATCTTCGCGGTCACTGGAATCCGCCCCAAGGAAATAGTCGGCACCTTGCGCACGAGTCTGGTCCATCCGTCCGCCAGCCCGGAGGAAACCGTGAAATGGGAGGCCCACGAGGCGGACCTGGAGGCGCGCAGGAGTTTCAAAAACTTCGAATACAGTTACGAAACCGCTGATGGAAAAGATCTTTATGTTCGCGTCAGCGGCACCCCCGTATTCGACCAGGATGGCACGTTCCTTGGCTATCGCGGCACCGGCACCGATGTCACCGAACAAAGACAAACGGAGTCACAATACCGTCAAATGCAAAAGATGGAGGCGGTGGGCCAGTTGACCGGCGGCATCGCACACGATTTCAATAATCTTCTGACCATCGTTCTGGGCAACGCGGGAATTTTGCAACGTCGCATTCAAAATGATGAAAAATTATCGAATCTGGTTAAAGCAATAATCTCTGCGTCACAGCGGGGATCGGACCTGACTCGGCGTCTATTGGCATTTTCGCACAGTCAAGATCTGGACAATTCCGTTTTTAACGTCAACGAACTCATTTCCGGTATGGACGATTTGTTACACCGGTCCTTGAGTGAGAATATCGACATACAGATCGAGGCCGAAGACGAACTTTGGCCCATCGAAGCTGACTTCTCGCAACTGGAAAACGCGCTGCTGAATCTTGCCATCAACGCGCGTGATGCGATGCCGGCCGGCGGCGAGTTGAATATTTCAACCAAGAACGTCTCGATCACCAAGGAGAATGCGGCAACCGATTCCGGCCCAGCGTCCGGCGACCATGTGAAAATCAGTATCGGCGATACGGGATGCGGGATGGACGACGAAACCCGGAAACGCGTTTTCGAGCCTTTCTTTACCACCAAGGAGGTCGGCAAGGGAACCGGGCTGGGATTAAGCATGGTTTATGGTTTTATGCAGCAGTCCGGCGCGCATATTGAAATCGAAAGTGAAGTGAACCTCGGCACCTCTATCCATCTTTATTTCCCAAAGGCCGGGATCGAAACGGTATTGGGGGATATAAAAAAAGTGATCTCGGGCGAGGTCCCAATGGGAAGCGAAACCATTCTTTTCGTCGAGGACGATGCCGAGGTACGCCGCACCGGGGTCCGAATTCTGAGTGAATTGGGCTACCGGTTGATCGAGGCGGAGAATGGGCCCAAGGCTTTGGAAATACTCGAAGCCAACGCCGACATCGATCTTTTATTTACCGATATCGTGATGCCTGGTGGGATGACCGGCGTCGAATTGGCGCAAAAGGCCAGCGAAAAATATCCCAATCTAAAGGTGATGTTTGCCTCCGGCTACGCCGACGAGGTTTTGGAAGAACATGAACTAAGTCGATCCGAATTGTCAACGGCGGAGCAAAATCAGTCCAAAAGGCGGAGTAAAACTCTACCACTTTGATGTTTACTCCGACGCGATGTTGCGGGTTGTCCCGGTAGTCCA
>NZAK01000091.1 GCA_002687515.1 Rhodospirillaceae bacterium
ACGGCGGCTGGCCGGGGCCGTCCGTATAAACGCCGCCCATCCGATCCGATAAAAATTGCCAGTCGATATTCTCGGCCAGAATGATCTTCTCGTGGCCCATGTCGAGAATCTGGTCCAACCGAGAGCGGAACATATCGCGTTGGCCGCTCTGTATCGGTTCGCGTGGCTTCATGGAATCTGGAGGGTTCTGTGAGGTCGCGCGGCGCGGACGGGAGGCCTTGGCTCGGTCGCGACCTCATTGAAGCCGGATTGAACTGAAGCGCGGGCCGAGAGGCTCGATGCTATGGGTTTTTATCCTTTGGCGCCGCTCGGCGGGTTGGCGATTTTGATACTTCGGTGACGTTCTTGGCGTTTTTATTGCCGCCACGGTCTGACGCGCCAGGGCGTTTGCAAACAAACCACACATGCGGTGTGGTTGCACCCCTGTTGCCGCAGGTCGCAGGCAAAGCGGTATCGCCGCCGTCTGACAGACGGTCGCTGTTCGCCTGATATGGTGTGCTTTCGGTCCCGGTCATGAACTGTCGAGCCTTTTAATACGGTGGCGGCGATCCGGTTTGGCGATGACCTCGATACGGACCATGAGACCGCCGCAACAGGGGCAGGCCTTCCAGGACACTTCGCCATCCTCCGACCGTGAGGCGGTATCGGGGATGGCCTGGTGAACGACTTCGAGCAGCTTGCGGCAGAGTGCCAGATTAGCCTTGCGCTGACCGTTGGCGAGGATGCCGTAGTGGCGAATGCGATGGCAACCCGGCGGCAGAACATGGAGGAGGAAGCGGCGGATGAATTCGTGCGGCTTGAGGACCATGGTCTTTTGCCGACCGCGATGGCGGTAATCCTTCCATTTGAACGTAACGGC
The DNA here is from genome assembly GCA_002687515.1 of Rhodospirillaceae bacterium. Lineage (GTDB taxonomy): Bacteria > Pseudomonadota > Alphaproteobacteria > Rhodospirillales > UBA2165. The sequence continues at coordinate 860 of NZAK01000091.1, forward strand.
TTTATCGTCGCCGGAAAGGAGACGGCTGTTGGCGATGGCGACGCGATGGGTGTAACGGGCGAGATAGCTCAGCACCTGTTCGGGCCCGGCGAAGGGTCGCTTGGCGTAAACCACCCAGTCGACCTGACGCGAAGGGCGGAGATGGTCGGCAAAAGCTTTTGCATCCGCAAGCGGCGCCAGATTGGTGAAGAATTTGAGATTATCGGCCTCGTGGGTGGCAACGAGAAGCTCCAGGAACAGGCGGCGGAACAGACGCGAGAGCACGCGTACGGACAGGAAGAAGCCGGGCCGGCAGGCAATCCAGTGCGTTCCGTCCGGGGAAAGGCCACCACCAGGCACAATGCAATGGAGGTGGGGATGGTACTGCAGGTTCTGACCCCAGCTATGGAGCACGGCAATATGACCGATGCGGGCGCCGAGATGCTTCGGCTCGGCGGCGATGGTGCGCAGGGTTTGGGCGGCGGCCTTGAACAGAATGCCATAGACCACAGCCTTGTTCTGATAAGCGATCTCGGCGATGGCCGTCGGCAGGGTGAAGACGACATGAAAGTATGGCACCGGTAACAGATCTGATTTGCGATCTTCCAGCCAGCGGATGGCGGCACCGCCCTGACACTTGGGGCAGTGACGGTTGCGGCAGGAATTGTAGGCGATCCGTTGTTGACCGCAGTCGGTGCAGCGCTCCACATGACCGCCGAGGTCCGCCGTGCGGCAAGCTTCGATGGCGCCCATGACACGCAATTGATCCCGGCTCAGATGCCCCTCATGAGACTGGCGGTAGGCGCCGCCATGGCGGCGGAAAATATCCGCGACCTCCAGTGCCGGTCGCTTTGTTGGCAACGATCGGCGTGGAGCCGCGCTCACGTCGGTGGCATTGTCTCCAGGTTCAATCGCTCAAGCGGGCTCTCGGTCGCCTGAATGGTGGTCACCGCTACTTGCGTATAGCGCGCCGTGGTCGATAAATTGCGATGACCGAGCAGTGCCTGGATGATGCGGATATCGGCGCCTTGCTCCAACAGATGCGTGGCGAAGCTATGACGCAAAGTATGGGGCGTGACCCGTTTGTCCAGGCCCGCCGCACATCGAGCCGAGCGGCAGGCGGCATGGATCGTGGTCGGGTGCAGCGGTTTGTCCTGGGTGCCGCCTGGAAACAGCCAGTAGGCTGGTCGTGTAAGCTGCCAATAACGGCGCAAAATGGCCAGCAGTTGTTCCGACAGCATGACGTATCGGTCCTTGCCGCCTTTGCCGTGTTCAATGCGGATAACCATGCGGGCGCTGTCGATATTACGGAGCTTGATGGCGACCACTTCGGAGACCCGAAGGCCGGCGGCATAGGCCGTGGTCAGCGCGGTCCGGCATTTGAGGCTGGACACAGCCTCCAAAAACCGCACCACCTCGTCCTGGCTCAGCACCACCGGCAGCGTCTTTGGCTGACGGGCATAGGGAATGCGTTCGGGTGCCTCATCCCGGCCCAACGTTACCCCATAAAAGAAACGCAAGGCGCAGACGGTCTGGTTCAAACTGCCCCAGGAGATACCCCGCCCGGCAAGGTGAACCTGAAATGTGCGCACATCCTCCACATCCAGCTGGTCCGGGGAGCGGTTAAAATAACGGCTAAACCTTTGCACCGCATGGAGGTAAGATCGTTGTGTCGCCGGCGACAAATTACGGATCGTCATATCGTCGATCATGCGGCGGCGAAGAGGGCTCATCTGGGTCATCGGGGTTCTCCTGTCTGGTGATTTGTGCTGTCAGAAAACACAATTTTGCCAGACAGGGAGACCTTCCCAAAACAATAAACTCAGATACCGCGATAGCGGTTTAGTTCAATCCCCTAATTGAGTACAGACCCTAGGGCGCTCGCCAACTTTGCACAATTCGGTTCTGTCACAAAATTGACACACGCCAAAATGAAAAGGGCGAAAAAGTAAATAATATCAATTTACTACGTGTACCCGAATGCGCCCATGGTAAGGGCGAGGTCGAGTGTTCAATTCACTCCGGCGGCACCATTGTTTCTATTATAAAACAATAGCTTAAAATATTTTGTCTTTTGGGCAGAACGCAAGCTCACGCTAAACAATGCAGGAACGCGCCAGCTAATTGGGACAATTCTGACCCACTGTTTAGCAGGATGTTCTCTTTATTATTCTGCGTCGGGCGGCGCCTGCGATAAGTTCTAAATTTCGAGCGAATGAACGCATCAACTTTTATCCAGCAGCTCCGATCCGGCTCGCCACAAGGCTCAATACCTGGACCATCACAAAGCTGCTTGATATCCGTCAATTACGCTCAAAAGGATACTTGGTTATGTGCCTGAGCATCAAAGGCATGCTTCGCGACATCAAGGCGGCGGTATCGTAACCTCAAGGGCACTCGAACCCTGACCAGGAAATTACAATGAACGACGTGCGAAACATGCTGGAGGCACGCTTTCCCGGGCTTCACGCCGGCATCGAGAAGATGCTTGTCGAGACCGAGGCTGGCTACAACCATCAGGCAGGCCAGGCGGCATCGGAATTCCTCCTCGAGCACACAAGGCGCACGGCGGCCATTGCCCATAGGATATCCAGAATGGAAGGGGTCGAGGCATTCCTTCCGTGCCTGGTCGCGCTCTACCATGACGCGGGCAAGTTTCACGGGGGCGAATACCACAATGATGACATACCGGAAGAGGAGCATGCGGCGGTCCTGGCCGGCAGGATGCTTGCCGAGTTCGGGGTGGAAGGCAGCGATATCGAGGCTGTGCTCGAAGCGCTGCGCGCGCTTTACGACGACCGGCTGCCATGTGTCGGCCCCTGCCGCATCGTGCAGGACGCGGACCGGCTCGACAAGCTGGGGGCGCTCGGCGTCGGCGCCTTCTTCACCAAGGCGGCCTTGCGCGGACGCGGCCTGATCGACGCGCTGGTGCAAACGCTGAGCCGGGAATTGACCTACGCATCGGCAGCGCCGCGATCGATGTTTACCGAAACAGGGAAGAAACTCGCCGGCGAGCAGGCGGCGAAAACGATCGCCTTTTTTGACGATCTTCTGGACGATCTCGAAAGCTGGGGAATCGCTTCTTTCGAACGCCGCGTTATCATCCTGGAGGAGGATTTCCGCACCCGCGACGGCGCTTCCATAGAGAGCATGGAAGCGATTATCGTGATGCCCCGCGCCTGCCCGGATTGCGAAGCGCCGCTCGGGCTGACGCATCGGCGCGAACGCGGTGTCAAGTGCGAAAAGCTGACCGCGCGCTTCGCCTGCGCAGGCTGCGGCTACGCCCGCGAAACCTCCTTCTGCCTGCCGGTATTCGCCTGATGCGATCCCTAGTACGCCCCAGCGGGAGTCCTGACCCCCTACGACGGCCTTCCGAGGTCATCCGGCGAGGCGCGCGGGACGCCGTGATGCTGGAGCATCACAAGACCCGCGCAACGCGGTCCGGGGGCCTCGAAAGGCCGCCCGAAGGGTCGCTTTTCCCGTTCCCTCGGGGCGTCGGCAAGCCTTGCCGATGGGCCCGCATCGCCCGCGGCTCCCCTCCTACCGAGGAAACGGGAAAAGCGATCGTAGGGGGTCAGGACTCCCGCTGGGGTGTACTAGGCACCGGCCGCCCGGTTAGAATTGATCTAAATCAACGGTCAATTTGAGCGAAACATGTACAAATACGTCAACTTAACGAAAAGGCAGAGAAGATAGTGGATACTCTAGAGCCGATTAAAGAAATTACCGACATCATAAAGGAGAACGGCGGAGCATCGTTCCAATTCTGCTATCAATGTGGAATTTGTGACGTTGTTTGTCCCTGGAACAGGGTCCGGGACTTCAGCATGCGCCGCATTGTCCGCCAGGCCACGTTCGGTCTGACCGATATAGAACAGGAAGACATATGGCGTTGCACCACCTGCGGAACCTGCCCGCAGCGCTGCCCGAGGGGCGTAAATCAGATAGAGGTGGGCGTATCGCTGCGCAGGATTGCCAATGAATACGACGTATTTCCCGAATCCGTCGCTCCCGTCATCACTGCCGGCGGAAGCCTCATGGCTGAAGGTAATCCGTTCAACATGGAACGGGATAAGCGGGGGGATTGGGCGGAAGGTCTGGGGCTGAAAACCTTCACCGAGGGGACCGAATTTTTATATTATACCGGCTGCTATTTCAGCTATGACCCGCGCATGAAAAAGGTGGCTGTCGCCACCGCCAAGATCCTCGATCAGGCCGGGGTGGATTTCGGGATACTGGGCGCTCGGGAGGTTTGTTGCGGAGAAAGCATTCGCAAAACGGGAAATGAGGAAGCCTTCAAGAGCCTGGCCAAGGAAAACATCAAGACTTTCATCGATCACGGGGTGAAGAAAATTCTGGTTTCCTCCCCCCATTGTTACCATACCTTCACAAACGAGTATCCGGAATTCAACGCCATTTTTGAAATTGTCCATATGTCGGAGTTCCTGTGCGAGCTGCTGGATACGGGCCGGCTTCAGTCCACCAAAGCGTTTGAAAAGAAAGTCACCTATCACGATCCTTGTTACCTGGGCCGGCATAATGGGATATTTGACGCCCCCCGGGCCGTCTTGAAGCACGTCCTTGGCACCGAGGTGACCGAGATGGCGGATTATCGGGAGAACAGCCTCTGTTGCGGCGGCGGCGGCGGCAGGATCTGGATGGAAACGCCCAAGGGGGAAAGGTTCGCCGATCTAAGGTTACAACAAGCCATCGATGTGGGCGCCGAGGTGCTGGTTACTTCCTGTCCATATTGCATCACGAATTTTACCGACAGCAGCCTCGGCCTGGAGGATGGTCAAGTGTTGGAGATCAAGGACATCACTGAAATCGTCCAGGAAGTTATGTAAGCGGTCGACGGTAATGCGGCCGCGCGGCACCCGTATTCAAACCAGTTTTCAAGGTAGATAGAAATTGAACAACATACCCAGATCCAGAAACGAGAATATCGGAGATGTATTGGTTGTCGGCGGCGGAATCAGCGGTATTCAAGCCTCCCTTGATCTCGCCGAAACCGGCTTCAAGGTTTTCCTGGTCGACAAATCACCGGCCATCGGCGGCAAGATGTCCCAACTCGACAAGACATTTCCCACCAATGACTGCGCGATGTGCATTGAATCTCCGAAGTTCATCGAAACCAGCAGGCATCCCAATATCGAAATCCTGACCAACACCGAAATTGCTCGTGTCGAAGGGGAAACAGGAAACTTCCGGATATTGCTGCACAGAAAACCCAGATACGTTGACGAGGACATTTGTACCGGTTGCACCACCTGTTTCGAATACTGCCCGGCCGAGGTGCCTGATCCATATAATCAAAACATGTCCCTGACCAAGGCCGTGCATATACATTTTTCCCAGGCGGTGCCGCTGATCAGTTACATAGACCCCGACACCTGCCTCTTCCATACCGAGGAAAAATGCAGCATTTGCGCGGGCGTCTGTCAGCACGGGGCCATCGATCTTCATCAAAAGCCAGAAAATGTGGAAGTCGAGGTCGGCGCCGTCGTCCTGTCGCCGGGCTATGAGACTTTCGACCCGTCGGTGCGGGGCGACTATGGCTATGGCAAGATGAAGAACGTCGTAACCAGCCTCGAATTCGAGCGCATGCTGTCTTCCACCGGTCCCTACGAAGGCGCGGTCAAGCGTCCTTCCGACGGCAAGCATCCGGAGAAGATCGCCTGGATTCAATGCGTCGGGTCGCGCCAGGTGATCGAAGGCGGCAACAGTTATTGTTCGGCCGTTTGCTGCGCCTATACCCAGAAGCAGGTGATTCTGGCCAAGGAACATGACACCGAGTTTGAAGCCACCGTGTTCCACAACGATATCCGCGCCTTCGGCAAGGATTTCGAACGCTATTATCAGCGGGCGCGGGACCTGCCGAAGGTTCGATTCATCAGAAGCTACGTGTCGATCGGCAAGGAGATCGCCGAAACCGGCAACGTCACCATCAGGTACGCCACCGACGATAACGGCGTGCAGGAAGAAGAGTTCGACCTGATCGTCCTGTCGGTCGGCATAAGTTCGCCCAAGGACGCTGCGGATCTGGCCGAGAAATTCGGCATCGAGCTTGAGCCGCACGGCTTCTGCGAGACCAATCCGGTCAATCCCATCGAGACCACCCGCCCGGGAATTTTTATCAGTGGCGCCTTCCACGGGCCGCGCGATATCCCCGAATCGGTGGTGACCGCCAGCGGCGCCGCCGCTCTTTGCGGTCAGCTGCTTGCCACCCAGCGCGGAAAACTGGACCGAGAGCGGCAGTACCCCGACGAACGCGATGTTTCCGAAGAGGAACCCAAGGTGGGGGTGTTCGTTTGCCATTGCGGGGCGAATATCGGCAGGGTGGTCGACGTTCCATCGGTTGTCGAATATGCCGGCACCCTGGATAACGTCACGCATGCCCAGGAAAGCCTGTTTGCCTGTTCCACGGATAATGCCCAGGAAATCTCGGACGTGATCCGAGAAAAAGGGCTCAACCGGGTGGTTATCGCGGCCTGCACGCCAAGGACCCTGGAACCTTTGTTCCGGGACACGGTGCGCGAAGGCGGCATAAACCAGTATTTCATGGATATGGCGAACATCAGGGAGCATTGCTCCTGGGTGCACTCGCGGGAACCGGAAGAAGCCACCGCCAAGGCGAAGGACATCGTCCGCATGTCGGTCGGCCGGTCCGCCCTCTTGCAGCCTTTGCAGGAAATGGAACTGCCGATGGACAAGGCGGTCCTGATCATCGGCGGCGGCGTCGCCGGCATGACCAGCGCCCTCAATATGGCCGAACAGGGCTTCGAGGTTTATCTGCTGGAGAAGGATGCCGACCTCGGAGGCATGGCGCGCCGGCTCCACACCACCCTAGACGGCGTCGATGTGCAGGCATACCTGGATGATATCGCCGGCAAGGTTTACCGCCATCCCTCGATACACGTCCTGACCGGCGCAAACATCGAAGAGGTATCGGGCTATGTCGGGAATTTCACCACCAGGGTGCTCGCCGAAGGAAGGATCAGGGAGATACGCCACGGCGCGGCCATCGTCGCCACCGGCGCCGAAGAACACAGGCCAGACGAATATCTTTATGGGCAGGACGATCGGGTACTGACCTTGCTCGAGCTGGAAGAGCGAATCGCCGGCGAGGAAGAAACCGTGGTGAACGCCGAGAGCGTGGCGATGATCCAGTGTGTCGGCTGCCGGACGGAGGACAGAAACTATTGCAGCCGGGTATGCTGCGGCCAAGCCGTCAAGAACGCCCTGGCGCTGAAAGAGGCCGCGCCCGAGCGCGACATCTACATCATCTACCGGGATATGCGAACCTACGGGTTCAAAGAGGATTATTACCGGGAGGCGGCGGAAAAGGGGATCCGGTTCATTCGCTACGAGCCCGACGACAAGCCCCTGGTTGAAGCCGCCGAGGAGGAAGGCCGGGAAATCCTGAGGGTTACCGTCAGCGATCCCATCCTGGGCCAGAAGCTTGCCCTCAGTGCCGATCTGGTGGCGCTGGCCGCCGCGATCGTTCCGTCATCCACCAGTTCCGAAATGTCGAAGTTGTTCAAGGTGCCGTTGAGTCCGGACGGTTTCTTCCAGGAAGCCCACGTCAAGCTGAGGCCGGTGGATTTCGCCGCCGACGGGGTTTTCCTCTGCGGCACCGCGCACTATCCGAAGGACATAGCGGAAACCATCAGCCAGGCTTTTGGAGCGGCGAGCCGCGCCATCAGTTTGCTGTCAAAGGATTCGGTCACCGCCACCGGCGCCATTTGCGATGTGAATGAGATGAACTGCGTCGCCTGCGAGGCATGCATGACGGCCTGCACTTACGATGCCATCGATTTTTACAACACACCTCAGGGCAAGAAGGCGCGGGTCAATCCGGTCCTTTGCAAGGGCGATGGTCTCTGTAACGCCAAATGCCCGACCGGTGCTATTTTTCTGAAACATTTCACCGACGATGAAATCTTCCGCCAGATCGATGGGGCGTGAACGGATAATTGTGGGAGCGACTTGAGAATGGCTAATTTCAAACCACGAATCCTGGGATTCCTGTGCAACTGGTGCAGTTACGCCGGGGCCGACCAGTGCGGCGTTTCCCGCTACCAATATCCCCCCAATATAAAGGTGATCCGGGTGATGTGCTCGGGCCGGGTCGACCTGGCATTCGTGCTCCGTGCCTTCGCCAACGGCAACGACGGTGTGTTTGTCGGCGGCTGCTGGCTGGGAGACTGCCATTATATCACGGAAGGAAATTACGATGCATTGAGCATGATGCATCTGGGAAAGAAATTGCTGGAATATTCGGGGATCAACCCAGACCGGCTGCGGCTTGAATCGGTATCCGCATCGGAAGGCGTCCGTTACGCCGAAATCGTCGCCGAATTTACCGACAATCTGGTCGAGATGGGCCCCCTCGGCAGCGGTGAAGGCATGGACCAGGAGACATTGAAGTTGAAGCTCGACGCGATCACCAATTTACTCCCCTATATCAAGCTGGTGGAAAGGGAGAAACTGCGCGTACGCTTTGAAAGCAGGGAGGGGTACGAAGAGTTTTTTGCCAGCGACGAGCTGAATTTGTTGTTCAATGAAATGATCGTCGACAAGCTGGCAATCAGTCAGATCATGGTGCTCTTGCAGGAAAAAGACCTTTCCCCCCGGGAAATCGCCGACAATCTGCATATGAGCCAGTCCGAGGTATCAAAGCACCTTAAGGCGATGATATATTTAACCAAGCACTGACGCGCCCGGGGGCTGCCCGCCGCCAATTCCGGGAACTATTCCAACTCGTCTTCGAAAAACCGGAAAGCCGCGGCAACCGGGTTCGGCGCCGCCTGCCCTAGGCCGCAGATGGATGCGCCCCGCATCACCCCGATCAAATCTTCGATCCGGCCCTGGTCCCAGTCGGATGCCTCGACCAGGCGCAGCATTTTTTCCGAGCCGATCCGGCAGGGTGTGCACTGGCCGCAGCTTTCGCTGGCGAAGAAACGCAACAGGTTGGCGACCACCTGGCGGATGTCGTCGGCGTCGGAAAGGACCACCAAGGCGCCGGAGCCGACGAAGCAGCCATGTTCCTCCAATTCACCGAATTTCAGCGGCAGGTCCGCCATCGAGGCCGGCAGGATACCGCCGGACGCGCCGCCCGGTAGAAACCCCTTGAAGACATGGCCATCGCTGATGCCGCCGCAATGCTCGTCGATAAGCTGGCGGGCTGTTACGCCTGAAGGGGCGCGGATCACACCGGGATTCTGCACACGGCCCGATACGCAATAGAACCTGGGTTGCCCCTCGTTCAAGTACCATTCGGCGCCATGGGTCAGGATTTCGCCGACCCAGAACATGGTCTCGACGTTGTTGATGATGGTCGGCCGGCCGAACAAACCCCGTTGCGCGGGATAGGGCGGCCGGTTTCTCGGCAGCCCGCGTTTTCCCTCGATACTTTCCAGAAGCGCGCTTTCCTCGCCGCAAATATAGGCACCGGCGCCGCGCCGCAGGTGGATTTCCATCCCGCCGGCCAAACCCGCCGACCGGACCGCCTCGATTTCCGTTTTCAGCAGGTCCCTGATTTCGGGATATTCGTCCCGGAGATAGATGTAAACCGCCTCCGCCTGGATCGCCCAGGCGGTGATCAGCACCCCTTCCAGAATCTTGTGCGGCTCGGTCTCCAGACAATGCCGGTCCTTGAAGGTTCCGGGTTCGCCCTCGTCGGCGTTGATGACCAGGACCCGCGGTCCGGACGCGCCATCTAAAAAGCGCCACTTTCTGGCCGTCGGGAAGCCGGCTCCGCCCATGCCCCGGAGGCCCGCTTCCTCGATCTCCCCGATCACCTTTTCCCGGTCTTTTTCTCCCGCCCGGCAGGCACGCAGCATGCTATATCCCCCGTCGCCGATATGATCGTTCAAATTCCGGTAGTCCGGGATGATCGGGTCGGTGCCGCCTTTTTCCACTTCATCGCCGAGTATTTCCGCCGTTGCCTGTTCGATCCGGCGCTGCCCGAGCATGGCGGCCGGGGCCTGATGGCAGGCGCCGACGCAGGGCGCCCGAAGCACCCGAACCTTGTCCCCAAGAACCTTCTTTGCATCTTCGATCAGTTGATCCGCTCCCGCCATTTCACAGGCGATTCCGTCGCAGATCCGCAAGACGGGTGGTCTCTGGTGGTTACCGCTGTCCTGGACGATTTCGAAATGGTGATAGAAGGAAGCGACCTCGTAGACATCGCTAAGCGGCAGGGTCATTTCCGAAGCCAGCGCGGCGAGATGGCGGGTGCTCAGGCGCCCGAAAAGGTCCTGGACGGCGTGCAGATTCTCGATCAGATACTCGCGATCGAGGGAACGGCCTTCCAGCGAATCCCGAACCTCTGCAAGGGCGTCGTCGTCCACTTGACGATCCATGGGATTGGCGATGCTGCCGGCAGTCAAAGGCGGGCGCTGGGGATCGTTCTCCCCGGATGTTTCCTGTTTCATGCTTTTCCGTGACCTAAAGACGTTTAGATTTATTCGTATATGCCTGAGCCGGCATTCTCCAGATGAGCTCCGAAGAGGCGGAAAACTATCAATATTGCGGCCTCAAGGGTAGCTAATTTTCCGCCGCCATACCCGCCGATCCCGCCCACAATACGAAGATTAGACAGCGCCGCACTTGACCTTAATCAATGCCAGTTTCCGCCATCGGTCCGATGCTGTCGCTGGTCTTCGCGGACAAGCGCGGGCGCAACCAAATTTCCTCTAGGGTAAAACGGAGTGCACATTAAAATATGAGCGAAGTCTCCTTAACGATTGATGGCAAGGACGTCACGGCAGAGGAAGATATGACCATCCTGGGCGCCGCCCAGAGTGCGGGGATTTCCATTCCTACCGTCTGCCACCACGATGCGCTGAAGCCTGTCGGCAGTTGCCGGCTGTGCACGGTGGAAGCCGAAGCCGGCGGCGGGACGAGCCTGGTTGCCGCCTGCATACACCCGGTGAGTGAGGATCTGGTGGTAACAACCCGCTCCGAGCAGATAGATGAAATTCGCAAGGTTCTGACCGAGCAGTTGCTGGCTTATGCCCCGGAGTCCGGGTTGTTGCAGTCACTGGCCGAGGAATATGGGGCCGACAAAGACCGTTTCACGAAAGAGCCTTCATTCTGCATTCTCTGCGGCATGTGCGTAAGGTACTGTACCGAGATCAAGCAGAAAAACGCGATCGGCTTCCTCGACCGGGGGGCGAACCGGGAGATCAGCTTCGTCCCGGAGATCGCCCAGAGAGAATGCTGGGACTGCAAGGAATGTTTTCCGCTCTGTCCTACGTCGGCATTGCAGGCGGCTTTCGTTTTGATGAGATCGCTGACACCCCTTCCATCCTCTTCCAGACCCTTGCCAGGGGAGCAGGAAGGCGGCCCGCCGGTTGCGGTGGATGGGAACAAGGAATTGCTTGAGGCAACGGAGGTAAGTAAATGAGGTACGCCGAGACCGGGTATAACCTGGAAATCGATCTATCCAGGGGAGGCATCGAAAAGGTGGAAACGGACCCCCGCGACACCGAACTTTTCTTGGGCGGGCAAGGGATTGCCGCCAAGATATTGTTCGAAAGGGTACCGCCTGACACCGACCCGTTTTCTCCAGACAACCTGTTGATATTCAGTACCGGCCTTTTGCATGGCACGCCTGCTCCCGCCGCCAATCGTACCGCGGTGAATACCTTTTCCCCGCAGACAAACTTGATGGCGCATTCGTTGTTTGGAGGGTTTTTCGGACCGGAACTGAAATATGCCGGTTATGACAGGATCATCATTCGTGGCAAGGCACCGGATCTGGTTTATCTGTACATAAATAACGACACCGTCGAAATACGTGATGCGTCTCACCTTAAGGGGAAAGGCACCACGGAAACCCAGGACTTCCTGAAGAAAGAACTGGACGATCAAAAAGTCCAAGTGGCGGCTATTGGTCTGGCCGGTGAAAACGTGGTCTACATGGCTTCAATCGACCACAACCACGCCAGCGCGGCGCGCGGGGTCGGCGTGATCATGGGTGACAAACGCCTTAAGGCAATTGCCGTGCGCGGCACCAAGGACCTTAATATTGCTAAGCCGGAGGAACTGTTCGAGATAACCCAGGCCCTGCATAAAAAAATTGGCGAGGGCTCCGACAACGGGGACTGGATGGCGCAGGATGAAGATGACAGTTTCCACCACAATCATTTTTCCTGGGGCAACGCGCGTACGCGGATAAAAGATTACTGGAGCGACGAGCTTCAACAACGATGGACGGATTTGAAATTTGATAATATGGACCGGCAGACGGGTTGCTATAACTGCGCGAAGAAATGCCGGATCGTAATCAACTGGCCGGGACGGCCCAGATTTGCCTACAAATGCTTCGGCAAGGATACCTACCATATGGCGGCCTTCCAGGAAATAGACTTCACCTATGATATCCTCGGTGTGGCCCAGGAGTATGGCGTCGATTCCTACGCCATGCCGCAAACCATAGCCTTCGCGCTCGAGTTGCTGGATGCCGGCATATTGACCGACAAAGACTTTCCGGAAATGCCCGAAGATACCAAGGGAAGATTTTTCTACCTGCTGGATAAAATTGTACACCGGGAAGGGATCGGCGATATTCTGGCCCACAGTGTTTCCAAGGCGGCGGAACTGATCGGCAACGGCGCCGAGGCATACGATCACAATACCACCAAGAAATTCGAGCAGTTGCCGATCAAGCTGGGCAAGCTGAACCCCGCTTTCTTCCTGATGATCGCCACCGGCGAGAAGATGAGCATCACCCAGATCGAAGGGTCCTTTCCCCAGGACCCCCTTCCCACCCAGGAGGAGCGGGAAGCGTTCGTTAAAAAATGGGATGCGGTGCCCGATGAAAAGTTCAAGAAATATTTCCTGGAATGGGAAAAACGTAGCGACATGTCCGATCAGGTGACCTTTGAGGTCGTCGAGTGGAATGAGGCCATGCATTACATCGACGACTCCACCGGAGTCTGTGGGTTTGTATCGTCGTTCAGGGGGCAGTTTGGCGGCGGCGTCGCCTATCACGTGAATAATTTTCCCAAGGTCATCTCACTGGCGTCCGGCATGGATGTGGACAAGAAAAGGTTATGGAAAACTTCCCAGAGAATCCGAAACCTGGTTAGGGCGGTGAATGTAAGAAGAGGGTTGCGGAGAAAGGATGAACGGCCGCCCGAGGACCACTGGGCGGTAAGGGACGAAGAGTTCGAACAAGAGCTGCTGTCCAAATATTACGAATACAAGGGATGGAACGAAGACGGCATTCCCACCAGGGAGAACCTGGAAAGGCTGGATTTGGAATATGTTGCCGACGATCTCGAGCAAAGAGGGATTTTACCGGTAGAGGAGTTAGTTCCTGCCTAGGAAACCATGGCCGGATATGTATGTAGCTGAAGTGAATTGGAGGTTGTACCGTGACGGCTGGTCCAGCGACGAAAATAGTCAAGGAAATTAAAGTCGATATCGATTTGTGCACCGGTTGCCGGGCCTGTGAAATGGCTTGCTCCGCTTTTCACGCCAAACCGAGATACAGCGCCATCAACCCGGCGCGGGCGCGGATCCGGGTGGTGACCGACGAGTTGAATGATGAATATGTTCCGATACGCGCCGCTGACTATACCCCCGCCGAATGCAACGGCCGCCATACCTATATGATCAACGGCAAGGAATACAGCGAGTGCAGCTTCTGCGGGGCCGCCTGCCCGTCCAGGGATTATTTTATTGAGCCCGATTCCGGCCTGCCGCTGAAATGTGACATGTGTGAAAGTGTGCCGCCTTTGGACGAGCCGTGGTGCGTCCAGGTCTGTGAGGAAAATGCCCTGACCTACGTGGAACGGGAAGTGGAACGCGACGAAAAGCCGGAGGAGAAGCGCGGCGAGGTTGAGATCGGATTGGAATTGCTGGTCAATCAACACGGAATAGAGGCGGTCGTCGAGAGCCTGAACCAGATGCCCAGAGCGCAAGAATCACTATCCCGGACCAACCTGGATGAGGATTCCGGGCAAACGTAAAGCTACCAATCGCTGCGCGCAGGGAACGGATCCGCTTGCCACCGGAAAAGGCTGGACCCAAGACTGCACCCGGCTAAACTCGCCAATCCGCCAAATAGTCCGTGCAATGCGGAAGCCATCAACAACGGACTTGACCGTTTCAACAAACTCACAAACATTTGATATCTGGCGCCCGCCGGCGCTTATACCAACCTGCACAGATAAACACCCATTGTGACGGCGCCTGCCGGTTTCCGGTTAGGAGCGTGCCGCGCCGTGATGCCTTTG
>NZAK01000092.1 GCA_002687515.1 Rhodospirillaceae bacterium
AATGACGGGTTCGCTTGTCCCCATTGCGGCATTGTTGGCGATCCTTTCCGCTTCAAGAACCGACCCGGTGTCCTGCGGTGCCGGTCCTGCCGCAAGAACCGGGGACTCCATGATCGGCGAGACGGAGACCGGCACCACCGAACCGGCGCCTCAGTTGCCCAATCCCTGGGACTGGACGGAAGAGGGCCTGGACGGCCTGAACGATATCGCCGCCAATGTCGGGGACATCCTGACTGACACCAGCACGATGGCCGCAGCCATGGGCTTCACCGATAGCACGGCCGGCGACAGCGTTACCCGCGCCTTCGAAAACGCCGTCGACGGCATCGAACATACCTTGGACCATGCCGCTTACGCCCTGGAAACGGGCATGGATAACGCCGGCGGCGCCTTCCTCGAGGAAATGGCCTTTGCCGGCTACGCGGATGCCAACGCCGACGGGCGCACCGGCGTGGAATCCAGTGCCGACGTCGTCGAGCACCTGGCCGGCGGCGCCGCGGCGCTGGCGGGGCATCTGATCTACGAATCCGATAATGCGCTTCTTTGGGGCGCGGGCGATGCCGATGCGGTCTACGCAGGCGAACTCTCGGGCATTTCCGGTTCACATTTCTACAGCTACTACAACTTCCACCAGAGCTACGCCGACAGCCAGGTGATCTCCGGCAACGCCATCGACGACGTGGTCGTTGCCTTTGGTACCGCGGCTGACATTTCGACCGCGGGCGGCGATGACATCGTCAGCGCCTACGGCGGGCATTCCGGGATTTACACCGGTGCGGACAACGACGAGGTAACGGCGCTCGGCGATCATAACTGGGTCTACGCGGGCTCGGGCGACGACACCGTCTTCGCCAGCGGCAAAAACGGCGGTTTCTTTGGCGAGGACGGCAACGACGACATGAACCTGGCGGTTCACTACAGCCTGATCGAAGGCGGCCTCGGCAACGACACCATCACAATTTTCGGCGCCGGTATCGGAATCATTGTCGTTGTCGATGACAGCGGCAAGTTCTGCGGCATGTTGTCGGATCGGGACATCGTCCGCGCCTTTGGCAGGTTCGGCGCCAAGGCCGCCGAGGTTCAGGTCGGCGATATCGCCACCCGCAAAGTCACCGCCTGCGTCAGCGAAACGCCGCTCGCCAAGGTGCAGGACCTGATGAAGGAAGGCGGCTTCCGCCACATGCCGGTGGTCGAGGACGGCGGCGTCAAGGGTATCATCAGTATCGGCGATATCCTCGGATTCCTCGCCGACCGCTACGCGCAAGCCGGCGATTAACCGGAACACCGGCCAACCCGATACCGCTACCCTCAAGCCGGCCGGCAGCGGGCACAAATCGCCATTCCGGCTATAATAAAGATGCGATTTTCGAGGCAACCCGTTGCGGCCCGTTGCGCATGGCGACTTGGCCGTCACCCTCTCGGTTCCGTGAATTGCGTTTCGCCGCTTAATTTTTAGAATGGGCTGACAAACTGTCGTAATATTTTCAAAAGTTTAGGAGGCACCATGGCCAGTACGGAAGACGTTCTCAATCACCATTTGACCTGCTTCGGAGCGGGCGATATGGAAGGTGTGCTTGCCGATTACACCGAAGAGTCCGTAATGGAGGTTCCCGACGCGCGGCTTCAGGGGCTGGATGCCCTGCGCGCCGCATTTACCGCCTTTTTCGCCGATTTCGGCAAGGGCACGCCCAGCTTCGAAATGCTGCGCAGTTCGGTCAATGGGGAATTCGCCTACATTTTCTGGAAAGCGCAGACCGAGGATAACGACTACCATATCGGTTCCGACACATTCGTCATCCGGGACGGTAAGATCGTCTATCAGACCTTCGCCGCCCATATCGTCCCCCGGAACTAACCCGGCTTCGGCCCCGCCGCCGCTCAATCCAGCGGCGCGGGTTCGCGCGCCAAACTGCTGTGCGTTGCGGGCGATCCGCGCATAAGCATGCGCAGCAGCGCCGCCAATACCGCCAAAAGCCCGGTCGCCGGCAAGCCGCCGCTTTAGATCAGCGGGCTCGTGACCGGCACCAGGACCAGGAAGATGGTCAAACGGGAGGCGTCAGTCGACGATGACCAGGTTTTCCGCCGAAGACTTGCCGTTTTGACCGGGCACCAGCTCGTATTCGACCTTTTGCCCTTCGTTGAGAGTTCCCAATCCCGCCCGTTCGACGGCGGAAATGTGTACAAAGGCATCCTTGGAGCCGTCGCTCGGCTCGATGAAGCCATATCCTTTGGTCGGGTTAAACCACTTTACGGTTCCGGTAGTCATGTATCGTCTCGCCTCTCTAATGTATCAAGTAAACGCGAGCAGCCTTCTGCGGCATCGCGGTGTCGTATGGCTCCACTATTTCTCGGGGGTATCGCAGCGAAGTGCAGACGCATCTAAGCGGGTACGCCAGGGTAATGTGTAACCGGTACCCGTAATGTGCGCGGTCCTGGCCTCAGGTGCAAGAAAATTCGGCATCGGGTATTGGCGTCTATTTTTTTCCATTTGCTATTGCAGGCAAATTCCAGCCGCCGATACAGGCCGCCGGCGCACCAAATTGACGCCGGATCCGAACTTGATTCTGGATTTCCAGTGTTTGTGTCCGCTCAACCCGGGCGCAGGGATATTTCGGCAATTAAATCCATCACGAAATTCCTGAAACTGGCATGTTCGGGGTCGCTGTCGCGGGTCCGGTGCCAGTGCAGGCTGATGGTGAAGCCTGGCATGGAAAAGGGCAGTTCATGCAAATCGAGGCCGAAATTTCCGGCAATTTTTTCGCCGAGGAGGCGCGGCACGGTCAACAGATGATCGGAGCGGGCGGTAAGGGCGCAGGCCGAGAGGAAATGGGGCACGGAGCAAACCACCTGGCGCCGTTCACCGACCTCTTTGAGCCTTTCATCGATGACGCCGCGGGTGCCGCCCCGGTCGGGCGCCACCAGGATATGGCCGAGGGAGGTGTAGACCGGGAGCGACAGCGGCTCGCCGAGGGCCGGATGGCCGCGCCTTGCCACGCAAACGAAGCTTTGCCGGGACATCGGTCTGGAAACGATGTTTTTGACCGGCGCCAGGAGATTGGCGAGGACGAAATCGGTGCGGCTTTTTTCCAGGTTTTCCTGCAGGCCCTGGCGCTGAAACTGCATCACTTCGATGCTGGTCCTTGGCGCCGCCTCGGCCAACCGCTCGACCATTTCCGGCAGGAAAAGGGTTTCCTCCAAATCGGACATGACGATGGTGAAATGCCGTTTGAGGGAGCCGATTGCCGGCAGCGCCTGCGGCGCGTCCGCCGGCAGGCCGCGCAAGGTTTCCACCGAGCGCTCGATGCGGGGCAGGATTTCTTTGGCGAAATGGGTCGGCAGCATGCCGCCCCGGGTGCGCACAAAGAGCGGATCAGCCATCTGCGCGCGCAATCTGGCAAGCGCGTTGCTGGTCGCCGGCTGGGTCAGGCCGAGGGCATCGGCGGCCTTGGAAACCGAACCATGGCGCATGATTTCGATGAAAACCGGGTACAGGTTCAAATCCATCATATATTGATATTATCAATATTACGATATGAGATAAATAAATTTTATCATTATCTCAGGGGTCTTTATACTGGTCCAGGCTAGTCAACGGGTAACCACGCAACTGAAGGAGACGAGGAATGTTCGGGATCGTAATAGAGTATGATTTTTCCGGCGACGAAGCGGAATGGCAGGAAGCCATCGATACATTTACCGGGCAGATCGACGCCGACGACAGGCTGCGCGGCCGCTTCTCTTATCAATGCAACGTCAGCAATGACGGCGGCGGGCGCATTCATATCGGTCATTGGGACCAAGAAGAAACCCTCAAACATCTGCAAGGTCAGCCCTACTTTGCCGATTTTTCCGAAAAGGTGAAAAAATTCTCCGGCGGCGGGCCGAAGGCCACCGGCTTTAAACGGTTGGGCGGCACCGAAGGCGTCCTATAATGAACTGGTTTTTGATCGCTTCCGGCCTGGCCGCGGCCTTTATGCTGGCCGGGCATAGCACTATCGGGCGCAGGCAATTCTTCCTGCCGATGCTCGGCGTTTCTTTCGATCCGACGGCCAAGCGGGTCATGGAATTTGTCTGGCATATGTCGACCGCGGCCCTGGTCCTGCCGCCTTTCGTGCTGCTCTATGCCGGCTTCGTCGGCGCCGGCGAGCAGGCACTACGCTATGTTGTCGCCTACCTGGCGTTGCAGTTCGCCGCCTGGGGCGCCGTGCATTTGCTGGTGGTTTCGACGTCGGGCTTGCCGGGCGCGGTCTACAAACTGTTTCAATGGTCGCTGTTTCTCGTGGTCGGCGGTCTCGCCTGGGCGGGAATCGCCACGGCCTGAGCATGCCATTGCCGACCGATACCGTTGATAAAGCCACACGATTGACACGGCGATTGACAGCCGTCGGATTTAGTTTCGACATGCGGCGCATTCGCTGAAATGCGGAAATCGCCCGATGCGGCTTATAAAAAGCGGCCGCGATACCCATATAGTTAGTGCCGCCGCCGGAAACATCCTTTTGAAATGTCGACAGCTGAATGTCCGAGCCCAATCTGAATTGCAACGAATGGCCCAAGACCGCAACCGGCAATGTGGATTGGGAAACCTTGTTCGAAGACCCCGAAACCGGTTTGATCGCTTATATCGAAGGCGCCGGCGCGCCGCTTACCCTGCGCGTCAACGCGGTCCAGGTTATTCAGTCGCTGTTTACCCGCAAGGACGACGGAGAGGAGGTAGACCGGCTGAGTTCCGAGATTTCCGAGCTGATCCCCGACGAAATGCCGAAAGAACGGTTCCCGGTCATCGCCCGCGCCGTGGTCCAGGCGATGCGCGAGATCAAGGATCACCGTATCAAAAAAGCGCTCGCATATGACCGCCAAAAGGAAGCCGAGGGCGGCGAGCGGCGCGGCGCCAAGGCAAACCGGCTGAGCATAAAGAAATTGATCCACCGCCGGCAAACCTATATGGCCGGCGGCATCGCCGCCAGTTTGATCATCCTGGCAACGGCCGCGTACCTGTTTATTCCATGGCCGAAAAAGGCGGAGACGGCGAACCTGTCGCGCGGCCTTTTGGTGCAGATGGAATACGCCGCAACCGGCGGCGCCCCGGCCACCCACGTCTATGGCGGGCCGCTCCGTTCCGAACGGAAATTGGGCGATGTCGCCGTGGTCGCCGGCGGCGTTCCAAAATCAGCCTGCGTCGAGGTTGGCGCCAACCTGGCCAGCACCGGCCGCTTGATGATCAACAGTTTAAGGCCCGCGGGCAGAACCCGGCCCGCCGTCGAGCGGCTGTGCAATAACGTCGGCGGCCGCATCACCTTCCGCTGGGTGCCCGACAATCAATAACGCCATGGGGCGGACAATAACGCTATAGTGCGGGCTTCGGTGTAATTTCGGATATTCGGACCTTCCCCGGTGCTATACGCGTCTAAGGACAATTCGAGCTGAGCAAATTTGCCAATCTGCGCGGCATCTTGTTGATGCTGGCCTTCACCATCCTGATTACCGGCATGGTCGTCGCTATCCGCTTCCTGGCGGAAAACCTGCATCCGCTCGAAATTGCCTTTTTCCGCAACCTGTTCGGCCTGGTGGCGCTGGTGCCGCTGGTGGTCCGCAACGGGGTGCAACCGCTGAAGACCCGGAAGATCGGGCTGATCGGCCTGCGCGGCGTCCTCAACGCGGCGTCGCTGATGCTGTTCTTCCTGGCGGTGACGCTGGTTCCGGTCGCCGAAATCGCCGCCTACAGTTTCACGACACCTTTGTTCGTAACGGTGATGGCGGTCCTGTTCCTGCAAGAACGCATGGGGACGCGGCGCTGGGCCGGGCTCTTCCTTGGGTTTCTGGGCGCCATGGTGGTCCTCCGCCCGGGCGCCGGCGCGATCAGCGTCGGCGCGATTTATGCGCTGGGTTCGGCGGCGTTTTGGGCGCTGACGATCGTGGTCATCAAGATCCTGTCACGCAGCGAGGCCAGCGTGACCATTACTTTTTACGGTGTGCTGATCCTCATTCCGATCACCTTCGCCGCCGCTCTCCCCTTCTGGAAATGGCCGAGCGCCGAGGAACTCCTTTGGATGGCGTTGCTGGGAACGGCGTGGATCACGGCGCAGCTTTGCCTGACCCAGGCGTTGAAATACGCCGATGCGGGCCTGGTGATGCCGTTCGATTTCGCCAAGTTGATCTGGGCCGCCATCGCCGGCTTTATATTTTTTACCGAGGTGCCGAGCGTCTGGACCTGGATCGGCAGCGGCATCATCTTCGCGGCCGCCACCTATGTCGCCTACCGCGAGCGCCGGGCGCGACGCCGGCCGGCGGAAGCCCCGGCCGTGGAAGCCGCCGGGGGCGCGCCATCGTCGGGCGCTTCTTGATACCGCTCAAGGCGGCATCGGGGTGGCGATGACATTCTGGCGGCGCGAACCGGGGATGTTAAAAATCGGTTGGGATTGGCGGCGATGAAACTGTCCGATGCGGAAATAAAGAAGATTCTGGAACTGATCGATGACTCCGGCTTCGACTATATGGATCTGGATATGGGCGATTTGAGGCTGACCGTGAGCAGGGGATCGTTGTCGTCGCCGGATCATCCACATGCCTACCCACCGGCGCCGGACATCGAACCTGAACCGAGCGACGCCGCGCCGGAGGCGGCACCGGCGCCCGCCGCCGGCGCGCGAGCGCAGCGGCCCGGACTAGTCGCGGTCAAGGCGCCGATGGTCGGCGTCTTCTACGCGGCGGCCAATCCCGAAGCGCCGCCTTTCGTCGAAAAGGGCGCGCCCGTCGATGCAGACACCACCCTTGGCCTGATCGAGGTGATGAAGGTCTACAACGCCATCCGCGCCGGTACCCGCGGTGTGATCGCCGAAATCCTGGTGGCCAACGCCGAGCCGGTGAGCCTCGGTCAGGACATCTTCCTGATCGAACCGGATGCCGGTCAATGAGCGAGAAGATCAGGTTCAACGACACCACCTTGAGGGACGGGGCGCTCAGCCTCTGGGCCTCGAACCTGACGACCGAAATGATCCTGCCGGTCCTGGAGCGCATGGACCGGGCCGGATACGAAGCCATCGAGCTGGTCGGTTCGTCCTTTTTCAAAAAAGCCGTGCGCGAATTGAGGGACGAGCCGTGGCAGCGCATCCGCGAGGTTGCGGCGCGGCTCGAACAGACGCCGCTGCGCATGATGGCGAGCCGCATCAACACCTTCAATTACGACCCGCCGTCGATGTTCCGGCGCTGCCTCGAGCTGGTCAAGGAGAACGGTATCGACGAGCTGCGCTTCTTGGATCCATGGAACGAGGTGGCGGGCATGCGCCGGCGCGTCGAGCTGGCGCTGGAATGCGGATTGCGGCCGATCATGAGCATCACCTTTTCGGTCTCGCCGCGCCACACCGACGAATATTTCGCCGAACGGGTGCGCGCCGCCGCCAAAATGCCGGTCTACCGGTTGTGCCTGAAAGACCCGGGCGGTCTTCTGACGCCGGACCGCATGCAGACCCTGGCACCCATATTCCTGGAAAACGCCGGCGGCGTGCCGGCCGAGTTCCATACCCATTGCACCACCGGCCTCGGCCCGTTGAGCGCCCTCGAAGCGATCAAGGCCGGCTTCCGCTCCATCGACACGGCGATCCCGCCGCTGGCCGATGCTTCGTCCAATCCGTCCATATTCAACATCGCCGCCAATGCCCGCGCCCTCGGCTTCGAACCGCTCATCGACGAAGACGCGTTGCGCCCGGTGTCCGAGCATTTCCTGGCCATCGCCGAACGCCACGGATTTACAGTCGGGGCGCCGCTGCATTACGACCAGGCCCAATTCCAGCACCAGATTCCGGGCGGCATGATCTCCAACTTGAAACATCAACTCGGCCTTGTCGGATTGGAAGACAAGCTGGCCGAAGCCTTGGAGGAAACCGCCAGGGTGCGCGCCGAACTCGGTTATCCGATCATGGTCACGCCCTTATCGCAGTTCGTCGGCAGCCAGGCGGTGATCAACGTCATCGTCGGCGAACGCTACCGGGAGGTGACCGATCAGACCATCGATTATGCCCTCGGCCGCTACGGCGAGGAAGCGGTGCGCGAAATGGATGCCGATGTCAGGGACAAAATACTGGATCGCAAGCGCGCCCGGGAATTGATCGCTCAGGAACCGTCCGATCCGTCCCTGGGCGAGATGCGGGAAAAGTTCGGCGGGCCCGACATTTCCGACGAAGATTTATTTTTGCGCTGGGTGACCAGCCCGGAAGAGGTGGATGCGCTACGCAACCCCGGGAGCGGGGGAACCGCGTTTTCCGCCGAACAGCAGTTGCTGACGCTGATCGAGGAATTGGCGAAACGATCCGATTGCAACCGCATTTGGGTGCGCAAGCCAGGCCTGTCGGTGCGCCTCGAAAACAGGAACGCCGCGCCTTGATTGGCGCCGACATCCGGCCGCTTATACCAAATTGCATAAATAAACACCCATTGTGATCTTCTTTCCCGTTTCCTCGGTAGGAGGGGAGGCGCAGGCGATGGCGTCCCATCGTTAAGCCTTCCCGACACCCCGAGGGGGCGGGAAAGGCGACCCGGAGGGCGGCTTTGCGCGGCCCCCGGTGTCATCGAGCACCGCTTATGATGCAAAGGCATCACGGCGCGGCGCGCTCCTAACCGGAAACCGCGCAAAGCCGTCACAATGGGTGTTTATTTATGCAACTTGGTAT
>NZAK01000093.1 GCA_002687515.1 Rhodospirillaceae bacterium
GCCGGGGACACGACCGCGCCGACCAGGGCGGGGTTATATTCGGGAGAGTGGCAGCATCCTACATGTTGTGGGTATGGGCGTTAAGCGGATAGGCACGCGAAATACGAGGAAGGGCCGATGCCCAACGACGGAGACCTGATGGACCTGATGTTTGACTATGCGCCCGATGAAACTGTCCGCCGCAAGGTTCTGGTCGACAATCCGGCCGCCTTTTATGGGTTCGACGACTAACGCGGCCCTTCGGTCTCCTGTTCGCGATCCTGGAACGGAACCGGCAATTCACCTTGGCAGGAAAGACGGTTGTAATCCCTGGCCCTCGAGGTTTTGGACGAACAGTCGCTCGCCCGGCTCGGCGAGGCGTGGATATTGGGCGGCTGGTCTCGCAACCGTTTTGGTTTCGAGGGTGTGTATGGCGATGGCCTGAAAGTCGAAACGTTAAAGCGCGAGATTGAGAAGGTCAGCTATGCGGGGCTGGATCAATCGCACCTGTAGGAATAGTAAAGAAGGGCTTTTCGGTCACTTGCGAGCTTTCATTGCCTCCAGTTTTTGCAAGACTCGTTTAAAATCACGATTATTCGGCGAATGCTTAACGGCGCCCCATAAATCGATAGATTTCCGCGCTTGGGATTCCCTGTTATCGGGTATTCAGAAAAGGGTTGGTTTCGGTATCGGCGCCAAATCGTTCGCAAAGGTCTGGGCCGAATAAATTATGCTGATCAGCGAATTACTCGAATTAC
The DNA here is from genome assembly GCA_002687515.1 of Rhodospirillaceae bacterium. Taxonomy (GTDB): domain Bacteria; phylum Pseudomonadota; class Alphaproteobacteria; order Rhodospirillales; family UBA2165. Next base: position 738 of record NZAK01000093.1, read on the forward strand.
TAAAAGTAAACTGTCACCGAATTACACCGAATTAGTCGAATTACTCACCCGGCGGCGACGGCTTCCACCTCGATCAGGAATTCGGGACGGGCCAGGCGGGCGACGACCAGCAGAGTGTGCGCCGGCGGCACCATTCGGCCGAGGGCCTTCACCTCGACATCACGCCAGGCTTCGATGTCGTCTGGGTCGGTGAGGTAGACGGTCAGGCGCACAAGGTTGTCGAGCTCGAGCCCGCATTCTTCGAGAATGCGCTTGACCCGGCCATAACAGATTTCGGCCTGCTCGGTGATGCCGTCGCCGGTGCGCCCCGACTCGTCGACGCCGGTCTGGCCGGCCAGGAAATAAAGCTGGCTTGCGGCCTCGACCTCGGCGACCAGGCTGTAGCGGCCACCCGGCGAGCGCACGCCACTGACATCGTATCGTTTCACCATGTTTTCAATCTCCTGAATTCGTTAATTCGGTGACAGTTTACTTTTACAATAAAGAAGAATCACCACGAGAGACGGTGAGACGGTGAGGGATTATTGGCGGGGCGCGCCTTTCCATCTTCTTACCGTCTCAGTGTCTCCGTGGTTTAAAGATCCCTAAATTTCAGGCCGCCGCGTCCTCGCCGCCGAGGCCGAGCTTGGCCAGGCAATGTTCGATCCATTGCGCGGTCAGTTTTTCCTGCACCGAGTTTTGCCGGAGGCGGGCGCCCAACAGGTTGAAATGCACCCGGTCCAGGGGCTGGTCCTGGTTGAAGCAGGAGAACACCAAGGTCTGCAGGCCGGTTTCCGGGTCGACATGGGTTTGCACGCACTGCGCGCAAATTTCCTTCATCATGCATTGCATCGGCGAATTAATGCTGGCGATCGCCTTGAAACCGTCCTTCAGCCGCTCCGCCAGGGTGCCGCGGAAGGCATCGGCGACGGCGGCCATCATGCCGTGCGAGCCGATCACCACGGCGCGGTCGACCTCGGGCAGGGTAATTTCCACCTCGCCCAGATTGCCTTCGCTATAGTTCACCATTGCCTCGACGATGTTGCCGACATAGGTCTTGTCGCCGGCGCGCGTTGGCGCGAAGCCGGGCGCTTCGTCGCAGCACCAGACGATGGTGTCGGCAGCGGCTTCGATCTCGGCCACCTTGTAGCGGTCGTCGTTCGTTTTGTAGCCGGCGAAATAAAGGACGCGGCTGCCGGCGGCGCGCATCGCCTGGCCGATCGAAAACAGCACCGCGTTGCCGAGGCCGCCGCCGCAAAGCAGCACCGTTTCGCCCTCCGGAATTTCCGTTGGCGCCCCGGTCGGACCCATCAAGGATACCGGCTCGCCCGGTTTCAAATGGGCGCAAAGGGAGGACGAGCCGCCCATTTCGAGAACGATCAGCGAGACCAGGCCCTTTTCCCGGTCCACCGAGGCGCCGGTCAGGGCCAGGCCCTCCATGGCCAGGCGGGTACCCTCGGGCGCCAGCGCCGAGGTCTCGTAATTCTGCAGCCGGTAGAACTGCCCGGGCTGGAACTTGCGGGCCGCCTGCGGCGCCCGGATGACGACCTCGATAATGTTGCCCGTGAGGCGGTTTATTTCATGCACCTCGGCATGCAGCTGGCGCGCCAGGGCGTACATGAAATCATCGTCGCTGTCCCGGTTGGCGGGCTCGACCCGCTGCAGCATTTCGGAAATCAGGGCATAGCCCTGCCGGGCGCTGGCCATGGCGCCGACCACGTTGCCGGCGAACGACGGATGCAGATCGCCGAAGAAGGATATGGCGCGCCCGTCGTCCCTCAAATTGGCGAGCACGTGAACCTCGCCCGGCTTTTTCGATAACTCGGGTTCGACCGGAACGCCGTCCATGTCGAAGGCCTGGAAATAACGGTCGTCGATGCCGAGCTTATCGGGCTCCTCGCGCGCCAGCACCGTGTTCGGCTGGGTGCCGGCGGCGATCAGGATCGCGCGCGCCGGCAGCTTTTCGACGTCGTCAAGGGTCAGCCAGTGGCCGTCGCGGGTCAGCCGCTGTTTGTTGAGGGTCAGGTGGCTGGCGTGCCCGTATTCATCGATCAGGACCGATATCGGGTTCAGGCATTCGGCGAATTCGATGCCTTCGCCGAGCGCCTTTTCGACCTCTTCGTGGTTGAGGGTATAGCTGGGGCTGTCGATCAGCCGCTTGCGGTAGGCGATGGTGACGCCGCCCCATTTCTTGAGCAGCCTGAAGATATGGGGCGGGCGGTCTTCGTGTTCGGCGACGGCGCGCTCGGCGCGGATGGCGCGGGCGTGGGAAATAAACTCATCGGCGATGGCGGTTTCTTCCCGGTCCCAGCCGGCACGTACCGTTTCTTCGCCGCGCTCGCCGATCAGGGTTTCATAACGCATCAGGAATTTTTCCACCTGCAAGGGGTAATAGGCGAGGACCTCGGTGGCGGTATCGATGGCGGTCAGGCCGCCGCCGACCACCACCGCCGGCAGGCGCACCTGCAAATTGGCAACCGAATCGTCCCTGGCGGCGCCGGTCAATTGCAGCCCCATCAGGAAGTCGGATGCCGCGCGCACGCCGCGCACCAGCCCCATTGGGATCGGGATCAGCGTCGGACGCCCGGCGCCGACGGCCAGCGCGATATGATCGAAGCCGCGCTCGAAGGCATCGTCGATGCTCAGGGTGCCGCCGAAGCGGACCCCGCCGAGCATCGAAAACGGGGTGCGGCGCTGAACCAGGAGGCGCAGGATTTTCAGGAAATTCTTGTCCCAGCGGACGGTGATCCCGTATTCGGCGACGCCGCCGAAGCCGGCCATGACGCGGTTGCCCAAATCCTCCTGCAGCTCGGCGATATCGCGGATCGGGCGGAACGGCGTCCGCCCGCGGGTCTTCTTGATGCCCGACAGCTCGGGCGGCAGGGGTTCGATCTTCAGGCCATCGATGGCGACCACCATATGGCCGTCATTCATCAGATGATGGGCGAGGGTGTAGCCGGCCGGCCCCAGGCCGACCACCAGCACGCGTTTTCCGGTTTCCGGGCGGACCAGGGGGCGTTCCAGGTTTAAGGGGTTCCAACGCGTCAACAGGCCATAAATCTCGAACCCCCAGGGCAGGTTCAAGACATCTTTCAAGATCCGGGTTTCGATTTGCGGGATATCGACCGGATCCTGCTTCTGATAGATGCAGGAACGCATGCAGTCGTTACAGATACGGTGCCCGGTGCCCGCCACCATCGGGTTATCGATGGTCAGCATGGCCAACGCGCCGACCGAAATCCCCCGCTGTTTCAAATCGTTCATTTCCGAGATGCGGACGCCGAGCGGGCAGCCCGAAAGCTCGACCCCCAAGGGGCCGTGCTTAAAGGGCCCGATGGCGCCGCCCTTGGCCTTCTCGCGCAATCCGGTGGCGCAGGAATCCTTGCCCTGGTTGTGGCAGTAGATGCAGTAATGGGCTTCGCTCAGGGCGGCGGGAAGATCGGCGCCCGCATCGGTCAGGCCGAAGCCGTCGCGCGCCGTGAGGTGTTCCTCCGGCAGACGGTAAACCGCGTAGCCGGGGGTCAAATCGACGCTGGCCTCGACCAGGCGTTCGAAATCCAGCTTCTTCGGCGCCTTGAACAGGATGCCGGCGCCATGCCTTTGGCGGCCCTCGGGCGTGCGCAGCGCCCAGCCGGCATACTGGGCGGCAAGGGCAAGGGGCTCATCGTTGGCCTCCGCGTCCTCCAGCCAATTCTCGATCTCGGCGGCAAATGCGAATTCATCATCGGGGCCGGTGATGCGGAAATTCAGATGTTCCCGCAGCGCCTCGGCGAGCCCATCGCCATCGAGGCGGACGGCGTCCTCGGCGCTCACTTCCTTCATGGCGCGGCGCTGCACGAACTGACGCTTGACGGCGAAGAAGCCGGTCCATTTCGTGTGTTCGCCGGCAAGCGCCTCCAACTCCGCCGAAATTCCGAACAGGGCGCCGATGAAGCTTTCCAGATGCGCGGCCACCTCCATCAACAGCTTGGCCTCGTCGCCGCTTTCGGGCCGCTCGTTTCGCGCCTCGGCATAGGCCGCGTCCAACTCCGCGTCGCGTTCGTTCAAATATTCGCGGAAGGCTTGGTCCAGTTTCATCAGCCCGGCGCGTTCGTATAAATCCTCGAACCCGATCCCGAAAGCCAACTTCAATTCCGTCATAATTAAATACCCCGGCCGGCGGCCGGCGCGCACAAACCACCCATGGCCGGACTCCAAATAAATTCCGTACCTAATCGATGTATTCTAGGGGCTGGCGCCGCGCCGCAACTTGATCAAGATCAGATTGCCCACGGACGCAGCCCGCATGGGGATGGCCGGGTTGGCCATGCGGGCGTCCGGTTTGGCACCTCAATTAATTCATTAATTTGGTGAATTTGGTGACAGTTTACCTTTAGGTCATTTGGAATATTAAGAATTAAACTGTCATCTTCGACGCATCTATTCGGCCTTCCGGTTCGCTTTATTTATTTACTTTTCTGGCGATTTTTTCGAAATCGGGAAAGATGCGGGCGAAATCGGTATCTTGCATGCCGCGCCGCATGGCTTCGGCCAGGTAGGCGTGCGTGGTGCGCCCCAATTTCACTTCGGCCCGCAAGCGGTCGGCCATATCGAGCGCCATGCCGACATCCTTATGGAGATTGTAAACGCGCGAGCGCGCATCCCAGGTCTCGGAGAGGATATGATCGGGAAAGCGCCGCTCGGTGATGTAGCTGCGGGCATTGCCCTTGTTGATCACTTGGATCAGATCGGCGAGTTCGATACCGGCCCGCCCGGCAAGGTAGGCGGCCTCGCAGGCGGTCATGAAATTGGTGTGGGTAACCATGTTATTGACCAGTTTCATGGTATGCCCGGCGCCGGACGGTCCGACATGGAACAAGGCGCCGGCGATCTGGCCGAGAAAGCGGCGGCTACGCTTGAACACCTTTTCATCGCCGCCGATCATCAGGGTCATGGTGCCGTCATCGGCGCCCTTGGCGCCGCCGCCGGTCATCCCCGCATCCATATAATGGACACCCCTGGCCTTGGCGCGACGCGCCAGTTTTTTGGTATAGGCGGGATCCGAGGTGGTCAGGTCGTACAGCACCAGGCCCTTTTTGGCGCCCGCCAGCATGCCGGCGCGGCCACGGGTCATGGCGTCGATCTCGGCCGAGCCGGGCACCACGAAAAAAATCAGCCGGCAGACGGCCGCCATCGGCGCCGGCTCGGCGATGGTGGCGCTTTTGGCGAAGGGCTTCCGGGCGGCATCGGCAATGTCCCAGGCATGGACATGATGCCCGGCCCTGATCAGGTTGCCGGCGATGCCGCGCCCCATGTTGCCGAGGCCGATAACGCCGATCTTGGCGGGCTTGGATTCTCTAGAAGAGGTTTTCGCTTTTCTCATTCTCGGGCCTTTCGCAATTGGCGGCGCGCTCCATGGCGGCGCAGACGGCGGCGGCGTCTTCCTCCATATGGCCTTGCGCGACGGCCGCGTAATAGGGCTGCAGCGCCGCCTGGTAGATCGGGATGGGAACGCAAAGTTCGGCGGCGTGTTCGGAAATGAAACGGGAATCCTTCAGCGGCACCGAGAAATTCATGCCTTCGTGGACGTAATTGTTGCGCGCCATCATCAGCCCCCGCGTCTCGAACATCGACGACGACGAGCCGGAACCGGAGATCACCTGATGCATCAGCTGCGGATCGAGTCCCGATTTCATGCCCAGCACCATGACCTCGGCGGCGACGCTGTTATGCACCAGATTGAGGATGTTGGCGCAGAACTTCATTTTCATGCCGGCCCCGAAATCGCCGACATGGAACACCCGCGAGGCGAAGCCGCCGATCACGGCCTCGGCCGCCTCGAAGGCGCCGCGCTCGCCGCTGGCAAAGGCGGTCAGCTGTTTTTTCACCGCCAGGATGCGGTTGCCGCTGACCGGGCAATCGAGCATGCGTCCGCCGGCGGCGCCGATGATCGCCTTCGCCGCCACCTTGTCGGCGACCGCCAAGGTGCTGGTTTCGATGACGATCTGACCGGTTTTGCCTGCGCTGGTGATGGCCTCGGCGATGCCGGCCGCGACCTCCATCAGCGCCGCCGCGCCGGGCAGGCAGGTGATCACCATATCGGCCTCGGCGGCGACATCAGCCGGGCCTTCGCCCCTGGCCATGCCCGCCGCCGCCAACTCGTCGATAATTTCGGGCCGGATATCGTAGCCGACCAGCTCGAAGCCGCTTTTCATGATGTTGGGCGCCATGGCCGAACCCAGGACGCCAAGGCCGATCTGGCCGACGATGATGCTCATTGATCACTCCTTCGCATCCCCCGCTGTGATGCGGAGGCTTTCATGGGGTCAAATAATAAATTCGGGTTTGCTCAGCCGCGTTCGGCCACATAGTGGTAATTGCGCGTGTCGCAATGGCTGACCCGCCATTCAACCGGCCGTCCGTCCAGCATCCTGGCGATGCGGTCGATTTCCAAAAGCGGGGAGCCGGTATCGATGCCAAGCAGCAGCGCCTCTTCCTCGGAGGCCGAAACGGCGGCCAGTTGCTCGTCGGCCTTGGCGACCGTGATGCCGTAGACGGATTGGTAAAAGCGGAACAGGTTGTTGGGCGGATCGACCTCGGTGCCGAAGCCGGGGAAATGTTCCAGCGGCAGGGTGATGGTCTCGGCGATGGTGGCGATATCGTTGAAAAAGCGGACCCGGTGGAAACGCACCACCTCGTCGTCCGGCTCCAGTTCCAGCCGCTCGGCTTCTGCCTTGGTGGCGACGTCTTCGACGCAATTGAGGACCCGGCTTTCCGGCAACAGGCGGGCGCCGTCGCTGCCGACGATGCTGAAAAACAAGAACAATGCACGGCGTTCGGTGTGTTCGGATACAAAGGTGCCGAGACCCTGGCGCCGGTATAAAAGATTTTCCGCCACCAGATCGTTGAGCGCCTTGCGCACCGTGCCCTGGGAGACGTTCAGTTCAGCCGCCAGCTGCATCTCGCTGGGGATGGCTTCGCCTGGCTTCCAGACATTCTCGATCAGCCGCCGGCGGATGATGTTGTCGACCTGCTGATAAAGGGGCTGGGCGCGCATTTTTTTGGGCGCGCGGCGCCGGCGGCGGGATGTGATTTCGTCGGCGGGCGTTTTCTGATCCATAATGGCGGGGCCGGTCCGGTTGAAATGTTCGCTTCCGGGAAATTATGCGCCAGCCAGCCAACAAGTGCAAATTTAGGAACATATTGCCTGTTCTTGAGGACGTTTATGTCTGTTGCGGTTGCTTCGCATTGGTTAAAGTAGTTTCAAATCCAGACCTCGGGAGGGAAGCCCATGGCGCAATCCAAAATCATGAAAATGGACGAAGTTCCGGTGGTGCAGCGCGGCGATGGCGTCGAAACCGCGGTCCTGGTCAGCAACAAAAATTGCGGCGCCAACACGACCTCGGGCACCACCTCGTTCCCGGCCGGAACCAAGGTGCCGGTCCACAAACATAATTGCGATGAGCAGGTGGTGCTTTTGGAAGGCGAGGCGGAAGTGGACATCGACGGCGTCTGCACGCGCATCGAAGCGATGGACACCGTCTTCGTCGAGGCCGGCACCTGGCACCGTTTCGTCAATACCGGCGACGGCCCGATGAAAATCCTGTGGGTCTATGACAGCCCGGAAGTCACCCGCACCTTCAGGGAGACGGGCAAGACCGTCGGCCACCTGACCGGCGAAGACGTGGTCAACTAGGCATGACCGATCAAGCCGGCCAAGCGCGCCGCTATACGGCGCAGCAGCTGGAAGAATTTATCGCCCGCGCTTTCGTCGCCGTCGGCATGGACGAGGGCGATGCCGGGACCATCGCCGCCCTGATGGCCGATGCCGACCTTAATGGGTCCGACGGGCACGGCATCTTCCGCCTTGCGCCCTACATCCGGCGCATTCGCGAAGGCGGGCTTAACCTCAAGCCGAACATCCATATTGCGCGCGAGCGTCTGGGCATGGCGCTGGTCGACGGCGACAACGCGCAAGGCCACCTGGTGATGAGCTTCTGCGCCCAAACCGCCATCGAAAAGGCCAAGGTCACCGGCGTCGCCTGGGTCGGCACCCATCATTCCAACCATGCCGGACCGGCCAACCTCTATGCCAAGATGCCGCTGGCCCACGACATGATCGGGCTCTATGTGGCGGTCGGCAACGCCAACCACCTGCCGCCCTGGGGCGGCACCGACATGCTGCTCTCGACCAACCCGATCGCCGCCGCCATCCCCACCGATGAGGAGCCGGCGGTGGTGCTCGACATGGCGACCACGGTGGCCGCCTACGGCAAGGTGAAAACCGCGGCGCAGCGGGGCGAGGAAATGCCCGAGGGCTGGATGATCGATCGCCAGGGCAAGCCTCTCACCGACCCCGAACGCGCCGGCGAAGGCTTTTTGCTGCCCATCGGCGGGCCCAAGGGATCGGGCCTGTCGCTGATCTTCGGATTGCTCGCCGGCACCCTCAACGGCGCCGCCTTCGGCGAGGACGTGGTCGATTTCAATGCCGATTACAAGACCGTCACCAACACCGGCCAGTTCATCGTCGCCGTCGATGTCGCCGCCTTCATCGATGTCGGGACGTTCAAAAAGAACGTCGATGCCATTGTCCGCCGCATCAAGGCGTCGCCGACCCTGCCCGGTTTCGACGAGGTGCTGCTGCCCGGCGAACAAAGCCGCCGCAAGCGGGCCGATTACACCGCCAACGGTATTCCCGTGCATCAGGGGCTGTACGATTCGCTCGAAGAACTGGCCGCCGAGATCGGCATCGAGATGCTGGCTTATTCGTAAAACTCTTCCGGATCGATGGGCAGTTCGACCTCTTCGCCGCGCTTCGCCGAGAGGTCCATGGCCATCGTGTGCAGCAGGTTGTTGTGGCCTTCCAGCGCCACCGCGTGCGGCGTCGTCATGCCCATCATGATGCGTCCGAACCAGGCCATGGTTTCCTCGCGCATCGGCCCCCAAAGCTGGCCCTGCCAAAGATCGCCGGGCGGGTAGCTGGTCATGAAATCCACATGCCGCTCGGCCGGCGTGAAGCCTTCGGGCACATAGCCGCCGGGCAGGCTTTCCTCGGAGGCCAGAACCAGGTCGCGGTGCGTGTCCTCGATATCGATGACCCCCTTGGTGCCGACGATGCCGATCTCCAAGCCATAGACCGAACCCGGCCAGATCTGCGGCAGGCCCCACGATATGTTCATCGAGAAGATGGTGCCGTCCTCCATGGTAAACAGGCCGAAGGTGGAATCCTTGGTGCCCCATTCGGCGAGCACCGGATCGGTCGAGCGGGCATAGACCGATTTCGGCGTCTTGCCCTCCATCAGCCACATCGACATGTCCAGCGAATGGGTACCGGAAACCACCATTGGCGTCAGATTATGGCGCTCGTTGGTCTTGGCGATGGTGGCGATCGGCACCATGCGGTTCATGAAGGCCCGGGTGACGACCGAATGCACATCGCCGATCTGGCCGGTCGCCAAGCGCTCCTTGACGGTCAGGAAGCGGCGGCGGAAGCGCTGGGTATAGCCGATGCAGGCGTCCAGCCCGGCGGCCGTAATGGCGTCCAGAATCTGTTTCGATTCCCGGGCTTCGGTGGCCAGCGGCTTTTCGATGAACAATTTATGCCCCTCTGCCACCGCCATCAGCGTCGGTTCGGTGTGCTTGTTTTCCTCGGTGATGATCATGGTGGCGTTAACCTCGGAGCGCTTGATCAATTCCTCGGCGCTGGTGGTGAAGAAGTCGGCGTTGACATCGCCGGCCAGCTTACGGCCCAAGTCTTCGTTGATATCGCAGAGGCCGAGCCATTTGACGCCCGGATATTCGCGCGCGAACTTGGCGCGGATGCGCCCGATGGTGCCGCAGCCGATGATGGCGAGGCCGATTTCATTGACCGGCTCAAGACCGAGGTTTGACGCGGTATCAGTCATCTACAATCTCTTCCAAATATTTCATGATTGAGGTTGGGTTTGAAGGCATCATCGCCTGTATTCGCGGGTGTAGCGTTCGATGGCGTCTTCCACCTTGGCGTTGTTGTCCATCGCCCAATCGCGCAAGGTATCGAGCGCCACGACCAGGCTATCGCCAAGCCCGGTCAGGGAATATTCCACCTTGGGCGGGATAACCGGATAGACGGTGCGTTCGACAAGCCCGTAGCTTTCCAATTCGCGCAGGGTCTGGGTCAGAACCTTGGCCGAAATATCGCCGATATCGCGGCGCAGTTCCGAGGGGCGCAGATTCCTGCCGCTGAGGCGGCGGATGACCATGACGTTCCATTTGTTGGATAGCCGTCCGAGCATCTTCTGGAAGGGCCGGGATTGTTCCAGCTTTTTGATTTCGGCGGGCGGAAGTTTTTTGTATTGAGCTGTTGGCATCGGATTTTCAGTTCAATTCTTTGTGTGCGGGCGCTTCTAAGTCCTTTGACAGCCTTAAGTTACCTAATGGTAGATACAAGCACAATCAGTATGTACATTGTGGCTTGGCGCCCGCTTATTTCCCGCGTCTGAAGATGCCGTCATAAAAAGTGTAGATGACGACCAGCAACAGGACGGTGCCGAGCGGTCGTTCGATGAGGATGCTCAGCATGTTGCGGTCCTCGAACACCAACAGGGCGCGGCGCAGGTTCTCGTCGGCCAGCGGCCCGAGGATCACCGCCAGCACCATCGGCGCCAGGGGAAAGCCGAAACGGTGCAGGATGTAGCCGGCGATACCGGCGATAAACATTATATAGACGTCGAAATAGCTGAGGCTGACGGCGAAGGCGCCCATCACGCAGATCGGGATGATCAGCGGCATCAATAGGGTGCGCGGCAGGCTGAACAATTTCACGCAGGGTTTGATCAGCCCGATGGCCATGAAATACATGAGAAAATTGGCGATGATCAGGCCGATATAGATGAAATAGATGATGCCCGGATTCTCGGTCTGGATGGTCGGGCCGACGACGATGTTCTTCATCTCCAGCGCCGCCAGGATAGCCGCCGCGGCGGCGTTGCCGGGGATGCCGAGGGTCAGGGTCGGCAGCATCGAGCCGCCGATATTGGCGTTGTTGGCGACCTCGGCCGAAACGATGGCTTCGTAGCTGCCCTTGCCCCATTTGGCGCGCTCTTCCGGCGGCGCCCGGCGGCGCGCGATATCGTAGCTGAGGAACGAGGCGACATTGGCGCCGGCCCCCGGAATGGCGCCGATGATGGTGCCGATCAGGCCCGAACGCAGCGAGGTGCGCGCATATTTCCAGAGCATCGAGAAGGGCGGCACGACGCGGCCGACATCCGAGGGGATGCCGGGCGGATTTTTTTGCGGCAGGACTTTGAGAATTTCGGTGAGACCGAAGAGCCCGATCAGCAGCGGAATATAGCTGATCCGGTCCTCGAGGATGCGGAAGCCGAAGGTGAAGCGGGCGACGCCGTGGATGGCGTCCAGTCCGACGAAGGAGATCAACAATCCGATCCAGCCCGAAATCCAACCCTTCAAGGGCATATCGCCCGACGCCATGGAGCCGCAGATGGCGATCCCCCACATGGCGAGCAGGAACATTTCCCACGAGCGGAACTGCAGGGCAAGGAACAGGATCGCCGGGATGAAGGCGATCAACAGCACGATCCCGACCCAGTTGCCGAGGAACGAGGCGGCGATGGCGGTGCCGAGGGCCAAGCCGCCTTCGCCGCGCTGGGCCAAGGGGTGGCCTTCGATCATTGTCGGCACCGCGTCGGGCGTTCCCGGTATGTTGATCAGCACCGCCGATATGGCGCCGCCGAAGACGCTGCCGGTATAGACGCCGAGCATGAACATCACCGCCACATGCTGGGTCATGCCGGTGGAAAGGCCGATCAGGAGCGCCATCGCCATGGTCGTCGACAGCCCCGGCATGGCGCCCCAGAGGATGCCGAGGGTGACGCCGATCAGGCACACCCACAGCATCCAGGGCGAAAAGGCGAGGGCCAGTTGGGTGGTCAGCTCAGTGATTACGGCGCTCATCAACCCGACCCCGGCAGCAGAATCTCGAAACCGTCGCGGAAGATCCAGGCCAGCGCGATCACCATGCCCGCCGCGACGGCGATGCAGGCAAGCCAGCGCGCCCGCCAGAACATTTTCAGGATCAGGGCGATGATCGGAATGGAAATGGCTTCATAGCTGGAAAAGCGAAAGGTGTAGAAGCCGGTGGGCATGCGAATCTCGAAGCTGATCAGATCGGTCAGAACCACATAGACGAAAACCAGACCCACCAAAATGAGCGTGCGCCGGCCCTCCGCATCGGCCAGGTAAGGGCCAATGGGATCGCCGGCCGCAGCGAGGATTTCCCGCAAATGCGCCCGTTTCAACGCCTTTCGCGCCAGACCGGTGGCCATGATGATCAGGCACAATCCGGTGAGGAAAGGCATCAGGCCCGGCGCCGTATAAAGGCTTGCCGGCGCGTCCAGGTCCAGTGACAGGATCATCGCCGCCAAGCCGATAGCCGCGACCATGGCGGCGGCGGCCAGATCCTTGCCCGGTGAAACGGCGGCGCCGCCTTCCTCGCCGGTGAAACTGCCGGCTTGAAGGCTATCGATATCGGACTGAATGCGCGGTTTGGGGGTTTCGGCCATGATCGAAACGTAGCCGGGCGGGCCGCCTTTCGGCAAGCCCGCCCGGGTTAGATTATTATCGCTTTGGTCAAATGGTTACAGAGGCCGGTTATAGAGGCCGGTTATAGAGGTTTGTAACCCTGGGGCGGCCACCAGCCATCGAAAGCGGCCGGTTTCGGCAGGCCCAGCTCGTTCGCCGGGTGCGAACCCTTGACGCCGAGCTTTTCGAAAGTCGCCGCGGTGATCGATTCCACCTGCGCCGCGCGCCGGTCGGCAGCCTTGCCGGTGCGGATATCGATTTCGAAGAATTTCTTCTTGGCGATAGCCGCAAAGGCCGGTGATTTTACGCCGGCAACGAAGGCTTTTTCGATTTTGGAGATGATCGATTTCGGGACCGAGCGGCGGATCGCCAGGTTATAGATACCCGAGAAAGGCAGTTGCGACTTAATCTGCGGCAGGAAATTGCCCACCGACGGCATGATCTTGCCGCCGCCGGCATCGATGTCCTTGCTGCCGGTCTGTTGGATCGACCGTAGATTGCCGGCGCGGATATGGGCGATATGTTCATGCACGCCGCCGCCGGTGATCATGGTCTCGCCGTTAAGGCCTGCCAGGGTCGCCGGCTTGCCGCCCTTATAGGGCACATATTTCAAGGTGACGCCGGCCGACTGGGCGACGATCGCCGCCAGCTCATGCCAGAGGCCACCCTGGCCCGAGGTGGAAATGGTGATCTTGCCCGGATTGGCCTTGGCCGCATTGATGATATCCTGGAAGGTCTTGAACTTGGAATCGGGACGCACCGCCCAGGAAGCGCGGGAATTGGCCGCCTGCATATATTGCCAATCTTCCCAGGCCCGGGATTTGGAATGACCCATGACGCGCACGAACTTGTTGTAGTTGGCGGCGCCCATCCAGGTGTAGCCGTCGTCTTTCTTGCCGAGAACGTAGCGGGTGGCAACGCCGCCGACGGCGCCCGGCTTGTTGATGACGTTGATTTTCCAGCCGGTCGATTTCGCCATTTCGTTGACGATGGTGCGGATGACGGTATCGGTGCCGCCGCCGGCGCCGTACATGACGACGACGGTAATCGGACGTTCCGGCCATGCGGCGCGCGCATCGCTTGCGCTCAACGCCAGAGCCGCCGTACCGGCGGCAAGGCCCGCGATAGTGAATTTAATGGCGTTCATAATTTTCTCCCAATGTGATAAATTCAAGGTGCCCAGGCGGCCCGTATAATTCGCGCCGCCCGCCTTACAACTCTTATATAAGACTTGCTCACAATATTGCGGTTGCGTTGTGGAATCAACAGCCGAGTCGTTTGTCCGGTAATTATTTTTCAAAGTCGGTCCGACCGATACCAAGCCGCAACGCGCGGCGGATTACTCCAACATTGACTGGCGGTGCCGCCCATCTACAATACCTGGGAAACCGGAAAATTATGACACCGGATGCTGGGAGGGCAATATCATGAAACCACCGCCGTTCGCCTACGCCAAGCCGTCCGATTTGGCCGAAGCGCTGCGCCTCAAGGCCGATCATGGCGATGCGGGGACGTTCATTGCCGGCGGCCAGAGCCTGATGGCCACCCTCAACATGCGGCTGTCGGCGCCCGATATCCTGATCGATGTGGGCGCCATCGGCGAGCTTGCCGGTATCGAAATTTCCGGCGGACGGGTCCGGATCGGCGCCCTCACCCGGTACCGCGAATTGGAAGATTCTGAACTGATTGCCAGCCACGCGCCGCTGATCGCCCGCGCCATCGCCCAAGTGGGGCATCCGGCCATCCGCAACCGGGGCACCATCGGCGGCAGCATCGCCTTCGCCGATCCGGCGGCGGAACTACCGGCCTGCATCCTGGCATTGGACGGCGAGGTGGAAATCGCCGGGCCCGATGGCCGGCGCAAGGTGGCGGCCGGCGATTTCTTCAAGGGCCTTTATGACACCGATCTTGGGCCTGGCGAGGTGATCACGGCGGTGGAATTCGCCGGCGATAGCCCTGAATGGCGCACCGGCTTCGACGAATTGGCACGCCGCCAGGGCGATTACGCGATGGCCGGACTGGCGGCAAGGCTGCGCATCGACGGCGGTAAGGTGGCGGAAGCCAGGCTGGTTTATTTCGCGGTCGGCGCCACCCCGGTCCTGGCCCCGCTTGCCGGCGCTAAATTGGCCGGCAGCACGCTCGGCAATGAAGCAATCGAGGCGGCGGCGGCGGCGCTTGACGGCGATCTCGATCCCTTCGACGATCTCCATTGCAGCGCCGCCATGAAGCTTCATTTGGCGCGCGAATTGACGCGCCGGGTGTTAACCGAAATGGCGGGGGGCGCGGCATGACAAATCGGATCAGCATTACCGCCGAGGTGAACGGCGAAAGCGTCAGCCGCGACGTCGAACCGCGTCAGAACCTGGTCGATTTCCTACGTGATGAGCTCGAGCTGACCGGCAGCCACGTCGGTTGCGAACAGGGCGTTTGCGGCGCCTGCACGGTGCGCCTCGACGGCCAGATCGTGCGCGGCTGCCTGACCCTGGCGGTGCAGGCGGACGGCGCCGTCATCGAGACCGTCGAAGGGCTCACCGACAGCGGCGAAATCGCCGATCTGCAGGAAGCCTTTCATAACCTGAACGCCGTGCAATGCGGATTTTGCTCGCCGGGCTTGCTGATCACGGCGGCGGAACTTCTGGAACGCCACCCCGAAGCCGACCGTACCCAGATCCGTGAGTTTATTTCCGGCAATTATTGCCGTTGCACCGGCTATCAGACCATCGTCGACGCCATCGAGACCGCCGCCGCCAGGCGGCTCGGCGGGAAAGGGGGTGCGTAATGGCCGATAAAAAAAGCGAAGCCGCAGGTGCCGCTCCCGTGCTCACCATCCACGACCGGCCCAACAGCTATATCGGGAAGAGCGTGCCCCGGCCCAATGCCAAGCGATTGCTGCATGGGCGCGGCACCTTCACCGACGATGTGCGCCTGCCGCGCATGCTGCACGCGGCCTATTTGCGCTCGCCCTTCGCGCACGCCGAAATCGTTTCCATCGACACCGGCCAAGCCGAGGCGGCGCCCGGCGTTACCGCCGTCTTCACCGGCGCCGATGTCGCCGAGATTTGCACGCCCTATGTCGGCGTCCTCACCCATCTGCAGGGCATGCGTTCGCCGCCGCAATATCCGCTGGCCGTCGGCCGCGCCCGCTGGCAGGGCGAACCGGTGGCGGTCGTTGCCGCCGCAACCCGCGCCCAGGCCGAGGACGCGCTGGAACTGATCCGCGTCGAATACTCCGAATTGCCGGCGGTGACCGATATGGAAGCCGCGCTCGATGCCGATGCCGAGGTGATCCACCCCGAATATGAAAACAATCTTTGCTGGGAACGCGTTGTCGATGAAGGCGATGTGGAAACGGCGCTGGCCAATTCCGCCGCCGTGGTTGAAGCGGAATTCATTTTCGGCCGGCATACCGGGGTGACCCTGGAACCACGTTCGATCATCGCCGATTACGATCAATCCGAAGAAAAGCTGACGGTCCATCATTCGACCCAGGGTCCGCACATGATCCAGGCGATCATCGCCAAGCATTTCGGGCTCGAGGAACATAATGTACGCATCATCTGCAAGGACGTGGGCGGCGCCTTCGGCATCAAGGTCCATACCTATGGCGACGAATTGGGCACGGTGGCGCTGAGCATGCTGCTCAAAAGGCCGGTCAAATTCATCGCCGACCGGCTGGAATCCTTCGCCTCCGACATTCATGCCCGCGATCACGTTATCAAGGGCCGCATGGGCGTCGATGAAGATGGCAAGATAACCGCCATCGACTATGACGACATCACCGGCATCGGGCCATTTTCCATGTATCCGCGCTCCAGCGGCATCGAGATCAATCAGGTGCTGAACCTGACCGCCGGCTGGTACGATATCGAAAATTACCGGGCGCGCGGCCGCGTCGTGTTCCTGAACAAGGCGATGATGTGCCAATACCGGGCCGTCGGCCATCCCATCGCCATGGCCCTCGGCGAAGGCTTGGCCGAACTTGCGGCCGCCGAGATCGGCATCGACCCGCTCGAATTCCGGCGCAGGAACCTGATTCCCGACGACGCCTATCCGACCAAATCGGTCACCGGCATGCCCTTCGAGAAACTGTCGCACCATGCCGTGCTGGAAAAACTGGCGGTCATGATGGACTACGACGCGGTGCGCGCCGAACAGGCAGAATTGAGCGAGGCCGGCGTGCATCGCGGCATCGGTTTTTCGTCGATGATCGAAGTGACCACGCCGAGCGCCATGTTCTACGGGGTCGGCGGCGCGCCGATATCGGCACAGGACGGCGCCACCATCCGGCTCGACGCCAAGGGCAATGTTTTCTGCGCCACCAGCGTCACCGAGCAGGGCCAGGGCGCCGAGGCGATCATCAACCAAATCGCCGCGACCGCCATCGGCGTGACCCCCGACCGGGTGCGGGTGATCACCGGCGATACCGAAAATACGCCCTATGGCGGCGGCACCTGGGCGTCGCGCGGCACCGGCATCGCCGGCGAAGCGACGGCGCAGGCCGGGCACGCGTTGCGCCGGCAGATATTGGAAGTCGCCGGCAAGATGCTGCAGGCCGATCCCGCCAGCCTCGATATCCGCGACAACCAGGTGGTCGACGCCGCCGACGGCGCCGAGCGCCTCGATCTGGCCGAGATCGGCCGCGTCGTCTATTACCGGGCCGACACCCTGCCGCCCGATTTCCAGGCGGAACTGTCGGCGACCCGCCATTTCGTGCCCAAGGCCTTCCCCTTCGCCTTCACCAACGGCATGCACGCCTCTTACGTCGAGGTCGATGTGAATACCGGCATGGTGACGCCGCTCAAGCACTGGGTGGTCGAGGATTGCGGCAAGATCATCAATCCGATGCTGGTCGACGAACAGGTGCGCGGCGGCGTCGTGCAGGGTATCGGCGGCGCCCTCTACGAGGAATGCCTCTACAGTCCCGAGGGCCAATTGACCAACGGCAACATGGCCGATTACCTGGTGCCGATGGCCGGCGAAATGCCCGATATCGAGGTCGGCCATGTGGAAAGCCCAATGGCCGAATCGGAAATCGGCGCCAAGGGCGTCGGCGAGGCCGGCACCGGCGGCGCGCCGGCGGCGATCATGAACGCCGTCAACGACGCCATCCGGCCACTGGATGCCCGCATCACCCAGCATCCGATGACCCCGGAACGGGTGCTTCGGGCGCTCGGCAAACTTTGATTGAGGGCGGGGCCATGCGCGCACGCCAGGTGTTTCTGGAAAGCCTGCTGGCCCACGATGTGAATTACATCTTCGGTAATCCCGGCTCCACCGAAAACGCGGTGGTCGACGGCATGTTCGAATACCCCGAACTGAGCTATATCCTGGCCCTGCACGAGGGCGTTGCCGTCGGCGCCGCCACCTTCTACGCCCAGGCCAGCGGCAGGACACCATTGGTCAACCTGCATGCCGGGCCCGGTCTCGGCAACGCCATCGGCATGATTTACGGGGGCCTCCGCGCCAACGTGCCGATGATCGTCAGCGCCGGCCAGCAGGATACGCGCATGCGCCTTTTGGAACCGATCCTGGGGCACGATCTGGCGGCGATGGCGGCGCCGGTGGTCAAATGGAGCATGCAGATCGAACATGCCGACGAAGTATCGCTGGCCGTCCGCCGCGCCCATAAGATCGCCAACGAAGCGCCCAAGGGTCCGGTCTTCCTGTCGATGCCGCTCAACGTCATGGAAGACGAGACCGAGGCCGGGCCTGAGGGGCCGGGCGTCATCCACCGCGCGCCCGCCGCCCACGCCGCCGGTATCGAACAGGCCGCCGCGTTTTTGTCGAAGGCCGCGCATCCGGTGATCGTCGCCGGTGACGGCGTCGCCCAGGACGGCGCCGACGGCGCCGTCGGCCGCCTGGCCGAAATCACCGGCGCCGAAATCTGGTTCGAACCGTCGCGCGCCCGCTATCCGGTGGCCGCCGACCATCTGGCGGTGCGCGGCTCGTTGCCGTTCGACAGCGTCGGCATGCGTGCCATTTTCGATGAAGCCGATGCGATCCTTCTGGTCGGCGGCCGCTTTTTCGAGGAACTTTGGTACAATGCCGACACCTCGCCGCTGTCCGGCATCAAGGCCGACGTGGTGCAGATCGACGATGCCGAGGCCCGCCTGGCCCGCTTCCATCCCATCGATCTGGGCCTGATCGGCGATATCGAGGCAACCGTGACCGCCCTTTGCGACAGCTTGGCGGACGGGCTGGACGGCAAATACCGGGCGGCGGCGGAACAGCGGCTGGCAAGAATCGCCCCGCACCGCGAACAACGGGCCGAGCGCCAGCGGGCGCGCGCCGGCGAGCCCGGCGAGACCGGCAAGGTGTCGGTGCCGCACGCGATGGCGGCGATGCGCGACGAACTGCCGGCCGATACCGCCTTTGTCGCCGAAGTGATCACGACGCGGCCCGATTTCGACGGCACCTTCGATTATCTCGGCATAAATGATTATTTCGGCGGGCGCGGCGGCGGCATCGGCCAGGGCATCGCCGGCGCCATCGGCGTCAAGCTGGCCTATCCGGAGCGCCCGGTGGTCGCCGTTTGCGGCGACGGCTCGGCGATGTATTCGATCCAGGCTTTGTGGACCGCGGCGCATCACGACCTAGCCATCGTCTTCATCATATTCTCGAACCGGGAATACAGGATTCTGAAACGCAATCTGGATGAATGGCGGCGGCGTTTCTCCATCAATTCGAACGCGCCCAATCCGCTGCTCGATATCGCCGAGCCGCCCTTGGATTTCGTCGCCCTGGCCAAGGGCATGGGCGTCGACGGCGCCTATGTCAACGAAGACCACGGCGTCGCCCCGGCGGTGCGCCAGGCCCTCGATGCCGGCCGCCCGTTCCTGATCGAGATGGAGGTTTAGGGGAGGGCGCCCTAGCCCAACTCGTCCAGCGCCCTTTTAAACCGCTGGCAGTGGGATTTTTCGGCGCGGGCCAGGACCTCGAACCAATCGGCCAGTTCAGCGAAACCTTCATCGCGCGCCGTCTTCGCCATGCCCGGATACATATCGGTGTAGGTGAAGGTTTCCGACGCGATGGCGGTCTTCAAATTGTCGGTTGTGGTTCCCGTTGGCAGGCCGTTGACCGGATCGCCGATGCCCAGTTTGCGCATATATTCCAGATGCCCCTCGGCGTGGCCGCCTTCGCCGCTGGCGGTCGAGCGGAAGACATCGGCGGTGTCGGGGTAGCCTTCGATGTCGGCGCGGCGGGCGAACCAGCTGTAGCGCCGGTTGGCCTGCGCCTCGCCGGCGAAGGCGGCCTTGATGTTGGCTTCGGACTTGCTGCCCTTGAACTCCATCATTCGAGACTCCCGGATTTGGTCGGAATAGGCTCTAGCTTTCCCAATAATTGATCTCGACGGTCACGCCGTTCGGGTCTTCGGCGAAAATCTGAAACAGTTTCAGATCCGGGACGACCCGTTCCCGGTATTCGATGCCGCGCTGGCCGAGGATTTTTTTCAGGGCCTCGGGATCGGAGGCGCGAAAGGCGACATGATCGACGGCGCCGCCGCCTTCGGGAAATTCCAGATCCTCCTTGCCGAGATAATCGTAAAGCCCGTCGGGATTATCGGGATCGATGCCGACCAGATGGACGACCGGATCCTCGCCGGCGTAAAGCCAGTGGCCGGGAAAATCGAACGGCGGGCGCGCGCCGTCCCGCAAACCGAGGGCTTCGAAGAAATCCTTGGTTTCCGCCAGCTTCAGGGTACGGATCGAACAATGGTCCAGTTTATCCAATGGCATATTGCTTTCCTCCCCAAGCCGCGGTTCCGCCAAAGCGGGGCTCAGTTGTTGCCGAAGCCCTCGGTGGCGCCGAGGATCACCAGCTCGACTTCGCCGGACCCGTCCTTCCGATGCGCGGCGGCGGCTTGGTATTCGGGCGAGTCGTGGCAGGCGATGGCGTCTTCCATCGACGGGAATTCGATGATCACGAAACGCTCGAAATATTCCGGCCCCTCGAGGATTTTGTATTCACCGCCCCGGGACAAAACCTTGGCCTTCCATTTTTCGAAAATCGGCGCCAGGGCGGTGGTGTATTTGGAATAGTTTTCGGGATTATTGATTTTCGATCGGGCGACCCAATATCCGGGCATGACATTAACTCCTTGTTTGAAATTATGGATAGATTGCTTATTCGGGGATCGGCAGCGGCTGGTCGTTTTCCGGGATGCGCCAGCCTTTTTGCACCGCCGGGCGGTCGGCGATTTCCAGGTACCAGCGTTTGACGTTGGGAAACTCGCCCAGGTCGATGGTCTGCCAGTCCCAGCGCCCGACCCAGGGGAAGATGGCGATATCGACGATGGTGTATTGATCGCCGACGAAATAATGGTTGTTTTCCAGGCGCTCGTCCATGACGCCGTAGAGGCGCTTGGCTTCATCCAGGTAACGCGCCGAGGCTTCTTCATTCTTGCCCTCGCCATATTTGGTGAAGACGTGGACCTGGCCGAACATCGGGCCGACCGAAGCCATCTGGAACATCAGCCACTCCATCATCTTCCAGCGGCCGACCTCGTCGGTGAGCGCCAGCTTGCCCGATTTTTCAGCGAGATAGAGAAGGATGGCGCCCGATTCCATCAGGCTCAGCCCGTTGTCGGTATCGACGATGGCCGGGATCTTGTTGTTGGGGCTGATTTTCAGGAAATCGGGTTGGTGTTGCTCACCCTTGCCGAGACTGACGGGATGCACTTCGTATTCGAGACCGCATTCTTCCAGCATGATGGAGATTTTGCGTCCATTGGGGGTGAACCAGGTATAGAGATCGATCATGTAACGGGGTTCCTTTTCGGGGGGAAAATAAGTGTTTCGGCCTGTCTGTCGATGACGGGTCAGTCGATAATCGCCGTCGCCTCGATTTCAACCAGCCAGTCGGGATGCACCAGGCGGCTGACCTGGACGGTCGTCGATACCGGCTTGGCATCCCCGAAAAAGGCGATCACCTCGGGCGCGCCCTCGGCCACATAGGCGTCGGTATCGACGGCGTAGACATTGATGCGCACCACATCGGCGCGCCCGGCGCCGCCGGCGTTGAGCGAGGTTTCCAGGTTTTCCAGGATTTTCAGAACCTGGGCGCGCATGTCGCCGATGCCGACCACGTTCTGGTCTTCATCGAACGGAACCGTGCCGGCGACATGGACCTGGGTGCCGCCGGTGGCCTTGACCACCTGCGAATAGATATTGCGGTTGGGCTGGTACATACCCTTGGGGTTGATGCGTTCCAGCGGCATGGCGCTCGTCTCCTGGTAAAATCTCTGAATTTGGTGACTGGTTATCAGCCGGCGGCGGTTTGGTCTAGTGTTTGGTCCAGATACCAATCCAGAATCTGCTCACCGGTCCACAACAAGACATCCGGTTTCGATGCGATGTGCTCGAACACCTGCTCGACATATTTGATGCGGTGCGGCACCCCGGAAATATAGGTGTGCAGGCTGATCCCCATGATCCGCGTGATCTCGGCGCTGTCGGCATAGAGCCGTTCGAAATGATCGATGCAGCGCTCGGCGAACACGTTCGATGTGTGCTGCTGCAGCGCCATCATGGTGATGTCGTTGGTTTCCACCGGGTAGGGCACGGAGACCATGTCGCCGTCCCGGACCTTGAGGCGCACCGGCTGGTCATCGAGCGGCCAGTCGGCGACATATTCGATGCCGGCTTCGGCCAGCAGGTCCAGGGTTTCGCCGGTTTCCGTAAGACCGGGGCTTTCCCAGCCGCGCGGCGCCTTGCCGGTATATTTCCGGATCGCCTCGATGGTGCGCCCGATATGGTCGGCCTGATCGTCGAGCCGGTGCATGGGGCCCTGGATGAAGCCGTGGCCCATGAATTCCCAGTTCCGTTTCAGCGCCAATTCGGTGATCTGGGGATAGGCTTCGATGATGGCGCCGTTCATGGCCAGGGTCGGGGTCACGCCGGCAGCGGCGAACATCTCGGCCAGGCGCCAGAAGCCGACCCGGTTGCCATATTCATGCCAGGACCAATTGGGCACGTCCGGCAAAAGCGCCTCGCCCATCGGCGGCGGCAGGATGGTGCGCGGCTGCGGGCGGGCGCTGTCCCATTTTTCCACATTCATGATGGTCCAGACCGCCATCCGCGCTCCGCCCGGCAGCTCTAGTTTTGGGCGGTCGATGATCGGCGAATATTCGAGACGGTCGGACGGCGTGGTCATGAGGCAAGGAATTCCCGTTGGCGGCGCGTTAGCGTTTGTGGTCGGCGAATTGTTCCATGATCTTGCAGACCGCCGCCGTATCCATGGCGCCAAGTCCCTGGGCCATGCCCGCCCGGTAAAAATCGGTGCTGGTGGAAAACAGCGGCGTCGGGCAATCCAATTCGGTGGCGAAATCGTTGATCACGGCCACGTCCTTTTGCCAGACGTCCATCTTCATGGTCGCCGGCTCGTATTCGCCGGCCACCATCATCGGCCCGCGCAGCTCGAATATGCGCGAATTACCGGCGCCATCCTTGATCACCTCATAAACCATCTGCGGATCCAGCCCGGCTTTCATGCCGAGGACCAAGGCTTCGGCCGAGGCGACATTGTTGATATGGACCAAAAGGTTGGCGATGTATTTCATGCGGCTGCCATTGCCGAACTCGCCGACATGGTAGCTGGAGCGGGCGATGCCCTCGAATACCGGTGCGCATTGGTCGAAGGCGTCCTTGTCGCCGGAGCCATAGACCGCGAGATCGCGGGTTTGGGCTTGGGCGCCGGTGCCGCTGATCGGGCAATCGAGCAATATGGTGCCGCCGCGCGCCAGTTCGTCCCGCGCCTCGGTCTTGTCGTCGATCGGCAGGGTGCTGGTTTCCAGCACGATCAAGCCGTCCTTGTTGGCCGACAAAAGGCTGTTGGCGCCGTGGATCACCTGATTGAACGCCGCCACGCTGGGCAGCGAGGTGATCGCCACATCGGCGGCGTCGACCGCCGCTTTCGGCGATTTGGCGCCGCTGCCGCCGAGTTTGGTCAAGGCTTCGACATTGGCCTCGAGAATGTCGTAACCGGTGACCTTTAATCCGCTTTCGATAAGATTCTTGGCGAACGCGCCTCCCATGATTCCGAGGCCGATAATACCGACGTTCAAACTCATAATTTACGCTCCTATCCTTGTCGCCGATCCTCACATTTCCCCAAGGAGCATCAATTAATTTATTCAAATATTGGGACCGGTCCCAACCGGTCCTTGCGTTGGCCCGACGCTTAATCGATGGCCGAACCGGCGGCGAGTAACATATCGTCTCCGCCGCAATTCAAGATTAGCTGCAATCCGGTGGCCATACCAGCCCCGAGCGCCGCCTGCCGGCCTAAAAGCGGATAGACTCCGGCGAACCGTTATATAAGAATGGCCATCCACGCGGTGCGCCGGAACCGGTTTGCCGGAATCGCGCAAATTTGATGCCAGGGAGGCCGATATGGCGAAGAAACCCGCCCGTAAGACCGCAGCCAAACCGAAGACCACGCGACGCAAAAAGAAAGGCCTGACCAAGGCCGACATCCTGCGCAAGGGACAACAGCTTTCCAATTGGGGGAAGTGGGGCAGGAACGACGAATTGGGCGTCTTGAATTACATCAAGCCCCAGGACATCGTCGCGGCGGCGAAGCTGATCAGGAAGGGAAAGACCTTCCGCCTTGGCCTCAATCTGGACGAAAACGGCCCGCAGCGGGGCCTGTTCGGCGGCCGCTGGAACCCGCTGCACAACATGCTGGCGACCGGCACCGATGCGCTCCAGGGTCTGCACGACAAGCAACCGGGCCTGCAATACGCCGATGATTTTATCAATCTTCCGACCCAGGCGGCGACCCAGTGGGATGCCCTCAGCCACGTATTCGTCAAGGGCAAGATGTGGAACGGCTATGACGCCAAGCTGGTGGATTCTAAGGGCGCCCATAAGAACGGCATCGAAAAATTCGCCGATAAGATGGTCGGCCGCGGCGTGCTGCTGGATGTCGCCCGTTTCAAGGGCAAGGCGCGGCTTGCCGATGGCTATGGCATCAGCAATCGGGATCTCGACCGTACCGCCAAATCGCAAGGCGTCGAAATCAGGCGCGGCGACTTCGTTCTCATCAATACCGGCCAGATGGCCGACTGCCTCGACCGCGACGACTGGGGCGGCTATGGCGGCGGCGATGCGCCGGGCCTGGCGTTTGAGACCGTCGACTGGATCCACGAAAAACAGATCGCCGGCATTTGCTCGGATACTTGGGGGATCGAGGTGCGCCCCAATCAAACCAGCGACGGCACCTTCCAGCCCTGGCACTGGGTGACCATCCCCTATATCGGCATCGTCCACGGCGAGATTTGGTATTTGCGGGAACTGGTTGCCGATTGCGCCAAGGACGGGGTTTACGAGTTTTTCCTCGCCGCGCCGCCCCTGGTAATCACCGGCGGCACCGGCTCGCCGCTCAATCCGCAGGCAATCAAGTAGGGCGATCAAGTAGGGCGGTCAAGTAGGATTTGGCTGACCGGGTCCGATCAGGTCCGGTCAGACCGGTTCCGAGTATTTATATCCACTGCCCGGCACGGTAATGATGATCTTGGGTTTCTTGGGAATTTCCTCGATCTTTTTCCGGACCCGGCTGACCAAAACATCGATCAGCCGGTCGGACGGGGCATCGTCATCGCGGCTGACGGCGTCCAACAGGTAATCCCGGCTCAAGACCCGGTTGGGCGCCTTGGCGAGGGCGGCGAGGAGGTTGAATTCGGCATTGGTCAGGGTGATTTCCGCGCCGTCGGGCGAATATACGCAGCGCGCGCCGATATCGATTTTCCAACCGCCGCTTTCAATCACGTTGGGTTGCAGCCGGTCGGAATCGGCGGCGCCTTCGTTGGCGCGCCCCAAAAGGTTATGCACCCGAAGCACCAGTTCTTCCGGATCGAAGGGCTTGGTCAGATAATCGTCGGCGCCAAGCTCGAGCGCTGAAATCCGGTCCTCGCGGCCGCGGCGCGCGGTGATGACCACGATCGGAATCGACGAACGCGCACGGATCTGACGGGTCAGGGTCAATCCGTCCTCGTCCGGCAGGCCCAGATCGAGAAGGATTAAATCGATCTTTTCGGCATTTAGGGTGGCCAGAAGTTCTTTTCCGGTTCCAGCGTAGCTAACCTTGTAGCCCTCGCCTTTCATATAGGCGGCGAGCAGCGACTGAACCAGTTCGTCGTCTTCGACGATGAGAAGATGATATGCCATGCCGAGCGGTCGAGATGATTAAATCTAATCAGCGCTTGCCGGCGGCCCGGATCGATCCGAGCCGCCCAAGCCGGGCAAATTAACATAAATTTACAATCGGTTCACACCCCTTTTATATGGGCGCAACACCGATCGGCTAGAACTTAGGCTGGAGAGCGGGAAAAGCTGATGAACTATTTAAAATTATCAATTGATGGCGCGGCGTTGGCCGGCGGTTTAGCCGGTGTTTCGCATATTTCATTTTCTTATTTGGGGCTCGATGGGGTGTGGCTCACTTGAGTCAAAGGACCTCGCATTCCTTCCTTTGATACCTCATCGACAACTAAGGGACCGCTTCGGCGGTCCCATTTTTTTGTGTGTCGGCGAATGTCATTTCTTGCCGATTGGAAAAGTTGTAGTCTTTAGAATGGGATTTTGAAAACCGGTTAGTCAATAACCACTTCACCTATCATGAAAGTAATCCAAGGGTGTATGCAATGGCTCCAGAATTGAAAAAAATCCTTTGTGTCGAGGACGAACAGGATATTAGAACCGTTGCCAAACTGGCGCTTGAATCGGTGGGAAATTTTTCGGTCGCCATGTGCGGCTCGGGCGACGAGGCCTTAGGCGAACTTCCCAATTACAATCCCGACATCATCCTTTTGGACGTTATGATGCCGGGCATGGACGGGCCCGACACGCTGAAAGCCATCCGCCGATTGGATGGATATGAAAATGTGCCGATCATATTCATGACTGCCAAGGTCATGGAAAAAGACCGCGATCATTACCGGTCCCTGGGTGCCGCCGGTGTCATCGCCAAGCCATTCGATCCCATGAACCTCGCCGACCAGGTCCGAAAGATATGGGGCGAATATCATGGCGGATGACGAACCCACCTTCGCCGAGAAGCTGAGCGCCCTGAAGCGGGCCTATGACGAACAACTGGGCGGGCGTATCGAGGCGTTGGAAAACGCGCATCAAGAAATCGGCGGTTCAGGTTCCAACAATAACGGGGAACCCGCGCTTAAGGTTCTGTTGGACCTGGCGCATAAACTTGCGGGTTCGGCCGGCACCTTCGGTTATAAGGATTTGAGCACCTCGGCGCTAAACCTGGAAAACCGCTGCCAGCAATTGATCAACGACGGCCACGCGCCCGATGCGGACGGGATGCAAGAATTATCGGAATTGATTGCCGTGTGCAGCCGCTACGCGACACGCTGAGGAGCCCGGCCACTAGATCCGTTTTTCCGAGATCACCGCCCACAGGAAAATAGCCGCGAAAAGTACGGCCGGCACGAAACCGAGCAGGCTGAGTTTCCAATCCGAGCCCGAATATATCACCCAGCCGCCGAATGCGGCGCCAGCTATGATTGGCCATAGAAGCTTGCGCGGTTTCGATACCTTTCCATACATTTGATCGTTACACCATTCTGTTGCTGTCGCTCGCGGCCGCTACCTATCGCCCGCGAATGATTACAACGGTTATGCGGTTGTATCAACAGTTTCAACAGTTCTACCACCGGCTGTTCTGGGCGCGCTGATCACGTTTCTGGTGACCGCCGCCGACATCCCGGTGTTCAATATCGGCGCCCCCTTCCGGGGCCTGATCTTCGGCTTCGCCACATCGTGGCTGCTGGAACGGAGGGATTTTACGGCCAAGGATTGGAGATCGGGAGATTCTTATTTGCCACCAATTTCAATCGTCATTACCCTCCCCCGACTTGATCGGGGGATCGACCGGGGTATCCAGAGGCGCCCACCGAACGATTTCTGGATGCCCCGCCAGTAAAATCCAAAGAGGGTCGGGGCATGACGATGAAGTATAATATCTCGCCCAGCCGGGCCGGATATCAGCACCGATTTAAAGCTCGGCGAAAAATGCGTCCAATTCCCGGTCCGTTTTCAGATCGGTGAATTCGCCGCGCGCCAACGCGGCATCGCCTTCCCGGATGGCGGCGCGCAAGCGTTCGGATCGCAAGGCTTGCTGTCTCTCGAGCCGCTGTCGATGTTTCAAGGCTTTGCGCGCCTATTACCCCCCGATCCCGAACATATCCGCCGCCGTATCGCCGAGGATGGCGCTGGTGGCGGTCCCGTCGAAACCGGCCCGGTGAACGATACCGCAAGGTTCCGGATCGCCGATCGGGAACGGGTAGTCGGAGCCGAGCATGATCCTGCCGGTGCCGGCCAGGGTGGCCAGGAATTTGAGCGCTTCCTCGTCGAACAGGACGCTGTCGAAATAGAGCGTCTTGAAACCCGCTTCCGGGTCGGCATAGTCGCCGGGATGGATGTCCCGGTTGCGCGCCAGCCGGCCCATTAGATAGGGGATGCCGCCGCCGCCGTGCGAAAGGATGAACTTGAGCCCGGTATATTTGAGGAAATGGCCGGAGAACAGGAGCCTTGAAATGGCGGTGGTGGTATCGACGCCGCGGCCGACGGCGTTCATCATGCCGTAATCCAGAAGCCGGGGATCGCCGCAGCCGAACATCGGGTGCAGGTAAAGGACCGCGCCCAAACTTGACGCCGCTTCCCAGAACGGGTCCAGGTCGGGATCATCGAGATTGCCCGATTGGCCGTGCGGCTGGGTGCCGATCATGGCGCCGACGAAGCCGTCCTTGATGGCCTCTTCCAGAACCTCGGCGGCCAGCTTGCCCGATTGCAGCGGCACCGAGGCGAGCGGCTTCAGGCGCGCCTCGCCGCCCGTTCCGGCCATCAGATGCTGGTTCAAAAAGCGCGACCAGGCGGCGCCCTCGTCCGCCGGCAATTCGTAACCGAAGCTGTCCAGCCAGCCGCCCACCACCTGGGCATCGATTGAACATTGGTCCATCCAGCCGAGGCGCTGTTCGGTGTCGCGCAGCTTCGGCGAAATCGGGCGGGTCGGCGCGCCGCCGGCGAAGGCCAGCTTGTAATCGCCGTCCTGGTGCAGGGTTTCGACCGACGGGAAGCGCGCCGCCTCTTTTAAAAGCGCGTCGAGCATGGCTTGCGGCGTGAAATGGGCGTGCGTGTCGATGATCATTAGGTGTTTCCGTTCAGCAGTTCTTCGATAATGGACATGCGCATCGGCACCTGGTCGATTTCGAGCCGCCTCGGCGCCAGGGCGTCGTTGACGGCGCTGGCGATGGCCGCCGGAGCGCCCAGATAGCCGCCCTCGCCGGAACCCTTCTGGCCGTGCGAGGTCAGCGGCGATGGCGTGCAATGTTCGGTGTCGCGAACCAGCGGCACCTCGAAGGTCGACGGCATCAGGTAATCGGCGAAGGTGGCGCTCAGAAACTGGCCGCCCGGGGCATATTTGAATTGCTCGTAGAGGGCGGCGCCAATGCCGTGCGCGATGCCGCCAATGATCATGCCGCGCACGATATCGGGATTGATCACCGTGCCGCAATCGTGGGCGATGAAGTAATCGAGGATCCTGACCTTGCCGGTGCCGGGATCGATCTCGACCAGCGGGATATGGGCCTGGAAGGAAAAACAGGGATAAAGCTGCACACGGCCGTTTTCGTCCGGCAAATGCCCACCCAGCGGCACCTGCCAGACATGCTGCGCCTGCAGGCCCGGCGCCGCGCCGACCGGCAGTTTGTGGAACTGCTTGTGGGCGATGAAGCAGATCTCGTTCCAGGTTAATTTCCGCGCCGGATCGCCGCGCACGGAGACATCGCCGCCGGAATATTCCAGCTGTTCGGCTGGCCGCTCCAGGTTGTGGGATGCGATATTCATAATCTGGGCTTTCAGCTTCTCCGCCGCGCCGGCCACCGCGCCGCCGAGCATGATCGCCATGCGGCTGGCCACCGGGCTGCGGGTCGGCAGGGCGGCCAGGGTGTCGGCGTGAATGACGCGGATGGCGTCCGGGTCGCGCTCCAATTCCTCGCCCAAGATGGTGGCGACCAGGGTTTCGTGGCCCTGGCCCGAGGTGGTCGTGCCCATCACCCCGGTAATGCAGCCATCGGCGTCGATGCGTGCCTCGGCGCCTTCCATGAAGGTGGTGATTTCGGCCGACGGGTTCATCAGATATTCGAACATGTTGTTGCCGCCGCCGGGCTCCAGGCAGGTGGCGAGCCCGATGCCGGCCAGCCTGCCGGCGGCGCGGATGTCGTCGCGGCGCCGGGTCAGCGCATCGAAATCGGCCAGCGCCAGCGCCTTATCGAGCACCGCCGGGTAATTGCCGCTGTCATATTTGGTGCCGCTCGGAATCTCGTAGGGGAACTGATCGGGCTGGATGAAGTTGCGCCGCCGGATTTCGACCCGGTCCATGCTCAGCGCCGCCGCCACCTTGTCGACGGCGCGCTCGATCATGTAATTGGTCGGCGCCTGGCCGAAACCGCGCACCGGCACCTGGCCGGTCTTGTTGGTGGTCACCGAAATGGCTTCGTAATGGACGCTGTTGATGCGGTAGGGGCCGACGATGGCGGCGATCGGCTTGCCCAATTGGAACGGCCCCCGCCCCGGATAGGCGCCGGCATCGTCGAGGGCGCGGATTTTCAGGGACTTGATCTCGCCGTCATCGTTGAAGGCAACGATGGTATCGAAGATGCGGTCGGGCCCGTGCGCGTCGCCGCCGCCCATATTGTCGAGCCGGTCCTCGATCAGGCGGATCGGCCGGCCCAGCTTGCGGCTCAAATAACCGATCAGAACGGTATGCTTGATGCCGCGCTTGACACCGTAGCTGCCGCCGACATCGACATCCTGATGGACGCGGACGGCGTTGATGGGGAGGCCCAACGCCGATGCGATCTGGTCGGCATAGTTGGGCATCTGGATCGATGCCCAGACCTCCAATATTCCCCGCCCCTCGTCCCATTCGGCGACGGCGCCGAAGGTTTCGATGGGCACCGTCGATGAGCGGTGCCAGCGGGCGCGGAAGCTCAAGGTCTGATCGGCGGCGGCGAAATCGTCGTCGACCGGGCCCCAGGTGAAGGCGCCGTCGTAGAGGACGTTGGAGCCGTGTTCCGGATGCACGGTTGGCGAGCCCGGCCGGTAGGCTTCCTCGGGGTCGATCACCGGGTCGGTCGCCGCGTAATCGACGTCGATCAATTCCATGGCGTCTTCGGCGATGGCGCGGCTGTCGGCGGCGACGGCGGCCACCCATTCGCCGGCATAGCGGGTCAGCTCATGGGCCAGCGGCCGCCATTTAACGCCCGGCGTCTTCAGCCCGCCATAGAGGGGGCTGGTGGCGTCGGCCAGTTCGGCGCCCTCGAGGACGGCGTGAACGCCGGGCTGGGCCAGCGCCGCGCCGGCGTCGATGGCGTTGATTTCGGCGCGCGGATAAGGGCTCGGCAATACCGCCACATGCAGCATGCCGGGGCGTTGCAAATCCTGGATGAAACTGCCGCGCCCGGTGACGAAGCGCTTGTCTTCCTTGGTCCGCCGCTTCTGCGCGACATAGAGAGTATTGGGGCGGGTGTTGGGAGCCGCGTCGTTCATGGCCGCGCCTCCTCATTTTCTTGTTTGGCGGCCAACTTGATGGCTTCGATTATCTGCACGTAACCGGTACAGCGGCAGATGTTGCCGCCGATGGCCTCGCGGATTTGATCTTCGCCGGGGTCCGGGTTGTCGGCCAGAAGCGCCGCCGCGGCGATCAACATGCCCGGCGTGCAGTAGCCGCATTGCAACGCGTGCGCATCGCGGAAGGCTTCCTGCAGCGGGCTTGGTTCGCCATCCTCGCCGAGCAGGCCCTCCACGGTGGTGATGCTTTTGCCCTCGGCCTGCACCGCGAACATCAGACAGGCGCGCACCGGCTCGCCATCGAGAAGCACCGGGCAAGCGCCGCAGACGCCATGCTCGCAGCCCATATGGGCGCCGGTGACGTTCAATTGATCGCGCAGGAAATCGAGCAAGGTCAGGCGCGGCTCGGCCTCGGCGCTACGTTGATGGCCGTTGACGGTCAGCGATATGGTGCGCGGTTTCATCGGCGCGCCTCCGCGAGGGCGTCGGTGATCGCCCGTTCGGCCAAAACACGCGCCACCCGCCCGCGGTAGGCGGCGCTGGCGTGCACGTCGCTCATCGCCTCGATCCCCCCGGCGGCAATATTCGCGGCCTCGGCGATGACATCACCGTTAAGATCGCTTCCGGTCAGGACCGCTTCAGCCGTTTCGGCTTTTATCGGATACGGATGGGCGCCGCCGATGCCGAGGGCGGCCCGGATACAGGTTCCGCCCGCGTCCAATTGAACCTGCGCCGCCGCCGAGACGATGGCGAAATCGCCGTGCCGCTCGCTGACCTCGTGAAAGGCGGCGCCGGATGTCTCGGCCCAAACCGGAAATTGCACCTCGGTCAGGCATTCGTCCGCTTCGCGCGCCGTGCTCATCGGGCCGTCGTAGAACTTACTGGCCGCGATACTCCTTTCGCCATCCATGTTCCGCAAGGTAATTTCGGCGTCCAGGGTAACCCCCACCAGCGGTATTTCGGCGCTGGGGTCGCCATGCGCGATACTGCCGCCGATGGTGCCCCGGTTACGTGTCTGGAGATGGCCGACGAAGGGCAGCGCCTTGGCCAAAAGCGGCACCTTGTCCGCCACTTCGGCTGATTTCATGAGATGTTTTTGCCTGGTTGCGGCGCCGATACGGCAACCGCCAGCGCCGCCATTGATACCGCTCAGATCGGCGCATCCGTTGATATCGATGAGCACCGAGGGCCGGGCCAGGCGCATATTCATCATCGGCACCAGCGATTGGCCGCCGGCCAGTATCAGCGCCTCGTCGCCATATTCGCCGAGGAGGCGGATTGCGTCCTCGGCGCCGCCGGCTGCAAAATATTCGAAGGGAGCCGGTTTCATTTTAGTCCCATCCGTCCTCGATATCGCGGACCGAGGTTTCGGGCACCAGGTCCGGCTGCTGGCGTTTCAGGGTTTTGGCGCCGTTGTCCAGATAGTTGCCCGCCGCCGCCCGCCGCGCATCTTCCTCCCAGGTCTCGGTCCAGTCGCCGAGGGAATAGCCGTGCCAGGGCGCTTCCGGCTTGAGCGGCGGCAGTTGCAGCCGCTCCCAGATTTCCTTGGCGCGCTCCATATATTGCCTGGCCGGAAGCGCCAGCGGCGGCATCGGGCTTTTCATGGTGGCATCGATCAAAAGCGTGCCGTCCTCGTCATTGCCGTGCTCGCGCTTGGGGCCATGGCCGAGGCCCCGGTGGGCCAGGATATTCATATCCTCGACCGGATTGCTGCGGTACGAAATCGCCCACAGAAGCGCATCGGCGTTTTCCGGCGAAATGTCGTCATTGACGGCGACGACGATCTTGCTCATGTCGCTCTTGAAGGCGGCGGCGCCGTTGAGGGCGCGCCAAATTTCGGTCTTCGGCACGCCGGTTTCGATGGTCAGGATGGTGACCCGCAAGAGCGAGGTCAGGGGCTCGTGCAGCGCCACCCCCTTGACGCCGCGGATGCCGAGCCCGTCGCGGAGGTGGGCAAGGAACAGCGGCTCGTAGGCGACGCGCTTGATGGTGCTCGATTCCGACGGCGTTACCTGGCTGATATAGGATGGGATGACCGGCTTGGCTTTTCGCGTGATCGCGGTGACGCGCATCGGCATGTTGAATTCCTCGAGCGCGATATGGCCGTGGGATTCGCCGAACGGCCCTTCCGGCTCGAGGACGTGGGGATCGATGATGCCTTCGATCACCAGCTCGGCCTCGGCCGGCACCATCAAATCCACCGTTTTCGCCCTGACCATGTTGATCGGTTCGCCGGCCAGGCCGCCGGCCACCTCCATTTCATCGATGCCGAGGGGCAGTTTCTGCGGGCCCATGAAGGCGACAAAAGGCGGGCAGCCGAGGACGATGGCGCAGGGCATGTCCTCGCCCCGCCCTTTGTATTTTTGCCAATGCAGATAGCCTTCGGCGCCGCCGGTGCGGGTCGCCATGCGCACCACCAGCCGGTCGGTTGCCTTCAGCCCGGCGCGGTAGGTGCCCATGTTCTGACCACCGGTTTCGGGATCGCGGGTGATGACATTGGTCGCGGTCAGGGTCGGCGCCGAATCAAAGCCCGGCGTCGAAACCGGGATCGGCAGCGCATCGAGGCCGTTGCCTTCGCCTTCGAGATCGCTTCCGGTCAGCACGACCTCGTGGCAGGGCGCATTTTCGATCTCGCGGGGCGCAATGGGGTTGGCCAGGGCATGA
This sequence comes from Rhodospirillaceae bacterium, assembly GCA_002687515.1. Classification (GTDB taxonomy): domain Bacteria; phylum Pseudomonadota; class Alphaproteobacteria; order Rhodospirillales; family UBA2165. The sequence goes on from NZAK01000093.1 coordinate 34,523, forward strand.
TCCCATTTGCCGCTGATTTCAGCCACCGGGACAAGCATGCCGACGCTGTAGACGGCTTGCGATGCGGCCAGCGCGCCGACCGCCACCGGGATATCAAAGGCGCGGCCCTTGCCGTCGACGATATCGGTGAACAGGAATGCCTTGCGCTCGGCCTCATTGATGCCGCCCCGGAACTGCCAGCGCACCAGGGGATGCATTTCCGCATCCTTGTCGATTTTCTCGCCGATCCGGTGGACCAGCCCGGCGTCGGACAATGCCTCCAGATGTTCCTGCAAATCGCGGTAGCTGCGGGTCCCCGAACCCATGACGCCTCCCCGGAATATTATCACGGCCTTGGATTTTGGCCGGGGGAACTATGTCACGTCTCGCCGCTCTGGAAAATACCTCCGGCGCCATCATTTCAGATGTTCGGCCAGAAATCGCCGCACATCCTTCATCAGGGCGTCGCGCGGACGGTAAAACCAATCGTGCCCGCCCGGATAATCGTTGCGCTGAACCAGGGTCTTGCCCAGGGCTTGCAGGTTGGGGATCAAGCGGCGTTGGGTGATTTTGCGTATCGGGCGTTTGTCGTCCTCGCCGACGGCGAGGAAAACGGGCACATCGATGGCGGACAGGTTGCCGCGCCTGGCGGCCTGGCGAAGGCTGTATTCACCGGCATCGCGGAGGCTCGCCGGCGATAAAAGCACCACCACCCGATAGTTTCGCTGGCGGATCGCCGACCAAAGGGTGACATTGCCGCCTTCTGAAAATCCCATGATGGCGATGCGCGACGGGTCAACCTCGGCGCGGGCCGAAAGAAATTCGCGGGCCGCGGTGGAAACCCGCACGCCATATTCGACCACCGACACCCAATCGTCGGTCGAGCCGACGGTCGAGCCGCGCGCCACATACGCGGTATCGCCGAGATGATCGCGGATCGGCGCGATGGCGTTATAGCCCATTCCATTGAGGGCTTTGACGTAATCGCGGACATCCATATTGTCCTTGGCCACGGCCCCGTCATGGCCCAGATGGCGAACCCCGGTGCCGTGATTGAAGATCACCGCCGGCTGCTTGCCGCCGGCTACGGTGCCGAACGCCCCGCGCACCGTTTCGCCGCCCTTCAGGGGCAGTTGAACCCACTGGATATCAGCCCAAGCGGGACCGGAAATCCACCATCCGGACAATAATAGAATTGCCAGGTACGTCCGGGTGTTCCTCAAGCTTCTCATGCATCTATCCTCCGGTCTTTCCCAGTCCAAATAGGATGATCGGACCGTGCCTATCCGCTTAACGCCCATACCCACAACATGTAGGATGCTGCCACTCTCCCGAATATAACCCCGCCCTGGTCGGCGCGGTCGTGTCCCCGGC
>NZAK01000094.1 GCA_002687515.1 Rhodospirillaceae bacterium
GAACCGGTCCCTTCTTGCCGTAACAATGTTCCGGCGCCGGGAAGGCGCGGGTCCTGACTTCGGCGGCGTAATCGGCGGCGGCGCGCCCGATCTCCTCGCCCACCTCGGCATATTTTTTGACGAACTTGGGGGTGAATTCGGTGAACATGCCGATGGCGTCCTCGGTTACCAATACCTGGCCGTCGCAGGCGGGCGAGGCGCCGATGCCGATGGTCACCGCCGATATCTTATTGGTGATCTCGGCGGCCACATCCTCGACGGTGCCCTCGATGACGATGGAAAAGGCGCCGGCATCGGAAATGGCTTGGGCGTCGGCCTCGACCTTGGCGGCCTCGAGCTGGTTTTTCCCCTGCACCCGGTAGCCACCGGCGGTATTGAAGGATTGCGGCATCAGTCCGACATGCCCCTGCACCGGAATGCCGCGCGCCACCAGGAAGCGGACCGTCGCCGCCATCTCCTCGCCGCCTTCCAGCTTGATTCCGGAGGCGCCGGTTTCGGCCATCACCCGGGCGCAATTGCGGTAGGCCTGCTCGGGCGATTCCTGATAGCTGCCGAACGGCATATCGACGATGACGCAGGCGCGCCGGCTGCCGCGCACCACGGCGGCGCCATGGGCAATCGCCATGTCGATGGTGACACCGAGGGTACTGTCCATGCCATAAAGCGCCATGCCCATGGAATCGCCGATCAGCAGCAGATCCACATGCGGATCGAGAATCTTGGCCATCGGCGCCGTATAGGCGGTCAGGCAAACCACCGGCTCGCCTCCCTTGCGGGCCGCGATTTCGGTAACCGTGATACGTTTGGTCTTGTTTGTCTCGGTGCTCAAGCTCGGCGTTCCATCACGATTTCGGGGTGAAATAGCTGATCGGTTATGGGCCAATTACGGGCCGATCAGGGCGCTCACATATCATATCGGCGGCGATCTCGCCAGGGGAACCGGTGGGGAACCGGTGGCGAACCGGTGGCCATCCGGCGCGCCGGCGACACATGGCCGACCTGCATTTTCCGCATTGCCCCAAATTCGCCCGATTTTCGGTTAAATTCCATTGCTGGGATCAGGCGTAGCGGTCATTATCAAATAAAATTTTGGGGCTATGGGCATTTCGATGAATAGGCGTAAGCACAGATACGCGGGCATGCGCGTCTATAAGGGTTGGATTTGGGCGGTGATCGCCGCCGGCGCCCTCGCCGCGTGCCAGCAAACCCCGCCGCAGGTTCGGGCCGACGGCGAATTTCGCGCGCCGCAAATTAAACCGACCCCGAAGGCGCGCACCGCCGTCGGCGCCGACAGGCAGATGGTCGCGGCGGCCAACCGCCACGCGGCGCGGGCCGGGCTGGACATCCTGCGCGCCGGCGGCAGCGCGGTGGACGCGGCGATCGCCGCGCAGATGGTCCTCAATGTGATCGAACCGCAATCATCGGGCATCGGCGGCGGCGGCTTCCTGATGCATTTTGCCGCCAAGTCGGGCGCCATCGACGCCTTTGACGGCAGGGAAACGGCGCCCGCCTCGGCGCAGCCCGATATGTTCCAAAACTACGACGGATCGCGCCGCAAATTTCACGACGTGGTGCCGGGCGGGCTGTCGGTCGGCGTGCCCGGGCTGTTGCGCATGCTGCAGATGGCCCATGCCAAGCACGGCAAGCTGCCTTGGGCCAAGCTGTTCGAAGCGGCCATCAAGCTGGCATCGGATGGGTTCGAAATCTCGCCGCGCCTGCACGCACTGATCAAGAGCGACCGGCACCTGAAGAAATTCGAAGCGGCGCGGAAATTTTTCCTGACCGAAGCGGGCAAGGCAAAACCGGCGGGAACCCGCCTCGTCAACAAGCAGCTTGCCGATAGCTTCGCCCTGATCGCGCTGATCGGGGCGGATGCGTTTTATTCGGGCGGCATCGCCCAGGATATCGCCAAGGCGGTGACCACGGCCAAGCTCAATCCGGGCGGCATGACGGTGAAGGATTTGGAAAGCTACAAGGCGGCGCGGCGGTCGCCGGTTTGTTCCTTCTACCGGAAATGGTTTGTCTGCGGAATGGGGCCGCCGACCTCGGGCGGTATCGCGGTGCAGCAGATTCTAGGGCTTCTGCAAGGCAGCGATATCGCCGCCATGAAACCCGGCTCGGCGGCGGCGGTGCATCTGATCGCCGAGGCCAGCCGCCTCGCCTTCGCCGACCGCAATCGTTATGTCGCCGATTCCGATTTCCAGGAGGTGCCGGTCAACCGATTGGTCGATCCCGGCTACCTGGCGCGGCGCGCCAAGCTGATCCAGGCCGGGCAAAGCATGGGCAAGGCAAAGCCCGGGATTTTTGGCCCCGGCTCGGCGCGCCTCGGCACGCCCGAGGGAGCCGATAAGGGAACCTCGACAACCCATCTCAGCGTCGTCGATGGCGACGGCAATGCCGTGGCGCTGACCTCGAGTATCGAAAATACCTTCGGATCGCGCCTCATGGTGCGCGGATTCTTGCTCAACAACCAATTGACCGATTTCGCCTTCACGCCGGTCGCCGAGGGCCGCGTCGTCGCCAACCGGGCCGGGCCGGGCAAGCGCCCGCGCTCGTCGATGAGCCCGACCCTGGTGGTCGACGGCGCCGGCAAGCTGGTGCTCAGCGTCGGCTCGCCCGGCGGCTCGCGGATCATCGGTTATGTCGCCAAAACCATCATCGCGGCGCTCGATTGGGACATGGATATCCAGGCGGCGATCGATTTGCCCCACTTCGTCAACCGCAACGGCGCCACCGATATCGAAAAGGCAACCGGGCTAAGCGCATTGAAACCGGCGCTGGAAGCAATGGGCCACACCGTGCGCGTTGGCCAGATGACCAGCGGATTGCATGCCATCCGGGTGCGCGGCGGCCGTTTGATGGGCGCCGCCGATCGGCGCCGCGAAGGCGTGGCCCTAGGAGATTAATGTGGGCGATTGATGCCGGCGAATTAACGAATTTCAAATCCAGAAGCGGGCGCCCTCGGGCACTTTTTCCGGCAGTTCCAAGCAGAAGGTGGTGCCACCGGGGCCGGTTTCCACCAGAGTGATATCGCCGCCATGGGCGCGCATCACGTCGCGCACGATGACCAGTCCCAACCCGGTGCCGCCCGGCTGGGTCGAACCCATGAACGGCGTGTACAGGTTCTCGCGCGCCTTGTCGGGCAGGCCCGGCCCGTCATCGGCAACTTCGATACAGATGCGTTCATCGATGTGTTTGCAGTCGACCGTCACTTTTCCGGCGCCAGCCTGATAGGCATTGCGGCTGACATTGATCAGCGCCCGGAACAGCTGGTCGCGGTCGGCCTCGATCATCTTGTGACGATTAACTTCGTTGTTCCATTCGACGCCGCCCGCGCCGATATCCGAATGTTGGATCGCCTGGCCGACCTCGTCGATCAGATCGCGCAGCGAAAAGCAGCTTGGCGACAAGGTAGGCGAATCCTGCGACGCGAAATTCAAGGTCTGCGAACATAGATCGACGGCCCGGTCGATGGCGTCGAACAGCCTCGGCAGGACCCGTTTTACGTCCGGATCGCTGCTCCCCGCCAGCCGGTCCGAGGCCAGCATGGCGGTGCTCAGCGAATTGCGCAGATCATGATTGATCTTGGCGACGGCGGAGCCGAGGGCGGCCAGCCGGCGACGCTGGCGCAATGCCAAACGCACTTCTTTCTGCATGATGCCAAGCTCGCGCTGGGCGACACCAATCTCGTCGCCGCGGCCGCCGGCCACGATATCGGCGCTTTCGTCGGTCGGATTGGCGCGGAACGCCGTCATGCTTTCGGTGATGCGGTGCATCGGGCGCACCATCAGCCAATGCAGGCTGACAAAGACCAGACCCGCCGCGATCACCGAGATAAAGATGGAAAGGCCGAGGATACGCACCGAAAAATCCCACATCGCTTCGCGCAACGGGCGTTCGTCGAGCATCACCTCGACGATGATATCCTCCGCCCCGGGCGCGTTGCCGATGACACGGATAACCCGGTTATCCTTTTGCGCCAGGGTATCGGCGGCGTCGCTAATCCAATCGATGAATGTCGCCTGCCTGAGATCGAAGGTATCGCTGGCCGGAGGAACCGGACCGGTTCCGGAAACGAATATACTGCGCTTCGGCAGGCGCAGAACGATGTTGTAGGTTTTCGACTGGTCGAGCAGCTTCTTGCGCAACGCCTCGGTAATGGCGCGCGCCGGCAGCATTTCGAACGACAAGGTCGCCAGGCGCGCCGCGGCGACACGTTCCTCCAGATAGGTTATGCGGAAACGCACCACCGAGGGCACATAAATCAGGACCTCGCCGATCATCACGAAGACAATGGTCAGCAATAAAAGCCGCGCCGAAAGGCTGCTCAGAAACGGCGGCCGGGGTTGGGTTGGAACGCTCATTCCAATATCCTACATCAGCCGCGGAGGTACGCAAATTATCTTGTAATCGTCAACCGAAAAGGGAAAGAAATTTCACCACGGCGCGCGTCTTCGGACCGAACAGCGCCGGCGTGAAATATTCGCCGGCCGCCCGTTTGCTGGCCTCGCCCAGCGTCGGATAGGGCTGGATCGCGCCGGCCACCTTGCCGAGCCTGAGATTGGCGCTGATCGCCAGGCCCCACACCTGTATCAATTCGCCGGCCTGGCGGCCGACGATGCCGGCGCCGAGAATTTTTTTGCCGGGCCCGATCACCAGCTTGATCAAGCCATCGCTTTCGCCTTCGGCAACGGCGCGGTCGTTTTCGCCGAACGGCCAGCGGACGATCTTCACTGCAACGCCGGCGGCGCGCGCCTCGGCCTCGGTCAAGCCGACCTGGGCCAGTTCGGGCCTGGTATAGGTGACCCGCACATAGGCGCGGCGGTCGATCTTGGCCGGCATGCGGAACAGCGCATTGCGGATGAAAATACCGGCGTGATAGGCGGCGATATGGGTAAACTGCTGATCGCCGGCGACATCGCCGACGGCGTAAACGCGGCGGTTGCTGGTGCGCAAGGAGCGGCTCACCTCGATGCCCTTGGGCGTTGTCCTGACCCCGGCGGCATCGAGGCCGAGACCCTCCAGGTTGGGCCGCCGGCCCGCCGCTACCAAGAGATGGGTTCCCTCGATGCGCCGCGCCGCGCCGCTTGTCGTAAATTCCGCCGCCACCCCGGCCCCGGCCGGCGCCACCCGATCGACGCGGGCGCCTTCGTAAATCTCGACGCCGTCCCCGGCAATGGCCGATTTCACCACCTCGACCAGTTCCGGATCATCGCCGCCGAGGGCCCGCATCATCTCGATAACGCTGACGCGGGCGCCCAGCAACCGGTAGGCCTGGGCGATTTCCATGCCGATCGGGCCACCGCCGATGATGATCAGATGGTCCGGCACCTCGGTCAGCTGGAACAGATTTTCGTTGGTGAGATAGGGTGTATCGACAAGCCCCTCGATGGGCGGCAGCAACGGGCTGGAACCGGTGGCGATGACGAAACGGCGGGCGCGGATGCGCCTGTCGCCGGCCGCCACTTCGGCCGGTCCGGTAAAGCGCGCCTCGGCCTCGATGACACGGACGCCAAAAGCCTCGAACCGTTCGACCGAATCGTGCGGCGCGATCTTTGCGATGGCGCCGATGACATGGGCATTGACGCCGGGCCCGGAAATTTGCGGCGCGCCGGCGGTTATGCCGAAGGCGCCGGCGCCGCGTATATCGCCCGCCCGGTGGGCCGCCGCCAGCAGCGCCTTGGATGGCACGCAGCCGGTATTCAGGCAGTCGCCGCCCATGGCGCCACGTTCGATGAGGACCGTATCGGCGCCAAGCTGGGCGGCCACCGCGGCAACGGTAAGCCCGCCCGATCCGGCGCCGATGACACATATGTCCGTCTTGATAGATTCTGGCATCGAGAATGAAATCCGGCTGGTTCTGGATTAGCGGCTGGCTTCGGGGCCGCCGCGCGCCTTGAATTGCCGGTAAAATGCCGGAACCAGGGCCAGTACCGCAAGCAGGATCAGGGGCACCAGGACTTCCGGGTTCCAGATGATACCGAGATCCAGCTCGCCGCCTTGGTCCAGGATATGCCCGATGCCACCGCCGAAGCTGGCGTAAATCATGCTGCCCGGGATGATGCCGATAAAGGTGCCGATCACATATATGGGCGTCGAGACGCCAAGGATGCCGGGCACGATATTGACCAGCCAGAACGGAAACAATGGGATCAGGCGCAAGACCAGCAGATAGCTGAGGGCATTGTTTCTGCAGCCGTCTTCCATGCGCCGCACCGCCGGGCCAGCTTTGCTGTGAAATAGTTCCGCAAAGGCATAACGGGCGGCCAGGAACACGGCGGTGGCGCCGATGGTGGCGCCGACCACGGTCAGCATGCCGCCATGCAGGGTTCCGAACAAAAACCCGCCGGTGATCGTCAAGAGGGTTCCCGCCGGCAGGCTGATGGCGACGCAAACGGCATAGGCGCCAAGGAAGATCAGCGATGTCAAGAGCGCATGATCCGTCCGCCATTGCAGAAGATAATCGCGGTGGCTGCGGAGTTCCTCGATCGAGAGATAGTCGTCGAAACCGAACACGAAGACGGCGCCCAACCCCAAGCCCAGGAGAGCGATCGGTATGAATTTAATGTAACCGGGCTTCTTCCGGCGGGTGTCCGCGGACTGGCCGTCTGTCATTTGACTGAACTGAATTTATTTCGCGATTGTCTAGGCACCCCGATATTGGCGGTTTACGCCCCGAAAGCCAGTAATATTTAGGCGACCGGCGGTCACCATTTTGTGACTAGCGCATTTCATATTTGCACTCCAAATGTCACGAAATCATGAATGCGTCGAGGCGCCTGCATCGTTGACTTACCGGGGCCGGAGCCGTATACAGCGGGCCTTGCCGGAACGGCGCCGTAATTTTTTCGGAGTAATCCAGTGAAACGCACATTTCAGCCGAGCAATCTCATTCGCAAGCGCCGGCATGGTTTTCGCAGCCGCATGGCGACCACCGGCGGGCGGCGTATAATTGCCAAGCGCCGCGCCAAGGGCCGCAAGCGCCTGTCGGCCTGACCTTCAAGGAGGGAGGGCGGTGAGCCCGCGTCTCGTTCACCTCAAGAATCGCGGGGAATTTCTGAAGGTAGCCGCCGCCCGAAGAAAATTCGTGACGCCCAGCCTTATTCTTCAGGCGCGCCCGCACGAGCAAGGCGAAAAAGGCGAGGCGGCGCCCATCCGGGTCGGTTTCACGGTCAGCCGCAAGGTCGGCAATGCGGTGGTCCGCAACCGGGTTCGCCGGCGCCTGCGCGCCGCGGCGGATGAGATTTTGCCGGAATTCGCCGGCGCGAACAGCGATTTCGTGGTCATCGGCCGGCGCGCGGCACTGGATGAAGACTTCACGACGCTGGCCGGTCATCTGAAATCGGCGTTGGCAAAGTACGACAAGAATATATCCGGCCAAACGGACAAGCGGCGGCCGGGCAAGAAACCGGCAAGAAAACCGGGCCAGAAAATCCATAAATAAATAGAAATCGATCGCCAAGTAAATGAACCCTTTTACCATTATCATCCAGGCGCTGATCCGTTTCTATCAGCTATTCATATCGCCGGTTTTGCCGGGTGCCTGCCGGCATGCGCCGAGCTGCTCGGAATATGCCTTGGACGCGGTCCGCCTGCATGGCCCCCTGGCCGGTTCGTGGCTGGCCCTCCGGCGCCTGTTGCGGTGCCATCCGTGGGGCAGTTCGGGCTATGATCCGGTGCCGCATGCGCCGCACCATTCCGGCGCGCCTTCGCTGACGCCGGATAAACGGGAAAGCGGGGCCTAGGCGATGGATACCCGCAACATGATTCTCGCGGTGGTGCTATCGGTTGCCATCATGGTCGGTTTCCAACTGTTTTACGCGCCGCAGCCACCGCCCGCCGATCCCAAGGCGACCGCCCAAAAATCCACCGCGCCCGGCCCGCAAGCGCCGGCGACGCCCGCCGCGCCGTCCCAGGCCGGAGCACCGGCAGCGCCCGGAGCGCCCAGCGCCAGCCAGCCGGCGCCGCTGCCCGGTCAGGACATCGCCGCCAAGGACGGCGCCAAATTAGGCGCCGAGGCGCGAAACAGGGTGCTGCAATCGGTCAAGCGCGTGCGCATCGAATCGCCGCGGCTGGCGGGATCGATTTCGCTGACCGGCGCGCGTATCGACGATCTGACCCTCAAGGGCTACCGCGAAACCATCGAGCCGGACAGCGAAAATATCAAACTCTTAAATCCGGTCGGCGGCGGAAATTCCTATTACGCCACCTTCGGCTGGGTGGCGCCGGGCGGCGCCAAGATCACGACGCCGCCGCTCGACGCCCAATGGACCGCCAACCGCGCCGTGCTCACGCCCGAGGTGCCGGTCACGCTAAGCTGGACCAGCCCGGAAGCGGTGACTTTCCGGCAATTGATCGAGCTTGATGAAAACTACATGTTTACCGTCACCCAGAGCGTCCGCAATGGCAGCGATAAGCCGGTGACCGTTTATCCGTTCGGCCAGATCCTGCGCGAGGGGACGCCCGAAATTACCGATTTCTACATCTTGCACGAAGGCCTGATGGGTGTGTTCGATGGCGTCCTGAAGGAAATCGACTACGACGATATCCAGGAATCCCGGGTGATTAAGCAAAAAACCACGGGCGGCTGGATCGGCATCACCGATAAATATTGGCTGACCGCGCTGATCCCGGATCAGGCGGCCGCCGCCAACACCGAATTCCGGGACGATGCGGTCAACAAATCGGACAATTACCAGGTTAACTACCTAGCCGCCGCCGCCACCATCGCCGCCGGCGCCGCCGCCGACAGCAAAAACCGCCTGTTCGCCGGCGCCAAGGAAGCCGAACTGATCAACGATTACCGCGATACCTTGAATATCGCGCGTTTCGATCTGGCCATCGATTGGGGCTGGTTCGAGTTTCTGACCAAGCCGATTTTTTTCGCGCTGGTCTTTTTCAATGGTTATCTCGGCAATTTTGGGCTCTCGATCCTGTTCCTGACGGTGCTGATCAAGCTCGCCTTCTTCCCGCTCGCCAACAAATCCTACCGGGCGATGAGCAAGATGAAGCAATTGCAGCCGGAAATGATGAAGCTGCGCGAACGCTTTGCCGAGGACAAGGCGCGCCTCAATCAGGAAATCATGGGCATGTACAAGCGCGAAAAGGCCAATCCGGCATCGGGCTGCCTGCCGATCCTGCCTCAGATTCCGGTGTTTTTCGCGCTTTACAAGGTGGTGTTCGTCAGCATCGAATTGCGCCACGCGCCCTTTTACGGCTGGATCAAGGACCTGTCGGCCGCCGATCCGCTGACCTTCGTCAACCTGTTTGGCCTGATCCCCTGGACGCCGCCGGAATATCTGTTGATCGGCGTCTGGCCGATCATCATGGGCGTCACCATGTACGTCCAGCAAAAGCTCAACCCGCCGCCGCCCGATCCGACGCAGGCCAAGATCTTCATGTTCCTGCCGTTCATCTTTACCATCATGCTGGCGCGCTTTCCGTCGGGGTTGGTGATCTATTGGGCCTGGAACAACCTCCTGTCGGTGGCCCAGCAATATGTCATCATGCGCCGGGCCGGGGTGCCCATCGGCGGCGGCAAGGTCAAGCCAAAGGCGCCGGCAAATCCCAAGGCCAAAAGCTGAACAGCGGAAATAGGCGATGGCTGACGACACCGCCACAATTTCAGATGAATTGATTGAAGCCGGGCGCATATTGTTCGCCGGAACCTGCGAGTTCATCATGGGCGCGGCCCGCGAAGATCAGCTGCCGGCGACCGAACTTGCCGAGGTCGCCTTTGCCGGCCGCTCCAATGTCGGCAAATCGAGCCTGATCAACGCATTGACCGGGCGCAAGGCCCTGGCCCGCACCTCGAACACGCCGGGGCGCACGCGCGAGGTAAATTTCTTCCTGCTCGGCGAAAAATTAATGCTCGCCGATCTTCCCGGATACGGCTATGCGCGTGCCTCCAAATCTTCGATCGCCAATTGGACCGAGCTGATCGAGCGCTATCTCAAGGGCCGGCGGCCGTTGCGCCGGGTGTGCCTGTTGGTGGATGCGCGGCACGGGCCGAAAGACAGCGACCGGGCGGCGATGGCGCTGATGGACGAAGCCGCCCAAGTCTATCAGATCGTCTTGACCAAGGCCGACAAGATGAAGGGCCCGGCACTGCAACGAATAATCGGCAAGGCCGGGGCCGAGCTGGCCAAGCACAGCGCCGCGCATCCCGAAATCATCGCCACCAGCGCCGTCAAGGGCACCGGTATCGCCGAGCTGCGCGCCCAACTGGCGGCGCTGGCGCTGGAAGAGAAGTTCGGGTAATGTCCCGCGCCATGAACAAGGATAACGGCACATTAGCGTCCGCGCCCTGGACCCAGGCCAAGATATTGTCCGAGGCGCTGCCCTATATGCGGCGGCATGCGGGCAAGACAATCGTCGTCAAATATGGCGGCCATGCCATGGGCGACGATGAACTTGCGCGCCAATTCGCCAACGATATCGTGCTCTTGAAACAGGTCGGCATCCACCCCATCGTGGTGCATGGCGGCGGCCCGCAAATCGGCGACATGCTGAACCGGCTGAAGATCCAATCTTCATTCATCGACGGGCTGCGGGTGACCGACGCGGCCACCGTCGAGGTGGTGGAAATGGTGCTGGCCGGCACCATCAACAAGGAAATCGCGGCGGCGATCAACCGGGCGGGCGGTTTCGCCGTCGGCCTGTCGGGCAAGGATGGAGGCTTGATAAGTGCGCGCAAGCTGCGGCGCACCAAGCGCGATCCTGAATCCAACATCGAAAGAATTCTCGATCTCGGCTTCGTCGGCGAGCCCGACAAGATCAATACCCACGTGCTGGACATGTTCGAGGGCACCGACGTTATCCCGGTGATCGCGCCGATCGGCGCCGGAGCCAAGGGCGAAACCTTCAATATCAACGCCGACACCGCCGCCGGCGCCATCGCCGAAGCGGTCGGCGCCGAACGGTTGCTGCTGCTCACCGATGTGGCCGGAGTTCTCGGCAACGACGGCGAACTTGTCGAGACCATGAGCGACGCCGAGGCGCGGAAATTGATCAGCGACGGCGTTATCGAGGGCGGCATGATCCCCAAGGTGGAAACCTGCCTCGGCGCCGTCGATGGCGGTGTCGGCGGCGCCGTGATCATCGACGGCCGCGTTCCGCACGCGATCCTGTTGGAACTGTTTACCGAACACGGCGCCGGCACCCTGATCGAGGCCGGTTAAGGGGAACGCGCCCTAAGTTCCCCATTCCACGCCGGCGCGCCCGTTCAGGTGATCGAAATCGGTGATCTCGGTCGAAGGCTTGCCGAAGAAATAGCCCTGGGCATAGTCGATCCCGCACTTGCGCACGAAGTCCAGGGTTTCCTGATCGTCGATCATCTCGGCCACGGTCTCGACGCCGATATCCTTGCAAAGCCGGGCCAGGGCGCTGAGGAAGGCGCGGCCCTTGTTCGCCACCAGCGCGTTTTTGACCGCCGATCCGTCCAGTTTGACGACATCGACATCGAGATTGGATAGGTATTGAAAACTGGCCGCGCCGGCGCCGAAATCATCGAGGCAGACCTCGTAACCTTCGCCGCGCAGGGTCTGGAAAAAACGGTTGGCCGAGGCCAGGTCGGCGATGCGCGCCGATTCGGTGATTTCGAACAATACCTTGCCGCGCGCCCAGAAATTGGTTTTTAGGAGCCCGTGCAGCTCGGCCAAGTATGACAGATTGGTGATCGAATGCCCGGAAATGTTGATCGCCACCGAATATTTCTTGTCCCGGTTCTTGGACAGCCAATTGATCACCTTCTTCGCCATGGCGATATCGAATTGCCAGATCAGGCCGACTTCCTCGGCGAAGGTGATGTATTCGTAGGGCGATGCGCCCTTGGCCGAGGCGTGAAACCGGACCAGCGCCTCGTAATGGTGGATGCGCCGGCTGGCGATATTCAGGATCGGATGGAAGGCGACATCGAATTTCGCGCCGGCCAGGATTTCCTTGAAGCTTTTCACCGAATTCATCGCCTGTCCGACCAGGCTGTTCAAATTGGTGGAAAAATTCTCAAGGCTGAAATCGGCGCCCTTGGTGTCCCTGAACTTGTTGATGGCGTAAACCAGCCCGTTGGCCAGGTCGTCGCCGCCGATGCCGTCGTCGGTGGAAATGGTCGCCACTTCCGCCGCCGCGCCCTTGCCTTCGGGGTCGGCCTGGCGCGTCACCTCGGTCAGGTGATTTTGCAATTCGGCGATATCCAGGTCCGCTTCATGGATAATCGCATATTTGCCGTCCTCGATCTCGGCCGCCGAATCGCCGCCGATCGAATTGGCGCGCAAGGCGGCGCTGAAGGTGTTGGTCAGGGTCCGCCGGTTGTCTTCGTCCAGGCGCTCCTTGAGGCCGGCCATTTCGGGCAGGGCGACCAGGGTCATGTCGGCGCCCTCACCCGCTTCCTTGGAGGCGTTCAGGCGCTTTTCGGCCAGTTGCGCGAAGCCTTCGGCATCGTAAAGGCCGCTCTCGGCGTTGCGCGAATAGGCAGAGCCGTCGGCGCCGATGGCGGCGGTGGCGCCGGAGCGCAGGGCCAGGAAAAAATGTCCGCCGAAATCGTCCAGCCGGTAGCCGGCAAGCGCCAACGGCTGGGTGGCGCCGACCGAATTGTTCAAGCGGATGGAGGTGTTTTCGATGCGCCCCTTGCGCGCCGCAACGGCGATCAATTCTCCGGCCAATATTTTATCGCTGTCGGCAACCAGATCGGTAAACGGCGTACCCATAAGCTGGCCGGCCTTCTTGCCGGTCAGCGCATGGGTGGTGCCGCCGGCATAAACGATGTTCTGCTCGCCATCCAGTTCCACCAACACATCGGCCCAGCAAAAGGCGAAGGCGACGAAACGTTCGCGGTCGCTGAAGCCGGCCTTCGATTGCGGCGCTGAATCTGGCATGGCGGTTAACCTGTATTGGAGCGCGTTATTAACGAGTAGATTTTTTAAATGGTATTGCATGCGGCATTTAACCAGACTACTGAATGGAAAAATTTGACAAATTCCCCCTCGGGCGCCGCGCATGACCGCATTGCCGCTGAAAGACTATCCCTATTGGGTGTTCGATCTGGACAACACGCTGTACCCGGTCGGCGCCAACCTGTTCGAGGCGATCGACAAGCGCATGTGCGGCTTTATCGCCGATTATCTGGATATCGGCCATGCCGAGGCCTACCGGCTACAGAAACAGTATTTCCGCGAGCACGGCACCACCCTGCGCGGCCTGATGGACTGCCACGGCATGGAGCCCGGCCCCTATCTCGAATATGTGCACAGCGTCGATCTGGCGCCGGTCAAGCGCGATTCCCGCATGGACCGGGCGCTCGACCAACTGCCGGGCCGCAAATTCGTGTTCACCAACGCCACCTTGGATTATGCAAGGCGGGTCCTCGACAAGATCGGTATCGCCCGCCATTTCGACGACATCTTCGATATCGAGGCCGCCGATTTTATCCCAAAACCCGAACCCAGGGTGTACGAGCGCATGCAGTCCCGTTTCGGTATCGATCCGGTTGCCACCGTGATGGTCGAAGACGTTGCCCGTAATCTCGGGCCGGCGGCGGCAATGGGCATGACCACCGTCTGGGTGATGACCGGCCGGCCCTGGGCGCATGCCGAGGCGGCGGACCATGACCCCCACCACCGCACCGACAACCTCACCGAATGGCTGGCCGGGGTAGCCGGGATTTAAGCCCGGTGGATGGCCTTAATGCAAGTTGACTTAAGGCAAGTTGACTTAAGGCCGGGCGAGGGTCATGTTCGCGCCCGTTGAGAATCGGAAAATATAGGCAGGGAACAGTGGTCCAAGCCCAGTTACAGAAAATCATCGATGCCGCCTGGGAAGCGCGGGGCGAGGTCAACGCCGGCACCGGCGGCGAAGTGCGCGACGCGGTCGACGCGGCGCTCGGATTATTGGATACAGGCGCCGCCCGGGTCGCCGAGAAGGCCGAGGGTGCCAACGATTGGCAGGTCAACCAATGGCTCAAGAAGGCGGTGCTGCTGTCGTTCCGCCTGAACGACATGTGGGCCATGGACGGCAGCCCCGAGGGCGGCCATTGGTGGGACAAGGTGCCGTCCAAGTTTTCCGGCTGGAGCGAAACGGAGTTTAAGGATGCCGGCTTCCGCGCCGTGCCCAACTGCGTCGTGCGCCGCTCCGCCTATATCGCGCCGGGCGTCGTATTGATGCCGTCGTTCGTCAATCTCGGCGCCTATGTCGATACCGGCACCATGGTCGATACCTGGGCGACCATCGGTTCCTGCGCGCAGATCGGCAAGAACTGCCATATCTCCGGCGGCGCCGGCATCGGCGGCGTCTTGGAGCCGTTGCAGGCCGATCCGGTGGTGATCGAAGACAACTGCTTCGTCGGCGCCCGCTCGGAAGTGGCCGAGGGGGTGATTGTCGAGGAAGGCTCGGTGCTATCGATGGGCGTCTTCATCGGCGCCTCGACCAAGATCGTCGACCGCACCACCGGCGAAGTGCATTCGGGCCGCGTGCCCGCCTATTCGGTGGTGGTGCCGGGCACCCTGCCGGGCAAGGCGCTGCCCGGCGGCAAGCCGGGGCCGAACCTTTATTGCGCGGTGATCGTCAAGCGCGTCGATGAGGGCACGCGCGCCAAAACCTCGATCAACGATCTTTTGCGGGAATGAGCCAGAAGCTGGACGCCATCGAACTTGGCCGCGCGCTCATCCGTTGCGAGAGCGTGACGCCCGAGGATGGCGGGGCGCTGGATGTCCTTAAAGGGGCGCTGCAAGATATCGGTTTCAGCTGCGAACTGTTGAGCTTCAGCGAAGACGGCACGCCCGACATCAGCAACCTTTATGCCCGCATCGGCGAAGGCGCGCCACATTTCTGCTTTGCCGGCCATACCGACACGGTGCCGGTGGGCGATCCGGAGAATTGGAGCGCCGATCCGTTCGGCGCCGAGATTAGGAACGGCATGCTATATGGCCGGGGCGCCGCCGACATGAAAACCGCGCTCGCCTGTTTCGCCGCCGCCGCCGAGCGGTTCTTGGCCGGGCGCGGCGATTTCAGCGGTTCGATCAGCCTGTTGATCACCGGCGACGAGGAAGGCCCGGCCATCAACGGCACCAAAAAGCTCTTGGAATGGGCGGCGGCGCGGGGCGAAAAATTCGATGCCTGCCTGGTCGGCGAGCCGACCAACCCCGATGCCCTCGGCGAGATGATCAAGATCGGCCGCCGCGGCAGCCTCAATTGCAGCCTGACGGTGCCCGGCACATCCGGGCATACCGCCTATCCGCACCTGGCCGATAATCCGGTACACCGGCTGATCGATATGCTGGCGGCGCTGACCGCCGAGGCGCTCGACCGCGGCAGCGATCATTTCCAGCCCTCGTCCTTGCAGATATCCACCATCGATGTCGGCAATCCGGCGACCAACGTCATTCCGGCCAAGGCCGAAGCCGGCTTCAATGTGCGTTTCAACGATCTCTACGACGTCGCCGGCATCGAAACCTGGATTGCTGAGCGGCTCGACCGCGTCGGCGGCGAATATGATCTCGGCATCTATGTGTCGGGCGAGGCGTTTTTGACGCCGCCGGGCCGCTTCTCGGAAATCATCGCCGGCGCCGTCCGGCGGATTACCGGGCGGACGCCCGAGCTGAGCACCTCGGGCGGCACCTCCGACGCCCGTTTTATCAAGGATTACTGCGCGGTTGCCGAATTTGGCCTGGTCGGGCGGACCATGCATAAGGCGGATGAATGTGCCGCCCTATCGGATCTGGAGGCGTTGACCAATATCTATACCGCCATCCTCGAAGATTATTTCGCGCCGGACGGATAGCCGGGAATCATCGGCGATGGCGCTTTCCCAAGAAACCACATCGGCTCTTTACGGCGCCTATCGCCTGGCCCGGGCCGATGCCGGCGGCATGGCCTATTTCGATACCAGCGTCGAAGGCTTCTGGCGTTCCTTTTTCGCCGCCGTTCTGGTGGCGCCCCTGTTCGGGCTGTTCCTGGCGATCAGGTTCAACACCGGCGGGCTGGAGGTTTCGGGGCTGCGTTTCGCCGCCGTCGAAATTATCGCCTATGTGACCGCCTGGGTGGTGTTCCCGCTGATCATGTTCCACATCTGCCAGGCGATCGAGCGCGAGAAGCAGTTTATCGGCTATATCGTCGCCTATAACTGGGCGTCGGTCTGGCAGAACCTGATCTATTTGCCCTTTGTCATGCTGAGCGAGCTTGGCTATCTGTCGCCGGCCAGCGGACGGGCGCTCGGTTTAGCGGTCCTGCTCCTGGTTCTCTTATACACCTGGTTCATCACCAAAACCGCCCTCAGGGTCACCGGCATCCTGGCAACCGGCTTGGTGGTCCTTGATTTCGTGGTCAGCATATTCTTGAACACGCTGACCGAGGGCATGCTGCGCTAAGCGTTGATTTCGAAAGGAAACGGCAATGAAGTTCTATGATATGGCGCTGGCCCCGAGCCCGCGCCGGGTGCGCATGTTCATCGCCGAAAAGGGCATCGAGATTGAGACCGTCCAGGTCGATCTCGGGGGCGGCGAACAGCTGGAGCCGGCTTTCGCCAAGCTCAATCCCTGGTGCACGGTGCCGGTTCTCGAACTCGACGACGGCACCTGCATCTCTGAAGCCATCGCCTGCTGCCGCTATCTGGAAGCGGCTTATCCGGAACCGCCGCTGATGGGCGTGACCCCCGCCGAACAGGGGGTCATCGCCATGTGGGAACACCGGGTCGAATGGGACGGCTTCATCGCCGGCGCGGAAATATTGCGCAACAGCGCCAAGCGCCTGCGCGGCCGGGCACTGACCGGCGCGACGAGCTTCGATCAAATCCCGGAACTGGCCGAGCGCGGCAAGAAGCGCATCGCCGCGCTCTTGGAAATGCTCGATACCCGCTTCGGGGAATCCGAATATCTGGCCGGCGACGCTTTCACCGTCGCCGACATCACGGCGCTGATCGCTATCGATTTCGTGCGCCGCCAGAAGCTGGAAATCCCGGCGGACCGGCCCCACGTCAAGCGCTGGCACGATCTGGTCAGCGCCCGGCCCAGCGCCTCCGCTTAGGCTGCTCCGAAATAGCCCAGCAGCCGGCCCCATTGGTAATGCAGGGGCAGGATGACCAGGGCGCTCAGGATGAAGTAGCCGAACAGCATTTTCATCACCCAGCCGACCCGCAGATCACCAATCGCCAGCGCCAGAACGATGGGCGGGCCCTGATAGGGAAAAAGCATCATCATCCAGGTCGGCACCGCGGTCATCAGGACGCTGATCAGCGGCCAGCCGGCGGCATCGGCGATTGACCCGGCCATCGGCACCATGATGGCGGGCTGCGCCGGCATGGTGGTGAATATGCCGACGACGGCGCCGACACCGGTCATCGCGTAGTAGTTCCAAAAATCCCGGCCCGGCTGTAAATCGACGACGGCCAGCATATTTTCGGCGATCAGGGTTCCGACGCCGGCATCGGTGGCCACCGCGCCGAGACCGATAATTCCGGCCAGATACAGGATTGGGCCGTAATTGAGGTCTTCGGCCAGCACCTTCACCGGCAGGACGCCGAGGCGCGGCAAAACGCAAATCAGCGCCGCACCCAACGCCACCCAGGCGGGAGCGACGCCGTGCACGGTATCGGTAAACCACAGAACAAGCGCCGCCAGGACGATAATCAACAGGCGCCGGTCGGCGGCGCCCCAGGGTTTGATATCCTCAGCCCCGTCCTTTGGCCGCGGCGTGGCGCGGAACAGAGCCCAGATCAGCAGTGGGTAGAGAATCAGCGCCCCGATCCCGAGAACCGGATAATTGAGGAACAGATACTGGCCGTAGGCAAGCTGGATGCCGTAAACGCTTTCGGCGCCGCCATAGAGGCCCATATTGGGAACGTTGGCCGAAAGAATACCGAAGGCGGGCACCATGGTTCCGAAGGTGCCGGCCAGGACCAATCCCGTCTGCCCCTTGGACCGGTGCTGGAATCCCAGCCGTTCGGCCAAGGCCATCATGATCGGCACCAGAAGGGCAACCCGCCCCGCCGCCGACGGGATGACGAAGCCGAGGCTGGCCGAAGCCCAAAAAACGCCGAAGATGATGGGCAGGTAGGAATTGGGAAAATGGCGGAGGAAGGCGCGCACCACGCGCTCGTCGAGCCCCACCCGCTTGACGCCGGCGCCGATGACCATACCGCCGAACACCAGCCACATGGCGCCGGCGGCAAAACCGGAAAACACCACGCGCGCCGGCGCCACCGCCAGGACCATGCTGGCGAACAGGAAAATCAAGGCGCCGTAATAGGACGGCACCACGTTAGTCGCCCACATCCCGATGGCCAGCACCATGACCGCGGCGGCGCGCATGGCGCCCGGCGTGACGCCGTCCGGGGCGGGCAGGAACAGAAGAAGGGCGGCACCGAGAGCCGCCGCCAGAAACAGGCCGTTGGATGGCTTGATCAAACGAGGAATCCCAATTCGAAATTAGAGCCTAATCCTGATTATGCTCTAACCCATGGAAAGCCCAAGATAAAGACTGCGCGCTTCGGGCGCTCCCGCGCCCTGGCCAGCTCAGCTATGGTGGCTGAACGATCCGACCGTTGAATCTGCCATCAGTTTGGAAAAGTTCTCGGCGTTAACGCTGATCAGGGTGCGATGGTCGCCGGCTTCGAAATGCAGCTTGTCGTGCCCCTCAAGGCTTTCATCGAGAACCACCGGCAACCCATAGGCACGGCCCACCGGAGGCACCGCGCCGATCTCGCAATCGGCGAACAACGTGTCCAGTTCCCGCTCGGTCACCAGATTGAGATCGCGGCCGAGAAGCTTTTGCAGGGTATGCACCTCGACCCGGTGGGTGCTCGGCACCACGGCGATGACATAGCCCTCGTCGTCGTGGAACACGACCGCCTTGGCCAGATCATCACCACGCACGGATGCGGCCTCGGCGCTCATCGAGCTGGTCTCCGTCACTTCGTGGGTGACGACCTCGTAGCTGATGCCGTTGTCGGCCAGATATTGATTTAGTTTTTTTGCAATCGTCATTGGACTGTTCCTCTTCGAAGCATCGGATACAACCAGCGCCAAGTCCGAGACCGGAATAGCGGCCCGGATCACCAATTCAGCGCCGTTCGGGATCCTCGTTAATTTCCGTTGAATCCCGCAGCAATTGGCAGACGGTCGAGACAACCAGGCTGGCCGGCCGCATCGTTTCGGCGCCGACGATATCGCCGCGCGTCAACCGGTTTAACGCCTCCAACAACTCCTGTTCGTCGGCGCCGGTTTCAATAATGTCGGCGATCGTCTGGTCGTTCAGTCGGCGACCAAATATGGTTACGACCTGATCGTGGTTGAGAGTGGCCATTACCTGATCCATCCTCCTCCGCCCGCTAATGCCAGATGAACAGCATAACGCGGCCCAGGAATTTAGCATTGACCGCTATCAAGGCATGGTCATTGGCGCGGGTAAAATGCTCTAATAAACCACCTCGGTCAGATAGAGGCCCTGCGGCGGCGCCGTCGGGCCGCCCCGGGCGCGGTCCCTGGCGGCCAGCGCGTCGGCGACATCGGCGGCCGTCCATTTGCCCTCGCCCACCAATTTCAAGGTACCGGCGAAGTTGCGCACCTGGTGGTGCAGGAACGAGCGCGCCCTGGCGGCGATGTGGATTTCATCGCCGGCGCGCGCCACGCTCAGCGCGTCCAGGGTCTTGACCGGGCTGTCGGCCTGGCATTGGACGGCGCGGAAGGTGGAAAAATCGTGGCGGCCCGGCAAAAGCCGCGCGGCCTCTTCCATGGCGTCGGCATCCAGTCTTGCCGGCACCCACCAGACGCGCCCCTTATCCAGGGACGGCGGCGGGCGGCGGTCGAGGATGCGGTAAAGATAGGCACGCCCGCGCGCCGAAAAGCGGGCATGGAAATCATCCGCCGCGGCTTCCGAGCTAAGCACCGTTATCGGCTGATCGCGCAGATGGAAATTGAGGGCATCGCGCACCGTATCGGCGTCGGTATCCTTATCGATGTCCACATGCGCAACCTGGCCCAGGGCATGCACGCCGGCGTCGGTGCGCCCGGCGCCCTCGACCAGCCGGGTTTCGCCGCAGAATTCGGTGACCGCTTCCTCCAGCGACTGCTGTACGCTGGGCCCATTGTCCTGCCGCTGCCAGCCGACAAACGGCCCGCCGTCGAATTCTATGAGGAGCTTGTAGCGGGTCATCGGTCAAACCTAGTCCAGGCGCGTGCCCGCAGGAATCGGGCGGCCGCGGAGGAACTCTTCCGATCCCATCGGCGCCCCGCCGCTGCGTTGCAGGCGGGTGATGCGCACCGCGCCATCGCCGCAGGCGACCAGCAGCGCATCGTCCAGCACCTCGCCCGGGGGCCCGGCACCTGGCGCCACCTCGAGCCCGAGCACGGACAGCCGCGCGCCGCCCTGTTCGAACCAACTGCCGGGCCAGGGGGTGAAGGCGCGAACCTGGCGTTCGATCTCTGGCGCCGCGCGGCGCCAGTCGATGCGCGCCTCGGACCGGTGCAGCTTGCCGGCATAGGTGACGCCGGCTTCCGGCTGCGGGCGCGGCGTCAGGCTTCCATCTTCGAGGCCGTCCAATGCCTTGACGATCAGCGCCGCGCCGACGGCGGCGAGGGTATCGTGCAGGCTTTGGCCGGTGGTTTCGCCGGTGATGGCGACGCTTTCGCGCATTAATTCCGGGCCGGTATCCAACCCCTCGTCCATCTGCATGATGGTGACGCCGGTTTCGCTATCGCCGGCAAGGATGGCCCGCTGGATCGGCGCCGCGCCGCGCCAGCGCGGCAATAGCGAGGCATGCACGTTGATGCACCCCATGCGCGGCGCATCGAGGATCGCTTTCGGCAGGATCAGGCCATAGGCGGCGACCACCGCCGCATCCAGATCGAGGGCCTTGAATTCTTCCTGGACGGCGGTGTCCTTCGGGCTTTCAGGCGTCCTGACCTCGAGCCCGCGTGCCTCGGCATAGGCGTGCACCGGCACCGGTGTTTGCTTCTGGCCACGTCCGGCGGCGCGCGGCGGCTGGCAATAGACGGCATTGATCCGGTGGCCGGCGGCGATCAGTTTGCCAAGGATCGGAACCGAAAAATCCGGCGATCCCATGAAGGCGAGGCGCAGTTGGCCGGACATGACGAACCCTTGGAGGCCCTAAGCCCCCACCGCCTTTTGCATTTGCTGTTTTTTCATTTTTTGCAGTTTGCGCAGGATCACGCTGCGCTTCAGCCGGGACAGGTGATCGACGAACAGGATGCCCTCGAGATGATCCATTTCATGCTGGATACAGGTGGCCAGGAGGTCTTCCGCCTCCATTTCGCAGGCGGCGCCGCCCCGGTCCAGATATTTGACCCGGATGCGCGCCGGGCGCTCGACCTCGGCGTAATGTTCGGGCAGCGACAGGCAGCCCTCTTCATATTTGAACAATTCCCCGGACGCCGACAGGATTTCCGGGTTGATCAGGAATTTGGGATCGCGCGCATCCACGTCTTTGGAGGTATCGACCACCAAAAGGCGCTTCTGCACGCCCACCTGCGGCCCGGCGAGGCCGAGGCCGGGCGCGTCATACATGGTATCGAGCATGTCGTCCAGCAACTTGACAATGCCGGCATCGACCTTCTCGACCGGGTCGCATTTCACTTTCAGGCGCGGATCGGGCGCGATGATGATCGGCAAAAGGGCCATGGCGATTCGCTAATAATGCTCGGGTCCGGTGGAGATAGGCCAGCGAACCGGGCCGGTCAAGTTCTTGCAAACCGAGGCGAGGCGAGGCGGGCGCCGCCCGGCAATTGCACCCGGCCCATTGTTGCGGCATGGTGGGGGGATGGAAGTTTCCATTATCATCGCCGCGGGCATCGGTGTATTGGCGCTGGCCGTTGGTCTCGTGGCCGGGCGCCATTTTCTGCGCTCCGCGCATGCCCGAACGGATTTGGATGATAATCAACGGCTGCGCGCCGAGCGGGACGGTTTCAAGAATGAAATCACCGGGCTCAAGGTGGAAAACACCAAATTGGAAACGACCCTCGTCAAGGAGCGCGAAGCCCACGAGGAAAAGCTGAAACTGCTGCTCGACGCCGAGGAAAGGCTGAAACTGCAATTCAAGACGGTGGCAGCGGAAATCCTGCAAGGGCACAGCACCACCTTCACCAAGCAGAACAAGGAGCAGTTGGGCAACCTCCTCAATCCGTTGGGCGAGAAAATCAAGGAATTTCAACAAACTTTAAGCAACGCCCATACGGAAAACGTCAAGGAGCGTGGCATCCTCAAGGAACACATCCAGAATTTGACCAACGCCAGCGCCGATATGATGTCCGAGACCAGCAACCTAACCCGCGCGCTGAAGGGCGATTCCAAGACCCAGGGCGCCTGGGGTGAGATGAAAATTGAATCTATTCTTGAAAAATCGGGCCTCAAAAAGGGCGATGAGTATGAGGCGCAATCGACCTTTAAGGATGAGGCCGGCAACCGGCTGCGTCCTGATTATCTCGTCAAATTGCCAGGCGAGCAGCGCATTGTCATCGATTCCAAGGTTTCACTAACTGCCTATGAAGCGCATATCGCGATGGAAGATGAAGACGAAAGCGCTCAACAACTTCGTGCCCATGTGCAATCCGTGCGTACTCACATCAAACAGCTGGGCGACAAGGACTACCAGATTGCCGCTCAATCCCACCTGGATTACGTTATCATGTTCGTGCCCATCGAAGGAGCATTGGCGGCGGCGCTTGAAGCCGACCCGAACCTCATCGCCTATGCTATCGATCAGAACGTCCAGATCGCAACGCCCAATATTCTGATGGCTCTCTTGCGCACCATCGCCAGCGTCTGGCAGGTGGAGCGGCGTAACCGCAACGCCGAGGAAATCGCCAAGCGCGCCGGTGGGCTCTATGACAAGTTCGTCGGTTTTACGGAAAGCATGGAGGCGATCGGGGGAAGTCTGGACAAGGCAAAGGAAAATTATGACGTGGCCATGAGCCGGATGGGGACGGGCCACGGAAACATCTTGCGCCGGATCGAACAGTTGAAAGACATGGGTGCCAAAACCTCGAAATCGATTCCGGACGAATTGCTGGAAGACGCCGGCGAGGAAGATGGTGGCGCGGTCGAATACCTGCAGGGCCCGGCCAAGCCGGACGCCGCCGAATAATTTACGGGCGCCGACTGACGCCGTTTCTGGATCACCCGCCAATAAAACCAAAGAGGGCCGGGTGACGACGGGAAGGTGGGTGATTCGGTTCAATACCAAATATCGGCTAGTCGTCCAGCTGGCGCGCTTCGTCGACCAGCATGATCGGAATGCCGTCGCGGATCGGATAGGCCAGCTTGGCCCGGTCGCTGATCAATTCCTGGGCCTCGGCATCGTAGCGCAGCGGCCCCTTGGTCATCGGGCAGACGAGAATTTCCAAAAGCTTGGGATCGACATCTTGATTGCTCATCGCACTATTATATCCCAGATTGCTCTCTTCAAATCAATGTTTGGCGGTCGACGGTTCGGCCTCCTGGATGGCCATGGTCATCAGCGATTGCATGACCTCGGTAACCGCCGAGAAATCGGCGGCTTCAAGCAGGGCCTGTTTTTCCGGCAGGCCGAAGGGGCACATCATGCCGAGGGTGGCGATCAGCAAGCGGTCCTCGGTCTGTTCCAGGGCTTTCCAGTCCACCTTCAGTTTCTTGGCGTCGAAATAGCGGTGCAAAAGCGCTAAAAACGCATCCCGGTCCAGCACTGGCGCTTCGCCCTCCATATCGGCGCGGTAGGCGGAAAAATCAGGACGCACCCGCCGGTAGCCGTTGCCGCCCTCAAGTTCGCCGGCAATGCGGTAACGGCAGATGCCTTCGAGGGTAATCAGCAAACGGCCGTCGGTGGTTTCGTTGAACGATATAATGCGCCCGGCGCAGCCGATGTTGAACAGGTCCGCATCTTCCGGCACCGGACCGTCATGCTCGGTTTCGGTCTGCACCATGCCGATCATCCGGTCATGCCCGAGCGCGTCCAGCACCATCGCCAGGTAGCGGGGCTCGAATATATTCAAGGGCAGGCGGCCGCGCGGCAGCAACAATGCGCCGGGCAGCGGAAATATGCTGATCGCGTCCGGCAAGCTATCGAACGGCACGCCGAAAGGATCACGCATCAGGAGAACAGCACCGCCGAAAGCTTGCGCCGCCCCTCGACGGTGACCGGGTCGGTATGGCCAAGGGCCTCGAATATCTTCAGGAGCTGGGTGCGCGCCGCACCGTCGTTCCATTCGCGGTTGCGGCGCACGATCTCGACCAGGGCCTCGACGGCGGCCTCGGTTTGGCCGCCGGCGTAATGGGCCAGGGCCAGGTCATAGCGCGCCTGATGGTCGTCGGGATTGCCTTCCAGGGCGGCGATAAATTCAGCTGCATCGCCGTCATTGCCGCCCGTCTCCTGGGCCAGTTCGAGGCCCGTTATGACCGATGCGAGGTCGCTGCCGCTGCGCATTTCGTCCGGCAGTTCGGCCAAATAATCGAGCGCCTCGTCGTCCTTGCCGGCGGCGATCAGGCTGCGCGCCAGGCCGGCATGGGCGGCGGCGTTGCCGAGATCCTGCTGCAGGATTTGCTGGTAGATGGCATGGGCGGAGGATGCATCGCCGCTTTCCAGGAGCGCCGCCGCCTCGGCCAGCGCCTGATCGAGGGGCGAGCCGGCCGATCCGGTCAGCTTTTCGACGAACTGGCGCAGCTGGCTTTCGGGCACCGCGCCGGCAAACCCATCGACCGGCTTGCCGCCCTGAAAGGCGACTACCATGGGGATCGACTGGACCCGCATTTGCGCCGCCAATTGCTGGTTCTCGTCGACATTGATTTTGGCCAGGCGCACGCGGCCGCCATATTCGCGCACCACCTTTTCCAGCGCCGGGCCGAGCTGCTTGCACGGCTCGCACCATTCCGCCCAGAAATCGACGATCACCGGCACCGAGTTGGATTGATTGAGGACATCGGCCTCGAAATTGGCGGTATCGGTGTCCTTGATGATCTCGTTATCGCCACCGGCGGGCCCATTGGGACCGCCAACGGGGCCATTGGCGGGCACCGCCGCCCCGGCGTTCAATATATCCGGCATGCTTTATTCCTTAAATTTCCACGGTTTCCTCGGTTAATCCATAATTGGTCGATTACGCCGGCCTTTCAAGGCCAAAGCGTGTTTTGCAATGCCACTAGAGCGCGATGATCATCGGCTGGTGGCCGCAGTCTTGCAGATAGGTCAACAGATCATCGGGTGCGATGGCGGTCGTCGCCTGGTTGCCGAGCGGGTGGTAATTGAGCGGATCATGGGCCAGCATGGCGCTGTCGAGCACCACCCGCACCGCCTCGGCGCTCGGGTTGATGACCGCGAACGGCGTCACCGAGCCCGGCTCGACGCCCAACACGTCGCGCATCAATTCGGGCCTGGCGAAGGACAAACGCGCCGAACCCAGTTTCGCCTGCAGCGCTTTTAAGTCCAGTTGCTTGTCCTCCAGCATCACCGCCAGCCAGAGCGCCCCCTTCTTGTCTTTGAGGAACAGGCTTTTGCAGTGGCCGCCTGGCATGTCACCGCGGAGGGCCTTGGCGTCCTCGACCGTGAACATGGGTGCGTGCCGTTTGGTTTGGGTTTCAATACCGAGACGCCCGAGGCGCTCGAACAATTCGCTTTCGCTGGCCGGCATGGTCGGAACCTACCCGCACCCGCGCCGGCGCACAAGCCGGCGCCGAAGATGTATCTTGCAAAAAAGCCGGCGACGCTTATATTGGCGCGCCTCTAGGGATGCGGGCGTAGCTCAGGGGTAGAGCGCGACCTTGCCAAGGTCGAAGTCGTGGGTTCAAATCCCATCGCCCGCTCCAATTTTTCCAATAATATTAGATAGTTAAGTGAATCTAAAATATTATGGATATTCGTTTCTTTCTCTGGGTCACCCCTGGGTCACCCAGAGGACCACGATAATTTGTAGGCTGTCCGTTTATTTGGTGCGGAACTTCGTCAGCTATATTTGAGAATAATTGGAGAATCGTTCA
>NZAK01000095.1 GCA_002687515.1 Rhodospirillaceae bacterium
CATGAGACCTGTCTGTTATGATGTGTGTATAGCATTGATTCTTATAGCAGAACCACCCAAACAGGTCATCAATTTAGTAATCCATCTGGGCAATCCGGGCTAATGAATTGGACTTAGTTGACCGGTAATGTGGGCGCCTGTGACAGGATCAGGAGAGTTTTCATGCGGAAAGAAATTGTGACTTTTAAATATGGGTTGAAGCTTGCGGTTTCAGCCGCGGCCCTCGGAATATTTTTGATGAGCGCCCCGATCGCCAGCGCCCAACAGGCGTTGCCACCGGGTATCGCGGCCGCAGTAGCGCAGGCGGCCCAAGGAGCCGATCCGGCTGCCGTGGGCGCGGCCATTGCCGCCATTGTTCAAGCTAACCCGGCTTTGGCAGCATCGATTGCCGGTGCCGCCACCCAAGCTAATCCTGCGGCCGCGGCGTCGGTTGCGACGGCGGTAACGACGGCGGCCCCGGCTGCTGCTGCCGCGGTTGCGACGGCGGTAACGACGGTAGCTCCGGCTGCTGCTGCGGCGGTTGCGACGGCTGTTACGACGGTGGCTCCGGCTGCTGCTGCGGCGGTTGCGACGGCGGTAACGACGGTATGTGGGCTATCTAAGCGTCGATCTGATCATCGCCGTCGTCGCCACCTTCTGGGTTTTGTTCGTGTTTGTCGTTTCGGGCTGGATCGTCAACCTGATCCTCGCCAACCCGGAAACTTTCGAGGCTCGGACGGTTTTGTATGAAAACCGTTTCCTCGGCGCCCTTACCGATCCCTTCGGCGCCAGAAACGCCCGCAATATCTATTTCGGCGTCATCATGGGCGTATCCGCCCTGCTGCCGACGCTGTTCCATGTCTATCTCGCCGTCCGTTCTATGGGGCAATCGGTATTTGCCGCCGTCGTCCGTACTCAGGAAGAGTGATGCCTGTCCGCTCCCAACTCACAAAGGCGGCGTTCTATGGCGGCAGCATCTTAACCGGCATAGTTTCTTTGTTGCCGCTTCCGGTGCTGCCGTAAACAGGTGTTTCCGATAAATTAGAGCATCTTGCGGTTTATGCCGTGCTCGGTCTCCTTGGCCTGGCCGCTCATCCTCTGCCGGCTAATGGTTTTCGTATTGCTCTCGCCCTTGCCCTCTACGGGATCCTGTTGGAAGGCGGGCAGGCTTTTATTCCCGGCCGCGATCCCAGCCTGGCCGACGCCTTGGCCAATTTGTCGGGTGCGGTCCTCGGCGTTGCCGTATATGGCCTATGGAACAAATTCTGGGGCGCGGTCAAAACCTAGGCCGTAGAATTGGGCTTGCCGCCGTGGTTACCGGGCGCCTTGCCCTGGCTCCGTCGGCCAGGATTGCCCCCAGGCCATGCCGGCGATCAGTGCAAAGGCCACCGTGAATCCGGGGATTTGCAGACTGAAATCCACCAGTGCGTGGGCGGCCACCAAAATAATGGCGGCCAACCCCAACACGGCAAATGATTTTCGCCGCCGTCGCCGAATAAGTCCGCTGATATTGACAACCAAAAGCCATATAAATGCCAAACCTATGGCAATGGTCGCCGGCACTCCCAACTCCATGGCCAACTCCAAATAAGAACTGTGCGCCTTGTCCCAATTGAACCCGGATAGTTTTTCGGATTTGTAGGCCATGAACGCATGTTCGTAGGTGCCATAGCCGGTACCCAGCCAGGGATTGCTGGATATCGCATCGAGCGTGCGGGCATACACTTCCGGGCGCGCCTCATTCACGGTCGAAGTCGTGCCGAGCCGTTTCAGGACCACCTCACCGCTCAAATTGAAGGCCGCCACGCCGGCAAAAATGGTCGCCACGATTAGGCCGTAACCCACCCGTTTGCCGATTAACCCCGACCGTATGACGGCGATCAGCAAAATAAGAAATCCCAGACACGTACTCAAAAGTCCGCCCCTCGAATGGGTGAGCAGTAATGCGATAAATGTAAGCACCATCGCCGAAACAGGCATCCAGGAGCGTGTTACAATCCATTCGATAAGGGCGCTCAGGAATTGCCTAGCTGTTTCATTTCCGCGCAGCGCGCGCCCCATCGAATCAATTGTCAAAATGACGCTGGCGAGGAAACCGAGTCCGGCGAAGGTGGCATAGGTATTTCGGTTGACGAATGTACTCGTGAGATCCCTGTGGTAAGCCCATTTCTCGAACCACAGAATTGTTTCATTACCCGAAACATATACGACAAATCCGTAGAGAGCGTATAAACCCGATGCGGCGACAAACCATTTCAGGGTGGTCGTCGCAAATATGTAATTTTGGCAAAATCTTGCGGCGATCCAGAAAACCGCGCCATAGGTCAAAAACCGGATGGTCGCGATCCGTGTCGCTTCCGGATCCAAGCTGATGGTTGCCGTTACCGGCCGGCCGATAATAGTCGAGGTTTCGGCCCACAACGGATGGACAAGAGATTCGGGAAGGCCCGGAAACGCTTGCAGCCAAGCCCAGACCGCGACACTCAGCCATAACATCAAACCTGGAAGCATCCGTAACAAGAAACGTTTGTCGGCATACCGGCTATCGTGCGCGCTTAGTATCTCGGCGATCAATAACGCCCCGATTAGTGTCATCAGTAATGTTTCAGACCATGGTCGGTTAGATGCGAATGGCAGTGGCGCCAGAAGAATGACAACCAAAAACACGTAAAATGTGATGCGATGGATCATCGCCGAACTATAAATGACCAATATTCGATTATTTGTTCGATTTTCATCACGCGGGTCCAGATTTTCAAATCAGGTTTGGGTTTCTTTTTCGCTTGAAGGCGGCAGGGCGATATAGAAATCTCCCTGCGGTCGACAAAACAATCTATAGTATTTACGGTTTTGATTTTATAAAAACCTTTTTCGCTTTTTGGATCGGGACACTGGGGCGGAAATCTATCAACGAGGGGTAGGAAGCCAATTAACCAATGCGCCGCTTAATCGTTACCGTCATATTTTTGTTGCTGATTGGGTCGATTGCCGCCGGATATTATTACTATCTGGGGCTAACCGTTACAGTCGAGGCCCCTGGACCAAAGCTATCGGAAATCGAAGCCGCCGGCCGGCATCTGGTCTCGAAACAGATATCAAATCAGGGTTACAAGATTGCCCTATCGGTTCCGGGCTCCCATCCGGATGCAGATGTATTTGCTCTGCGCGGCACTCTTTTTATGCCGAACAAGAATTCAAATAATGATGGCGCGCCTTTTTTTGCGACGCTCACCGCCGCCTGTCAGGCCTGGTCCGAATTGGCGTGTTGGCGATTGAAATCCATTTTCATCGCGGGGGTCGAGCAATCGGTAATCGAATCCATTACGGCGCCACCATCTAGCATAAAACAAACCGATGATAATTCTCGCCGAAAATCCGCGCCCGGCGCCGCGCCGGAAACTAATGTCAAACAAGCGAGCAAGCTAACCATACCAACGGATAAGACCGACGAAAAATCCAAGACCGGTCTGACGGCGCCCCAGCAAAAATCAACTGCCCCGATTAATACGGCGGTAAATTCCGATCAACGGAAGTGGCAAACTATTCACAACCGGGTTAATGCGCGCAGTGGGCCGGGAACAAACCACACGGCATATTTCAAAATGCCCAGCTCGGTGGCGCTCAGGCTGCTCAAAGTTGATCAAAATTGGGGAATGTTCGAATACTCGGCCGTCAACGGAAAAGCTCATCAAGTCTGGATATCGATGTCCTTGGTAAAGCTAGATACAAAGGCGAAATAGAATTTCCATCAAAGCGGTTTAGGGGTCGGCCGATTTTCTGAGTTCCCGACCGGTCAAAGCCTGCCGGCCATCGCTCTGATGCTGTGTTTGCACTCCGCCGGCGATCATGCGCGAGCCTTGAGTTCAGGCCTCGCCGGCGGCGAACAATTCTTCGATGCTCATTCGGCGGTCGGTCAGGCCCTGCTGATGAACGTAACCGATCAGGGTTTCGATGTTCTTGCGGTTGGCCTCGGTCAAGCCGTAGGCCCAGGGATCGTCGCCCAGAATTTCTTGCTCTTCCTCCCATTGGGTCCGGTACCAGGCGAGCGGCACGATGCGCGGATTGGTCAAACGGCGATAGGCGATTTTTTTGGCTTCGTCGAAGGCCTTGATCAAGCTGTCCACGACCCAGGGATTGGCGTCCACGATCTCCTGGCGGATGGTGGTTACGTGCATGATCGGGAAAATGCCGGTTGCCTTGTAATAGGCGACCTCGACATCTTTGTAATCGGGAAACAGGCGCCCGATGCGGGCATCGCCCTCGACGATACCGCGCGCCACGTTCGGCGAAATTATGGCGTCCAGTTTGCCGGCGGCCAGCATATCGTCGAGATCCTGGTCCGCGTCGATACGCTCGACCTTCAAATCCTCGTGGTAGTCGAAATCCCCATCCTCGTCCCGCTCGGTCACCCAGGTGATGGAACGGTGCGGCACCCCATATTCGTTTTCCAAAATTCCACGGGCCCACAAATTTCCGGCCGGCGCGAAATTGGTCCCGCCGATACGTTTGCCGATCAGATCCTTAGGGATTTCGATACCCCTTGATTTGTTGATGAAGACGAAACCGTGACGAAACCGGCGATGCAGGAATATAGGCAGCGCCGTCAACGGGTGGCCGCGGCTTCTGTTGGCCATGTAGGCGCCGGCGTTAAACTCGCCAAGATCGGCCGCTTCGCGCACTTCCGGGACGTGGATATCGCGGGTGCCCGGAAACGACAGGAATTCCAGATCGACGCCTTCCGCTTCGACCTGGCCTTCGCGCAGCGCACGAACGATTTCGTATTCGCCGGTCAGAGCCTTGATTTTCAGTTTCGCCATGGAAGCTTCCTTTTCAGCCGAGGCGACCCGGCCGCGGATGATTAGTGGCCGCCACGGGCATGCCGGCGGCGATGTCCCAATCGGCACATTGATCGGAACCGACTTTCTTCAAGGCGGCGAGAAATTCAGATATGCCGGGCGGCGGCGAATCCTGGGCGCGCACCGTATATCCGAATTGAAACGAAAGTTCGCTGACATCGAACGGCACGATATCGAGCAGCCCGATGCGCAATTCGAAGTAGGCGCGATTGGGGGAAATGATGGTCAGGCGATCATTTTCGACCAGCAAAGCGCGGGTGGCGATCAGGGAATCGGTCTCGACAAAATCGGCCGGCGGCGATATATCGCGTTTGTGGAATAGGGATTCGAAATAATCCCGCGTCGGCACGCCCTTGCGGGGAACCACCCAGCCGAACGAAGCCAAATCGGAAATCGAAATATCCGATTTTTTCATCAGCGGATGGCCGGCGCGGGCGAGCAGGGAAACCGGCTCCAGGTACAAAATTTCCTCGTACACATCCTTGACGCTCGGCGGGTGACGGACCGATCCGACGATAACATCGATATCACCGCATCTGAGCCCCGCCAGCATCTCGTCATAGGGCTCGTCGATCATGGAAAACCGCAGTTCCGGATATTTCAGTGACAATTGCGCGATGGCGCGCGGAACCAGGGTGGTTCTGGAAGACGGCAAGGTACCGATAATAATCCTACCCGCCATGCGGCCCTGATATGTAACGATTTCGTCACGCATGTGGCGAAGTTCCGCGAACACCAATTTGGCCCGGCGGACCAGAAATTCGCCGGGCGCCGTCGGCGTGAAATTGGTGCCCCGATGGAACAGGTTCTCGGCCAATACATCTTCCAATTCGCGCAGCGCCCGGTAGACTACCGGTTCGGTTACGCCGATCCGCTCCGCCGCGTAAGGCACGCTTTTGCAGTTGGCCACTTCGACCAGGGCAAGAAGCTGCGTGTGATTGATGCTGCGCAGTATCGATCCCGCCGGCTTCCGCCCGCCCGGGCGGGCGCGCCGCAAATGCGACAACTCCCGTTCGGCGGCGTCTAATTGATCAAACACCTGACCGATACGCCGATTGACGATTTCACCAACCGGCGTCAGCGCCATGCCGTTGTGCCGGCGTTCGAATATGCGGATCCCAAGTTGCGCTTCGACGCGTTTCACCGCATGGGTGACGGCCGGCTGCGACAAGTTGAGTTGGCGCGCCGCCTGGCTGACCGAGCCGGTTTCCGCGACCGTCCAAAGGGCGCGCAAATTCCGTAATTTAAGCAATCCGGACATCCTATTCTCCCAGGTATTCCCCGTGCCGGCGGTGAACTTATTTTTATAGCTCACCAATCTGGAACTTGTTGAATTACCGGTGTGATTCTAGAATTATTCGATAATTGCCGGTCAGCCATGATAACACTCTGGGGAATTTTTTATAGCCTGGAAAGATATTAGAATTGGACCCGGCCGGATAAAAATTCCATGAGTGTGTGATTGCACCAAAGGGGAGGCGGTTTTTGAATATTCTGGCAGTCGACATCGGCGGGACATTCACCGATCTGATGGCGTTCGACGACACCTCGCGGAAATTCTATCAGGCCAAAAGCCTTTCGACGCCCGCTGACCTGGCGCAGGGCATCATCGACTGCATCAAAAAAAGCGGCGTCGACGTTTCCGTGGCCGAGGAAGTGATTCACGGCACGACCCAGGCGATCAATACATTGATCGAACGCAAGGGCGCGAAAACCGCGCTTCTGGTGACCAAGGGGACGCGCGATGTTTATACCATCGGGCGCGGCAACCGGCCGGAATCCTACAATCTGATGTTTCACCAGCACCGCCCTTTGGTCGAACGCCGGCTGACCTACGAAGTCGACGAACGCATCCTTGCCGATGGCTCGATCCGCGATCCCCTCGACCGGGAACAGGCGGCGGAACTTTGCGCGCATCTGAAGGATGAAGACATCGATGCCGTCGCCGTCTGCTTTTTGCACGCCTACGCCAACCCCGAAAACGAACAAGCGGTCGGCGATATCCTGAAAGAGGCCAATGCCGATTGGTACGTATCGCTATCCCACGAAATTTTGCGCGAATACCGGGAATTCGAGCGCACTTCGACGACCGTGGTGAACGCTTATATCGGCCCCAGGATGAGCGGTTATGTGCACAATCTCGAAGACCGCTTGCAAGATATCGGCTTCGGCGGCGAACTGTCGATCATGCAATCGAACGGCGGCGTCATGACCCCCGGTGTGGCGGTGCAAAAGCCGGTCACCATGATGGAGTCCGGTCCCGTCGGCGGCATCATCGCGTCGGCGGAAATCGGCAGGGCCCTGGGGTTCGAAAACGTCATATCGTTCGACATGGGCGGCACCACCGCGAAAACCAGCCTCGTCCGGGGTGGTCAGCCAACAATGGCCGAAGGCTATTATGTCGGCGGTTACGCCAGCGGCGATCCGGTGATGGCGCCGGTGGTCGACGTTGTCGAGGTCGGCGCCGGCGGTGGCAGCATCGCCTGGATTGACGAGGTTGGCGCCTTGAAGGTCGGGCCGCAAAGCTCGGGCGCCGATCCGGGGCCGATCTGCTACCGGGGCGGCGGCGCCGAGCCGACGATCACCGACGCCAATGTCATCCTCGGCCGGGTCGGGGCGGCGGACTTTCTCGGCGGCGAAATGTCCCTGGATCTGGACGGCGCCGTCAAGGGCACAAAGGACAAGCTTGCGAATGTCCTCGGCATGGACGTCAATGCCGTGGCCAGCGCCATCATCGATATCGCGGTGACCAAGATGTCGCTGGCGGTGCGCGAGGTTTCGGTGGAGAAGGGTTATGATCCGCGCGATTTCGCGCTGATCGCATCGGGCGGCGCCGGGCCCCTGCACGCCGTCGCCATCGCCCGCGAACTGCATATCCCGACGGTGATCGTGCCGCTGTTTCCGGCGCATTTTTCGGCCCTCGGCATGCTGATGGCGGACGAGCGCCAGGATTTCATCCAGACCTATCTCGCCAATTTGGGCGATATCGATTTCGGCGAATTGCTGTCGATCCACCGCGACATGCGGGCCCTGGCCGAGCAGGATCTGAAGCTGAAAGACAATATGGAGGTCCAGATCAAACTCGACCTCCGCTATGTGGGCCAGGAATTCACCCTTTCTGTGCCGATCGATCTTGCGCAGATCGAAGCCGGCGATGTCGCCGGCATCCGCAAGGCCTATGACGATCTGCATGAACTGCGCTACGCCCATCACGCCGCCGACGAGCCCGTCGAAATGGTGAATTACCGCTTGGTGGCCACCGGCAAACGGCCGACGCTAATTCTGCCCGATGTGGGCAGCGGCGGCGCCGAAATCATTGCTGCGCACCGTCCGGTATATTTTGACGATTCGGCCAGCCCGGTCGATTGTCCGGTCTACGACCGGCGGCAATTGGTGTCCGGTTACAAGATTTCCGGCCCCGCCCTGATCCAGGAATATGCATCGACAACCGTGATGTTCGCCGGCGACGCATGCGAGGTGACCGATACCGGCGAGCTGATCATAACCTTGGGAACAAGCCGATGAGCGATAATCTCGATCCCGTCACGCTGGAGGTGATCCGCAACGCCTTTCCCGCCATCGCCAACGAAATGGCGGCTGATTTGCAGCGCACGTCATATAATATGATGATTTACGAGGTCCGCGATTTCTGCACGGCGATCGTCAAGCCGGACGGCGAGCTGGTTTCGCAAAATGTCGGCGGCGTTTCCCATTTCGTCGCCGATCTTGGCGTCATCATCACCGATGGTTTCGAAAAAACCGGTGATCAGGGTTTTTCGCCCGAGGACGTGATCATCACCAACCACCAGAAAGTAGCCGGGCAGCATCTCAACAACATCGTCATTTACATGCCGTTCTTTTTCAAGGGCGAATTGATGTTCTTTACCATGGTCCGCGCCCATTGGATCGATGTCGGCGGTATGAGTACGGGGTTCGGCGGTGGCGCCGGTGTTACCGACCCGTGGATGGAAGGCTTGCAGCTCGACCAATTGAAAATCTATGAGCGGGGAGTGCGGAATGAAACCCTGTACAAGATCATCCGCGATAACATCCGGTTTCCGGAATCCTCGCTCGGCGATATGCGCTCGCAGATGGCGGCGTGCCGGTTGGCGACGCGGCGGCTTGAGGAATTGTTCGAGAAATTCGGTTCCGATACGATTCACAGCGCCCTCGATCAGGTGTTCGACGAGACCGAACAGAAGTGCCGTAACGTCGTTTTGCAGATTCCGGATGGTGTTTACGAAGCCGAATCCTGTTTGAACGATGACGGTGTTCAGATTGGCGAACCGGTGAGGGTCCACGCCAAGGTCACCGTCAAGGGCAGCGATATGGAAATCGATCTTTCAGGCTGTTCAGATGAACGTAAGTCGGGGGTCAATTCCCGGACCTACGCAGGCGCCCGTGTCGCTTACAAGGCGCTGACCGCGCCAACCGAGCCGGTCAATGAAGGATCGTTCCGGGCGCTGAGCGTGGTTATTCCCGAAGGCAATATCATGATGGCTCGCTATCCGGCGCCGATGGGCATGTGGAGCATGGTGGTGCCGACGGTGGTCGATACCATCGTCAAGGCGCTGGCGCCGGGCATGAAGGATAACGTGCCGGCCGGGCACTTCGGTATTCTCGGCGGCCCGGTGGTGTTCACCGGTACCCACCCGAAAACCAAGCGGCGCTTTATCGTGCAGAGCATCGAGGGCGGCGGCTGGGGCGGCCGGCCCTTCGAAGACGGTGAATCGGCGACGGTCAGCGTCTGCCAGGGCGATGTGCGCAACGCCACCATCGAAGGCATCGAACTGAAATGCCCGGTGATGATCGAAAGCCGTAGGCTGCGCGCCGATTCCGGCGGTCCCGGGAAATACCGGGGCGGTTTCGGCATGGAAACCACGGTGCGTAACTTTGTCGAAGGCGACTGGATATGCGAGCCGCCGAAGCGCGGCGACAAATGCCCGGCCTGGGGGCTATGGGGCGGCAAGGCCGGCGCCATCGGCGGCTATCATATGCGCCAACCCGGAGAATCCGACTTTACCCTCGTGGAAACGGCGCGCCATACGGTTCCCGAGGAGACCCAAGTGATCGTGCGCACCGGCGGCGGCGGCGGCTGGGGCGACCCGCTCGAGCGTGAAGCGGAGCTCGTGCGATCGGATGTGACGCAAGGGCTGGTATCGGTTGCCGGCGCCCGCGAACATTACGGCGTCGTCATCGGCGCCAAAAGCCTGGAACTGGACGCCGACGCCACGGAAACCCTACGCGCCGAGATGAAAAAATAGGTAGCGGAAGAGACCAAACGGAGCCGATCAACCGGCTCAGGATCAGTTCGACATCCAGAGCGTTTCGGTGCCGTCATCGCCGATATGCAACAAGCTCGATGCCCAGCCATAACCGGACACTGGATCGCCGAGGCCGACTTTTACCGATACAACATCGCCGGCGCAGAAAATTTCATCGCCGCCATCAAGGCGTGGGGCTTCTTCCGCCGAAACACCGATCCCACTGCCGAGGCATCCCGCCAACATGGGATGGCGGCGCGATTGGCCGGCGGCTTGGTCGTGCGCTTGCTGCAATTTGGCGACCGCTTTGCCGGCGCCGATGGCGGCAACCACTTGCTCCATTACCCTGGCCGCGGTTTGGTGGGCGGCGTTTGCATCGCCGGTGGTGGTGAAGCCGTCGATCCAATAGCCGCGCCGGCGAAGCGCGATGTAAATAATCGTGGGATCGCCGCGTCCGTGATCCAGTCCTTCAAAGGGCCGAAAGGATATGCCGCCATCGACGCTATAGAGGCAGCGGACATCCTCGGCGCCGGCCCTGCGGGCGCCGCGCTCGGCCGCCAATACGGCGTCGGCGGCGCTGGCGCCATCGCCATGCGCCTGGCTACAGGCGGCAGCGGCCTTTGCGAGCAAGCCGCAATTGTCACGGATAATCGACAGCTCGGCCGGGCTTTTGCACCGCGCCAAGCCGCCGAGAATGGTTGTCGCGTCCTCGCCCGATTGGATGCCGGCGACAGTGGATACCTGTTTGAACAGGGCGGCGGGCATCAGCTCGAAACCACCGAGACCCAGGCGCGCATCGGCGCCCAGATCATTCAGCCATTCCTGCAATTCATCAACGATGTTCCCTGCCGGGCGGACATCTTCGATCCAGGTGGTTGCCTTGCCCGCATCCACCATGCGCCCGCCATCCAGGGTCAGCAGTCTCGGTTCGCCCGAAATCGGGATCAGGGCGAAGGCGCATCTGAGCCGCGGAGCGAAATTGCTGACATAGGTCAAAAGGCCGGGCGCCGGAATGTCGCCGAATACGACGAGGCCGGACCAATTGTGTTCCGCCATAACGGTACGCAAAGCGCCAAGGCGGGACCGGAACTCATCCTCGGAAAGCGGATTGTTTTCCCAATCAAAGGCGCCGACCGGCAATGTCAGGTGCATGGTCTGCATGACAAAAGCCCCTAACGATCTATCGTGCCGAGGGCGGCGCGGCTGGCCGTCAATATACCGGCGCTCGGCTGTTGGATCAGGATCGGCTCGCCGCAAAGGAAGTAACCGGTTTCAGGTATGTATTGATTGGGATGGACGACAAAAAACATGCCGTCTTCGAGAACCGTTTCATTGTTCAGCGCCACATTTCCCGGTGCCGTCGAGGTTACGCCAAGCCCATGGCCGCGGCGGTTCATATAGGGCGGCTCGCAATATTCGCCATAGCCTTCGGCGCGCAAAACCTCGTCGATGCCAAGGCAAATCTCCTTCATCGGACGGCCCGGCCGGGCGGCGGCAATGCCGTTGTTCATGGCGCGCGCAACAAGATCGTATTTTTCGTAGCATTCATCGGTCGGCATTCCAAGGCATACGGTCCGGCAAACCTGCGAAAACTGGCCCCGGTAGCTGGGGGTAATTTCGGCAAGGATCAGATCGCCTTCCTGGAGTTTCCGCTCGCCCGACGGCTGCACCGCCAGGGGATGGGCTTCGGCATGTAACATCATGAAATTATCATCGGCGCCAAGGGAGCGGGAATAGCATTTAAGATCGGCGGCAAGTTGGCATTCGGGCATGCCCGGTTCGGCGACATCGAGCAGATATTGATAAGTGCGCTCGGCGATGCTGGTCGCTTGACGGGCGTTTTCGATCTCGTCGTCGGTTTTGCGCGCCGCCAGGGCGAACAATTGGGAAGAAAAATCATTGTGCCCCGGACCAATCAATGCCGTGATCTTGCCGGCTAGCCCGTGCGGCAACTTGCCGAGATCGGCGGCGCCGATGCGATCGGCGGCGGGCAATCCGCCTCCGAACATGGCACCAAACGCATCGGCCAGATCGTCGTTGGCGGCGACAATATCGGTGCGCGCCCGCGCCTCGGCCCGCGGTCGATCCCAAATCGGCGACACAACCAGCGTCGAGGCGCCATTGCTTTTCAGCGCGGCAAATGCCGGGCCCATCGGTTTGACGCCGCTGATCAGGGCGACGCCGTCGCCAAAATCCACATGATGGGCGGCCGCCGAGAAGGCGAACAGGATTTCCAGCTCGGCGGCTTCCATCGCCTTCAAAATTTCGTTGATTCTATCCTGGTGGTCCAATCGGCGGTTCCTTATACTCAAATATCGGGAATTTTCGCGCCAATACCCGATCAACCGGTCCAACCAGCTTAATACACCAAGCCGCATAAACGGCATAACCGTCCTTAGAAATTCTTATGGGTGCATGAGAATTTTCTATTACTTGCTGAGCGTCATGGGAGCCCCATTCCACCGCGGATGCACCGCACAGCACGTTGGAGCAGACGCCGGCGGTGACGCTGTGCTATGAGGCACGGGCAGACTGATTATAGGCCTCGCGCTACTCCCGCACCGCGCGCCGGAGAATCTCCCCCAGCACCAAGCCCGAGATGGAAAGTACGATCAGCGTGATGGCCAGGGGGACCTGGGTCTCGTGATCAAAGCGGCTGAGCACCGCCGCGGTCGCGGCCCCAGCGATGAATTGCGTGAAGCCGGCGATACTGGCTGCAGTGCCAGCAATGTGCGGGAAGGGCGTTAACGCGGCCGCCGCTGCCTGGGGCAGGGCAAAGGAGAAACCAACCATGAGCAGCGCCATCGGCAGAATAACCACCGACCAGTGCCGCATCCCGGCAAGCGCCGGAATCAGCGTGGAGATGGCCGAAAAAAGAGAGATCAACATGCCGGCGAGCAACATGCTTTGAATGCCATAAGTGACAACCAGGCGACCGGCGAGCCAGGCGCCGATAACGTGGCCGACCATGACAATGGCAAAAAGATAGCCATAGGTCGCCGGACCGAGACCAAAACCCTGGATCAGGATCTGGGGCGAGGTTGAATGGAAGGCCGATAGTTGCGCCAGCGTAATCCCGCCCAGCAACGAATAGCCGAGAAAAATCGGGTTGCGAAGGATCTCGCGGTAATTGCGCAGCAATCCGGAAGGCGACAGCGCATCGAGATCCTTTACCTTCAGGGTTTCGGTAAAAAAGAAGCCAATCAGAACCATAACCAGGATCCCAAGCCCGGTCTGGTAGTAGAAGACGGATCGCCAACCGAAGGCCTCGGACAGGTGGCCGGCGGCAATTGGCGCGACGATGGCCGATATCGCCGCAACCACGAGGGTATAGGAAAGTATCCTTCCCAGCCGATCGCCGACCAAGAGATCGCGCGCCGAGGCGTTGGCAAGCTGCCGCCCGGCGGCGATTGCAAGTCCCTGCGCGAAACGCCATGCCGTCAGGGCCTCCACATTCGCCGAATAGGACGACCCTATGGCCGTGGCCACATAAAGGGCCAGCGCGGCCATGATGACCGGTTTGCGTCCGAAACGGTCCGACAGCGGTCCGTGGATCAACTGCCCGACGCCGGCGCCCGCAAAAATGGCTGCGAGCGACATCTGAACGGCACCCACATCGGTGCCCAGCCCGGCGGCAACCGCCGGCATGGCCGGCAGAAAGGTGTCGACCGCAACCTGTCCGATAATGGAAAAAAGCCCCAGCAATAGGGCGAAAATAAAGAAATCAAGCTGTTTCATCGCTGCCATGGGTTCGCCGCCCTCCACCCCATAAGAAAATTCGGGTTTCGGAATGTTTCGCGCCTCGGGATGATGGCCGCATGAGCGCCACCGCCGGGGGCCGGCGGGCTGCCGGCCCTACGGCTTGACCGCCCTGTGGCTGGCGACGATGCCGCCGGCCGCGCTTCGGCAGGTTACGTTGGAGAACCCGATCCGTTCGAGCAGCTCGGTCAGCTCGGCCGCCGAGTAGAACAGCTGTATGGCGCGCACGAAATAGTCCCGGCAGCTCCACGCCTCCGTGCCGCTACCGAAGGCCAACGCGGTGCTTGATAAGCAGGCCTTCAAATAGGCGCCGTACAGGAGCGCCACCATCCGGTTTTTCGGCTTGAGCATGTCGCAGTGATAGAAGCATCCACCCGGGCGCAGGACCCGCCGGATCTCCGAGAACACATCGACCACCCGCAGGTGCCGCGAGGCCCATTGCAGTGTGACGATGTCGAAGCTGTTGTCCGGAAACGGCAGCGCGTGGACATCTTTAATAACCGATTCGATGTGGAACCCCCGCGCCCGGGCCCGCCTCAGGCCGACTTCCTGCATCGCCGCGCTACGGTCGATGGCGAAGACGTTTAGTTCCGGCTGTTGGCGCAGGAGCTCGATGCCGACACCATTGGTGCCGGCGCAAACGTCCAGCACCCTCTCGCCCGGCGCGACCTCGACCGAAGCGATGAAACGCCGGCGCCAGCGACTGCACAGGCCCAGGCTCGCGAAGTTGCTGGCGAAGTCGTAATAGGGCGCCACGTCGGCGAAGACGGCCTCAAGCGTGTCCTGCCAGATCGACGAAAATTCGCTTTTACGCGCCCGTTCACGATGCTGGAAACGGAGCTCAATATCTTGCTCGCAGGCGTTGCTCACCAGTCTCCTCCTTCGGCTACGTTTATATGTAAGCCAGGAACTCTAGCAACATTTCCCAATACAACTTTGATCCACGCTGGCTAATCACAAAAAATGCACAAATCCAGGGGAAAAATGTCGGTTGTTACTAGTTGTAGAGAGTAAATATGAGATTTTCAGCGTCTGCTGCGGAATTTCCGCTAATGGGATGGACCGGGTCAACAGCCGAAATACAGCGTGCAGTCCAGGAAGGTCCGCTTTCTGGCGCAAAGCGGATGACCGTTTAAGGAATATCACAAATATCAGATGCCTAGCGCCCGCCTTGATATAGATCATTAACAGCCGTTCGCGGAGCAACGATATTCAGCATCGTCCGCAAGCGATGGGGTTGGCATCAGGCAAACTTCGCGATTTGCATAAAATGGGCGGCGCGGAGAAACACGTGGATCGATGACCTATCTGAGGCGATTGCCCAAATTCGATTTCGTCAGCCCAAACTCCCTTGCCGAGCTCTGCTCCTTGACGGCGAGTTCCGCCGATGGCGAGATGATGCTGTTTGCCGGCGGCACCGACGCCATTCTGCAACTGCGCCGGCGCGAGGCTAGCCCGCGTTGCGTTATCGGACTGAAGCGGGTTGCAGAGCTCGATTTTATCGACGAGCGCGCCGATGGCGGGCTTGCCATCGGCGCCATGACGACCCTGCAAACCCTGATGTCGTCACCTGTCGTACAGCGGAATTATGACGTTCTCAGCGAAACCGCTGCCCAGATCG
The DNA here is from genome assembly GCA_002687515.1 of Rhodospirillaceae bacterium. Classification (GTDB taxonomy): domain Bacteria; phylum Pseudomonadota; class Alphaproteobacteria; order Rhodospirillales; family UBA2165. The sequence goes on from NZAK01000095.1 coordinate 15,480, forward strand.
GGGGGCTTGAGCTGCGCAATGTGGCGACGCTGGGCGGCAATGTCGCCGGGGCGCTTCCTTGCGCCGACCTGCCGCCGCCGCTGATGACCCTCGGTGCCCAGGTCAAGCTGAGCAGCCAGCAGGGCGAGCGCTGGGTTCTGCTTGAAGATTTCTTTCAAGGCTTCGGGCAAACCGCCGCTTCCGAGGGCGAGGTCGTATCGGAAATCAGCATTGCCCGGCCGGCAGCCGACAGCGCCAGCGTTTATCTGAAATATCATGACCGCCAATCCATGGACATGACCGTCGTCGGCGTCGGCGCATTCGTGGAACTGGATCCTGACCACAACAAGTTTCGCGATATCAGGCTGGCTTTCGCCGGCGCGGCGCCGACCGTCTTTCGCGCCAAGCAGGCAGAGACGGTCCTGCGCGGCAACCCACTAAGCGAAGACGGGCTCGAAGCGGCCGCCGAGGCGGCGGGCAAGGAGACCAATCCGAGGGCCAATTCCTGGCGCGCCAATCCCGACTATCGCCTGGAGCTGATCAGAAACCTTACCAAGCGCGCCATCAGGCGCGCCTGGGAAAAGGCCATGGCCCGGGGGAAGGCGAATTCATGAATAACCTGATCACCATATCGCTCAGCATCAATGGTGTCCTGGAAGAGGTTTCCATTCAGCCTTGGCGCACGCTTCTTGAGGTGCTCCGGGAAACTCTCGCCCTGACCGGGACCAAGCGATCCTGCGGCGAGGGTCAATGCGGCGCCTGTACGGTTCTCATCGACGGCAAGGCCGTCAACTCATGTCTCTACCTGGCGGTCGAAGCCGAGGGAAAAAATATCCTGACCATCGAGGGTCCCATCGAAGGCGACCCGGCGCTCGGGATTATCCAGCAATCGTTCGTCTCCAAGGGGGCAATCCAGTGCGGTTTCTGTACGCCGGGAATGGTCATCGCCACAAAATCGCTGCTGGCTGAAAACCCGAAGCCGAGCGAGGATGAAATCCGCGGCGCCCTTGTCGGCCATCTTTGCCGCTGCACCGGCTATGTTCAGATTGTCGAGGCCATTCAAGACGCCGCCAGCCGGCTTGAACAAGAGCGGGGCGGCTGACATGCACGAAGATCTTCGCAACGAATACGATATCGTCGGCCAGCCGACGCCGAAGAAAGATGGCGCCCTCAAGGCCAGGGGCGGCGCCGAGTATGCCGACGACATCTCCATGCCCGGAATGCTGCACGGCAAACTGTTGCGGAGCCCGCACCCGCACGCAAAAATCCTGCGCGTCGACACCAGCCGCGCCGCGGACCTGCCGGGCGTCCGCGCCGTCATTACGGGGAGCGATTTTCCAGGCATCCAATACGGAAATCTGCCGCAGACCCGTGACTACCTGCCGTTGGCCGTCGATACCGTGCGTTACATCGGCGAAGAGGTGGCCGCCGTCGCGGCGATCGATGAGGACACCGCCGAAGAAGCGCTTGAGCTTTTGGAGGTTGAATATGAGCCACTGCCCGCGGTCTTCGATCCCGAACAAGCGATGGCGTCCGGCGCGCCGCTTTTGCACAGCGATGCCGCCGATAACATCTCCGCCCAAACGGCGTTTCAATTCGGTGACGTGGACGAAGCATTTGCCGGCGCCGATTACGTTCGCGAAGATGTGTTCGATACGCAGCCGGTCAAACAGGGAATGCTTGAACCGCACGCCTGTGTCGGCCAGTGGGACAGCTCCGGCAAGGTAACCTTGTGGGCCTGCAAGATGAGCCCCTATGTCGTCTGGCGGCAGCTTACCATGGGGCTTGGCCTCGAGCTGGCCGATGTGCGCATCATCCAGACCTATGTCGGCGGCGGTTTTTCCGGCGGCAAGCAGGAAGCGATGCCGATGGATTTCTCGGCGGTGATGCTTTCGAAAAAGACCGGCCGGCCGGTGAAATTGGTGCACACCATGGATGAGGTGATGACCGTCGGCCATATGCGCCATCCGATGAAGATCTGGCTGCGCACGGGCACCGACAAAGACGGCCGTATCTTGGTGCAGCATTGCAAGTTGATTGCCAATGGTGGCGCCTATTCAAGCATCGGCGGTTTCTCGATGTTTCTTGCCGGCGCGATGCTCAACATTCCGTATCGAATTCCAAGTCTCAAATACGAGGCTTACCGCGTCTATACCAACAACGGTTTTTGCGGCGCCCTGCGCGGCCATACGAACACACAAATCTGCTTCGCCCGCGATTCGCAGATCGAACTGATCGCCGCCGATTTGGGCGTCGACGCGCTTGACATAAGGCACCGTAATTCCATCCAGCCCGGCGATGAAACCGCCAACGGCTTCCGCATCGGCACCTTCGCGTTCGATGAGTGTATCGAGCGGGTCGCGGAGTTATCGGACTGGCGCGCGAAGCACGGCAAACTGCCCAAGTACCGTGGCATCGGCTTCGGATGCGGTTCCCACATCTCCGGCGCCAGGCTGATGGGCCACTCCGCCTCGGCGGCGGATATCAGGGTGCGGGAGGACGGCACCGTCCAGCTTACCACGGGCTCGACCGATGTCGGGCAGGGGGCCGACACCGTATTATCGATGATCGCGGCCGAGGTGCTTGGGGTTGAGGTCGACGATGTGCGCTTCGCCAAAGTCGATACCGACCAGACCCCGGTGGATCCGGGAACCTTTGGATCGCGGGTTACGTTTTTCACCGGCAACGCCGTCAAAATCGCCGCCGAGGATGCGCGCCGCCAATTGGCCGAAATCGCCGCGGAACAAATGGACGTCAGCCCCGACGATCTTCAGTTCCGCCACCGCGAGATCATCAATCGCCTCGACAACAGCCAGCGCGTCGCGCTCAAGGACGTGGTGCGCAGGGGCGCCTTCAAGATGGGACGGTTGGTGGCCGCGCATGGAGAGTACGCGGCGGGCGACGAGATGATCGATTTCAAGACCGGTCACGGAAACCTCTCACCCGCCTACAATCCCTCGGCTTGCGCGGTCGAGGTCGAGGTCGACCCGGAAACCGGGCAAGTAACGGTGGTTGGATTCTGGGGCGCCGATGATAGCGGCAACCCCTTGAATCCGCTGGCCGTGAAAGGCCAGGTCATCGGCGCCACGGTGATGTCGTTTGGCCAGGCTCTTTATGAGAATCTTATTCGCATCGACGGCGAGGTCATGAATCCTTCCCTGCGCGATTACAAGATGCCGCTGGTGACCGATGTCCCCAAATTGTCCGACTTCCAGCACAGCAATGTAATCCCCTGGGAGCCGGAGGGTCCGTTCGGCGCCAAGGAGGCTGGCCAGGGCGCCGGAACAGGGGTAATCGCGGCAATCGCCAACGCCATCTTTGATGCCACCGGCGTCAGGCTGACCAGCCTGCCGATGTCGCCCGAAAGCATTCTGCGGGGAATCAAGCGCCACCGCGAAGAGGAGGAAGCGAGCAGTCAATCTGACAATGCCTAGAGTCGGCTCAAATCTGCTTTAGGGAGGATAAAATGTTACAGGGATGCACGGAATGGCCGGCGGAATTCGCCGCGATGTACCGCCAGAAAGGCTATTGGGAGGATATCACTCTCAATCAAACGCTCGAACAATCGGTGCAGAAATATGGCGGCGACGAAGCCATCATCGATGGCGACAAGCGATATACGTACCGGGACATTCACGAGAAAATCGAACGCCTGGCGGCTCATTTCGCCGATATCGGCCTGAAGACCGGCCAACGGGTGGTTTTTCAACTGCCGAACTCCGCCGAGTTGGCGATCGCGCTGTACGCCTTGCTCAAGGTGGGCGCTATTCCGGTGATGTCCCTGTCGCCGCACCGGGAAACTGAAATAAGTCATTTCGTTAAGCACGCCGAGGCGGTGGGATATCTGTTCCCGGACATCTACCGCGGCTTCGACTATCGGCAGATGGCCGATAAGATCAAAGCCGAAAGCCCGACCCTCGAGCATTTGTTTGTTCTGGGGGAAGCGGGCCCCGGCCATATATCCCTGTCGGCGCTGCTTGAGACGCCGGCGCCCGAAGGTATCGATATTTCAGGGCTTTCGATGGCGGCCGACGATATCGCCCTGATGCTGTTGTCGGGCGGCACCACGGCGCTGCCCAAATTGATCCCGCGCACCCATAACGATTATGTCCTGAGCTGCACCATGAGCCAGCCGTTGACGGGACTGGACAAGCGGGGAACCCTGCTCGCCCTGCTTCCGATGGCGCACAATTACACCTTGTCGTCACCGGGCCTTCTGGGTGTGTTGCGCAACGGCGGCAAGGTGGTGATCGCCCCCGACGTGACGGCGGAAACAATTTTCCCGCTGATCGAAAAGGAAAAGGTGAATGTCGTGCCCGCCGTCGTTCCGGTCATCGTCAATTGGCTGAATTCGGATATACCCGAGAAACACGACCTCTCTTCATTGATGGTTATGTCCAATGGCGGCATCAAGCTGCAACCGGCATTGCGAAAGCGGGTCGAGGAAAAATTCGGCTGCCGCTTCCAGGAAATTTTCGGTACCGGCGAGGGCTTGCTCAGTTTCACCCGGCTCGACGCCTCGGAAGAGCTGCGCTTCACCAGTTCCGGCATGCCGGCCTGCCCCGATGACGAGGTTAGGGTGATCGACGATGACGGCAACGACGTTCCCGAAGGCGAGCTTGGCGAATTGATCGTGCGTGGGCCCAACACCATTTGCGGCTACTATAACGCGCCGGAAAAGAATGAAGAGGCCTTCACCGCCGACGGCTATTACCGGATGGGCGACATCGTGCGCATGCGGGGGCGCTCCATTTGGTGCGAGGGCCGCCTGAAAGACCGGATCAACCGGGGCGGCGAAAAGATCAGCTGCGATGAAGTGGAAAATCTGGTGGTTCCCCATCCGAAGGTTAAAAGCGTCGGCCTGGTCGCCATGCCCGACGAGGTGTTCGGCGAGAAGGCGTGCGCCTATGTCG
>NZAK01000096.1 GCA_002687515.1 Rhodospirillaceae bacterium
TGCAATAAAAAACCGGCGCAAATGGACGAAGTCTAAATAAAATCAGTGCATTGGGAGTTCTTCACGGTCGACTATTTATGCAACTTGGTATTAGCCGCGGGCGATGAAGGATGGCTGATTGGCCGGCAGGACGGTCAGATCAAACACATTGGCCATTTGCGGCAGCGCCGCGATCATCACCGCGATATCGGCCACGTCGGCGGGTTCCAGGCGGTATTGATCGTCGGCCCGTTCGGCCTCGCGGCTGGCGCCGAAACCGTCGCCGGTATCGGTGGCGCCGAGGATAATAATCGAGGCGGTGATGCCGAATTCACGGCCATCGCGGGCCAGCGACGCGGTCAATCCCTTGAGGGCGTGCTTGGTGGTGGTGTAGGGCGCCGAATTGGGTCTCGGCGTTTTCGATGCGATGCTGCCGATATTGATGATGCGCCCGTCATTCTGCTGTTTCATGCGTTTCAATGCCTCGCGGCTGCACAGGAAGGCGCCGGTAATGTTGGTGTCGATGACCTGCTTCCAGAAATCGAGCGGAATTTCATCGGTCGGCATATTGCTCGAAATGCCGGCATTGTTGACCAGGATATCGACCCGCCCATGGACATCGCCGGCTTTTTGAAACAGCGATACGACGTCGCCCTCCTGGGTCACATCGGTCGGGATCGCCAGCGCGGCGCCGCCTTCATCGCGAATGCCCTCGGCGACGGCTTCCAGCTTTGCCGCGTTACGGGCGGCGAGGACAACCGATGCGCCTGCGCCGGCATAGGCCCGGGATATGTATTTGCCGAGCCCGCCGCTGGCGCCGGTGATAACCGCTATCCTGCCTTCAAGTCGTGCCATCGCATTTACTTTCATCTCTCGGGGGGCGCCAACGAGCACCACGGGTTCAACGCGCATCCCAGCCTATCACAACGCCATGCGGGCGAACATCACGATGGCGGTTCCGATCAGCACCAGGGCGACGATCCTTCTGACCGCGGCGGCGTTGATGGCGGCCGACAAACGGGCGCCGAAAAAGACGCCGAGCATCAGGCAGCCGCCGATCAACAGGCCAAATTCGAAATCGACGATGCCCGATTGCCAGTTGCGCGCCGTGGCGAACAGCGCCACTGGGATCTGGAACAGCTGGCCGAGGCCGACGGCGGTCAATATGGGCACCTTGATCCACATCAGTATCGGCACCAGGAGCAGCGGCCCGCCGGCCCCGCTGACGGCGGACCCGAAGGCGGCGGCGAAGCCGATCAGGAGCATCGCCCATGGCGCCAGGCTGGGACGCTCCTCCGCCGCCCCCGCCTTACCAAACACCGCATGGATGCCGGTCGCCAGCACCAGGATGGCGACAATGGCTTCCACCGCGACGCCCGGCAGCCGGATCAGGACGGCCGATCCCGAATAAGCCCCAACCATGGCGCCGATGCCGAGCCAGAGGCCCATCGACCACCGGATGGCGCCCTGGCGGCCATACAAATATGTGCCGAGAGCGCCGCTGAACAAAGCGCTGAAGGTGACCGAGGCGACCACCACGTGGATCTTAATGCCGGTCAGCAGCACCAGCGCCGGCACCATGACCACACCGCCGACGCTGACCGCGCCGATCATAACGCCGATAGCGATCAGAAAGACGATGATGATCGGCAATATGGGCCAGGTGAATATCATTGCTGTCCCGGCCCTGTATACAGGTGGCGCGGCGCCGATCGGCGCATCAATCCTCAACTATCATGAATTTAACGCCTTCGCCGCCGCCGCGTGTTCGGCGGCGACCATGGCGAATGCGAAAGCTTTGATCAGGCCGCCCACATAACCCACATTGGGCCCGCCCTCGAGCCCGCCGGTCGACGAGCCGGCCGCGTAGAGCCCGCCGATAATTCCGCCGTCCGGGGTCAGGACCCGGCAATGGTTGTCGATATCGATGCCGCCCATGGTGTTGGTGACGCCGGCGCAAAGGCGGATCGCGCAATAGGGGCCCGCATCCAAGGGGTGGGCGGCGTGGCGGCCTTCGCCGCGGACCGGGGACAAACCCATCAACTTATCCTCGGCGAAAGCCGTGTTGTATTCCGCCAGCGTCGCCTTCAATTGATCGGCGGGCACATCGATGGCCGCCGCCAGGCTGTCCAGATCGGGCGCTTCGATCAGGGTGCCGCCGTGATCCAGCATCAAGGGATTGGGCGGGGCAATGCCATCGGTGCCGACCTGGTCCCAGATTTGCCGGGTCATGATGGCGGTGGCGGATAAGGGATCGTCCAGCTTGGCGACGGCGTTGCTCAGATAAACCCCGCCCCGGCTTTCATCGACGAAGCGCCTGCCGCCGGCATCGACCAAAACGCCGGCGACGGCGACGATGTCGATATTGGGATAGGGCCAGAGGGCATCGTTGCTCATGGCAGCAATCGACAACAGATGGCCGTAGAAATCGCCGAGACCGGTCAAGGCGGCGCCGGCCTCGGCGGCCATGCGGATGCCATCGCCGGTGGCCGACGGCGCGGCGCGCAGGCGCACCCGGTCGGGCGCCCCGGTCACGGTGCCGCGCAGCATCTCGGGATTGGCCTGAAAACCGCCATCGGCGATGACCACGGCGGGCGCCGAAATTTCCTTCGCGGCGCCGCCGTCCGACACCTCAACGCCGGTGCAACGGCCGTCTTCGATGATCAGGCCGGTGGCCTCGGCGCCGCGCCGCAAGGTGCCGCCCTTGGCCATCAGGTGGGCTTCCAGGGCGCGCAGGGTGAAATCGCCGCCGCGCCCCTGCCAATCGAGGCCGGCGCGCATGCGCCTCGGCGGCGCCAGCACCATATGCTGGCGCATATTCACATAGCCGACCCCGCGCGCCACGAACTTGACGCCGATGCCGCGCAGCCAATCCACCGTCGATGCGGCGTTTTCGGCGATGGCGCGCACCAATTCCGGCTTGGCGTGGCCGGCGGTTTCCGCCTCAATCGCCGGGATCAGTTGATCGGCGGCGAGCCGGACATCGTTGGAGGCGACGTGGAAGACCCCCGAGGTAATGCGCGAATTGCAAAAATATCGGTCCTCGGTATCGCGCTCCAGGACCAATGATTTGAGGCCGAGATCGGCGGCGCGGGCGGCGGCGGGCAGCCCGGCGAAGCCGCCGCCGATGGCGATCAGGTCGTATTCGGCGCCGCTCATCGATCACTCACGGTTCACTTGGGGTTGGCTCTGGGCTCATTGCGGCAGCAGCATGTCGGTGACGACGCGAACCAGCTCGACATAGCTGCGCACGAAAAAACCGAGGATCAGGCCGGCGATGACGGCGGCGGCGAGGATCAGCGGCGCCGCGCCCAGCGCGAGAGCGAGGGCGATCGGCAGCAGGCCGAGGATCAGCGCCACGGCATCGCCGAAGCGGACGAGGATGTTCAGGGTTGGATATTGGTTCACGGGGGCCCCCTCCGGATTGTAGATTATGCCGCCGACACCCTGGCAGAAGAAAACCCGCCGATCAACGGCGCGCCGATGAATTCGCCGCCGCCGGTCCGCGCCCGCGAAATAATTGCCGCGTTTCTATGACCGAAATCCGGGCTTATGATGGATCAACAGTCAACGCCCGAAAAACGGAGATGACGCCCATGAGCACGCTCAGCGAAGCCATCGACAACCTGGTTACCGCCAACCGTATCCTTGCCCACGAAAACGTGGTCGATGCCTACGGCCATATCAGCATGCGCCATCCCGATGATCCGGGCCGTTATTTCCTGGCCTGTTCGCGCAGTCCCGAACTGGTCGAGCCGGGCGACATCCTGGAATTTTCCCTGGACAGCCAATGCATCGATGACAAGGGCATGAACCTCTATATCGAGCGGCCGATCCACGGATCGATTTACGCCGTACGGCCGGAAATCATGTCGGTGGTTCACAACCACTCCTATGCGGTCATTCCGTTTTCCGTATCGAAGGCGCCGCTTCGCCCGATCGCCCATGTGGCGGCACGCATCGGGCATAGCGTACCGGTCTGGGACATCCACGATAATTTCGGCGACACCGACCTTCTGGTTTCCACCAACGAACAGGGCGGCGACCTGGCGCGGGCGATGGGCGAGGGCCGCGTCATCCTGATGCGCGGCCACGGCGCCACGGTGGCCGGACTTTCGATCGAGGATGCGGTGATGACTTCGGTCTTTCTGCAGGTGAACGCCCAATTGCAGATCGACGCCCTGCGCCTCGGCGAGGTCACCTACCTGCATCCCGGCGAGGTCGATATCCGCCTCGCCCGCAGCCAGGATTTCGTCGGCAATTCCCGCGCCTGGGAATATATGAGCCGCCGCGCCGGGTGTTAGAGCCTTTAACGTCCGCTCCCGGTTTGCTAAACCGGGAGCCGTCAATTCTCACCGCAATAACGGATAACCCGGCGATGCAAGCCATCCGCGTGACTGAAAAATCGGAAAGTTCCGAAAATCTGAAATTCGAGCTGGCCGAGTTGGACCGACCGCGCATCGAAACCGGCGAGGCGCTAATCGAAGTCCATGCCAGCGGCGTCAATCCGAGCGACGTCAAGGCGCTGCTCGGCAAGATGCCGAACCTGGTGTGGCCGAGGACCCCGGGTCGCGACTATGCCGGCGTCGTCGCCGACGGCCCGGCGGATATGATCGGCAAGGAGGTCTGGGGTACCGGCGGCGATCTGGGCATGCGGCGCGATGGCAACCACGCCGAATATTGCATCGTCGACGCCGCCGGCCTGTGCGAAAAGCCAAGCAATCTGAGCATCAATGAAGCGGGCGGCATCGGCGTATCCTGGACCTGCGCCTGGCTCGGCCTGGTCGATGGCGCCGATGTCAGCGAAGGCGACGTGGTCGCCGTTTTGGGCGCCGCCGGCAAGGTCGGCGAAGCCAGCGTGCAGATCGCCACCGCCGCCGGCGCGCGGGTCATCGCCGTCGAGCGGCGGCGCGGCGATTACAGCGGCCATGCCTCGGGCCCAGTCGAGGTGGTGGATTTGCGTACCGAGCCCGACCTGGCCGAAGCGATCCGCGGGCGCACCGGCGGCCGTGGCGCCGATATTATCATGAACGGCGTCGGCGACCCCTATTTCGAGGCGGCTTCCAACGCCCTCGCCAAGATGGGCCGGCAGATCATCATTTCCACCTTCGCCGACGAGACCAGCATAAACTTGCGCACTTTCTACCGGGGCAACCACCGGCTGATCGGGGTCAGCAACATGGACCACGACAACGTCGTGTCCGCCGGGCTGCTGGGGCGCATGCGACCCGGCTTCGAGGCCGGCGCCTTTAAACCCTATCCGATCGGCGACGGCGCGGTCTTTTCGCTTGCCGATGCGGAAACGGCCTACCGCACCGTGCTCGAGGACCGCAGCCGCGAGCGCATCATCATCGCTCCCCGAGGCTGACGGAAACTGGATCCGCCATGACCGATCTTAAAGACCTTTATGCGGATGCCGGAGACGCAGGTGACGGAGACGGGGCCGCCGTCGCCATCGACATCGTCGGCAAGGATCAGTTTGATAGCTGGCTGGACAGCCAGCCGGAACCGGATGCGCGTTGGATCAAAAGCGCCGGCTTCAAGGCCGGTCCCGGGGACATTTGCCTGATCCCGGGGGCCGACGGTGACCTGGCCCGGGTCATTGCCGGCGCCAGCGACGAAGGCGGGATGTGGGACACCGGCGGGCTTCGCGATGGGCTGCCGGGCGGGCACTATCGGCTGCCAAGCGCGGCGGATACCGACGGCGCGGCGGACGGCGAAGGCGCGGCCTTGGCCTGGGGGCTCGGCGCCTACAAGTTCGACCGCTACAAAGAGAGCGCCGGCGATACGGACGGCGTGGACGCCCGCCTGGTCTGGCCAGATGGGTGCGATGCGGCAAAGGTTCTGAACTGGGCCGAAAGTATTTATCTGGTGCGCGATCTGATCAATACGCCGGCCGGCGATATGGGACCGGACGCCCTCGCCGATGCGGCCCGCGCCGTTGCCGAAGCGCATGGCGCCGAAATTAATGTCATTACGGGTGGCGATTTATTGAAGCAGAATTATCCCGCCGTTCATGCCGTCGGCCGGGCCAGCGACAAACCGCCATGCCTGATTGATATCACCTGGGGCGATGCCAAGCATGCCAAGGTCACGCTGGTCGGCAAGGGCGTCTGTTTCGACACCGGCGGGCTCGATATCAAGGCCGCCGACGGCATGAAGCTGATGAAAAAGGACATGGGCGGCGGCGCCCATGTGCTCGGCCTCGGCAATATGATCATGGCGAGCCGGCTGCCGGTGCGCCTCCGCGTCCTGGTGCCGGCGGTGGAAAACAGCATTTCCGGCAACGCGCTCTATCCGATGGACGTGGTAACGACCCGCTCCGGCAAGACCGTCGAGATCGGTAACACCGACGCCGAGGGACGGGTGATCCTGGCCGATGCCCTCTATGAAGGCGCCCGCGAAGAGCCCCATATGCTGATCGATTTCGCGACCCTGACCGGGGCCGCGCGCGTCGCCTTGGGGCCGGACCTGCCGGCGCTGTTCTGCAATGACGACCGGCTGGCGGCGGAATTGCTGGCGGCCGGGGATGCGGCCCAGGATCCCCTGTGGCGGCTGCCGCTCTGGGCCGGGTACCGAAAGCTGGTCGACGGCAAAACCGCCGATCTGACCAACGCGCCGGAGGGGCGCTTCGGCGGCGCCATCACCGCCGCCCTGTTCCTCGGCGAATTCGCTGGCGCGGCTGCGGCATGGGCGCATATCGACCTGATGGGCTGGAACACGGCCGCCAAACCGGGACGCCCGGAGGGCGGCGAGGCGATGGCCATACGCGCCGTGTTTCGCGCCATCGAGGAAAGATTTAAATCGCCGCCAAAATGAATCGTTTGGCATCGGGCCGAATATGGAATAAAAACGATACGGAAGCGAAACGAGATACTGCCTTTCGTTCATGGAACTCAACCCAAACCAAGCCCTGGAAATGTGGTGCAGCACGATTGTCGAGGGCGTCCGCCGCGATGCCCCGGACCTGACGGCGCGCCAGATGGCGGTGCTGCTTTTGGTTTACATGACGCCGGCGCCGCACACCGTGCGCGGCATGGCGGAAAGGCTGAATATATCCAAACCGGCAATCACCCGCGCCCTCGATAAGCTCGGCAAGCTGGAATTCATCCGCCGCAAGGAAGACGATATCGACCGGCGCAGCGTGCTTGTGCAGCGCACCGTAAAGGGCTCCATCTTCCTGCGTGAATATGGCGAGATTATCGCCCAGGCGGCACTGGAATTCGAGCCCGGGTAGTTAGGTTGAATGCAGATGCTGTTCCCTGGGTATCCGGAAGCGGGCCAAATAGCCCGGTAGCACGGCATCGGCGGGCGTCGCCGCGACGCCCAAATCGGCCATCGTTTTAGCGCCGTCCGAGACCACATTGCCGGAGCGCATAAAACGCACCATGTCGACGCTGAATAACGGCCAGGGCAGCATTTGGATAAACCAGGCGACGGTCGAAAGATACCAGAACGGCGCCGGAAACAGAATCCGCCGCCGGCCGGTGTGGGTGAGCAGCAGCTCCATAATCTGTTTCGCCGAATAGACGTTGGGCCCGCCAAGTTCGAATATCTGGCCGTCCGTATCGCTGCCGCCGGCGAGCGCGCTCTGAATGGCGTCGGCGACATCACCCACATAGACCGGCTGGAAGCGGCTGCCGCCATGGCCGAAGAGATCGATGCGCAACAGGGCGCCGTCCTCGAAAAAGCGAAGCCTCGGAATGGCCGGACAGCCGAATACCGGCATCGCCACGGTAAAACGCGCCAGCCCGGCGAACAGGTTGAAAAAGAAATCTTCGGGTCCGATAACAACGCTCGGCCGAAGAATGACGGCGGCTGGAAATTCCTCCCTGACGGCGGCTTCGCCCTCGGCCTTGGTGCGCGCATAATCGGATGGTGATCCTAAATCGGCGCCCAGCGCCGAGACATGCGCCAAGTGCCGGACGCCGGCTTCGCGGGCGACGGCGGCGACATTGCGGGCGCCGTCCACGTGCAGCTTTTGGAACGCCTTTTTATTCGCCGCCAGCCGGCCGACCAGATTGACGACGGCATCGGCGCCGGCGACGGCGGCGCGCGTGCTTTCGGTATCGGTGATATCGGCGGCCAGCGGCACCACCTGGCCGACATCGCCCATGGTTTTCAAATATTGCGCCGCTTCCGTGTCGCGCACCGCGACGCGGACGACGGCGCCCTCGGCCACCAACCGGCGCACCAGATGGCGGCCGATGAAACCGGAGCCGCCGAATACCGTAACGATGCTGTTATTCATATCAAAACCGCCGTTCTTGCCGATCATTCGGTAATTAATACTGCATACATAGTCCTTCACCAGGCGCCGAACAACAGGAACGCAACCAAAATATAGATGATCGAGGCCACCGCCGCGCTCCGATCCCGACAAACCCGGTTGACAGGATAGACGCCGATGGGTACCACGACGCGGTTCAGCGGCGAAACCGCCGCAAGCCAAAACGGCGCCCAGGTGGCGGAATTGGTAGACGCGCAGGTTTCAGGTACCTGTGGCCGCAAGGTCGTGGAAGTTCGAGTCTTCTCCTGGGCACCATTAATGCCGCCCTTCCGCTGTTAACGGTTGAAAAATTGAATGTCCATGCAGATTGAGCTTCATAGCGGCGACTTGCCGGCAGGCGTGGATTTCGGAAACAGCGTCGCCATCGACACCGAAACCCTGGGGCTCAATCCGCTTCGCGACCGGCTCTGCGTCGTCCAGCTATCGGCCGGCGACGGCAACGCCCATGTGGTGCAGCTACGCGCCGGCGCCTATGATGCGCCCAACCTCAAGAAACTTTTTGCCGATCCGTCGGTGACCAAGATTTTCCATTATGCCCGTTTCGATATCGCCACCATCCGCCATCATCTGGGTGTCGAGTGCAAGCCCGTATTCTGCACCAAAATCGCCTCGCGCCTGGCGCGCACCTATACCGGCGATCACGGCCTTACCGATCTCTGTAGTGAAATTCTGGGCGTCGATCTTTCCAAGCAGCAGCAGCAGAGCGACTGGGGCAGCGACGAGCTTAGCCAGGAACAATTGGAATATGCCGCCTCGGACGTGATTTACCTGCACCGGCTGCGCGATGCGCTGGAAAAGAAGCTGGTCCGCGAAAACCGCCTCGACCTGGCAACCGCCTGTTTCGAGTTTTTGACCCATCGCGTCACCCTCGACCTTGCCGGCTGGCCGGAACAGGACATTTTTGACCATAAATAGGCGCACCCGGCAGGGCCAGCGCGTATCTGGGCGATAACGCCTTTCATTGACCTTTGGGCCGGCGGACTCCATAGTAAAGCTGGCGTATTTTATTGGAATCCGGGCCTTTTTTCCATTGAGGCGCCTGGATTCGACCGGATAATCAAAACATGCCGAAATTGAAGGCCGCCGTTGCGGCCGCAAGCAAGGCTAAAAGCGGCTCGAACCCGGCGGTGGCACCTAGTGGCCTGCGTCATCTAATTTGCACCCCTACGACGGCGTTGCAAGGTTTCCGGCGAGGAGCGCGCCGCGCCGTGGTGCCAATCCACCA
>NZAK01000097.1 GCA_002687515.1 Rhodospirillaceae bacterium
GGCTGGGTTTTGCCTTCCAGGGCGCGCCGGTGATCGAGCTTTGGCCGCAGACCCAGTGGGCGCGCTGGCTGCCGGCCCTGGTGATGGCGGTGGCCTGCCCGTTGCTGATCGGCGGTTTGTTCGCCGCCAATCCCTTTTCCCTCACCTTCAGCCGCAAAATATTCGATGCGGACCGTCCCGGCCTGATCGGTCTGGTGCGGCATCCCGTATTCTGGGCCACCGGCCTCTGGGCCGCCGTTCATATCCCGGTCAATGGCGAAGCGGTGCCGGTGATCCTGTTTTCGCTGTTGCTGCTGCTCAGCCTCTATGGCCCGCGCGCGCTCGCAGCCAAGCGGCGGAAGTCAATGGATGAAGCCGACTGGCGGCAATTGACCGGCCAGCGCCGGTCGTTCCGCGGCGCCAACGGCTGGCCGGCTGGCATTTTAGGCGGTGGCGCGCTCTATTTATTGTTATTATATGTCCATCAAGCCGTGATCGGCGTTTCCCCCTGGCCTTAGGCCCGTCCGAATATTATAAATGCCCGCCCCAATAAATGACCGATAGCCTAACCGAACTGATTCTCGCCACTCTCGCCTTTGTCGGCGGCCATTTTGTGCTGTCGTTCCGCCCCGTGCGCGCCCCGCTGCGCGCCCGCTTGGGCGCCGGCCCGTTCCAGGGGCTCTATTCGCTGATCGCGGTGGCGACCCTGGTCTGGATGGTCCTCGCCCACGGCGCCGCCCCGGATATCAAGCTCTGGGATGCGCCCACCTTTGTCCGCCATCTGCCTCTGAGCCTGATGCTGATCGCCTTCATTTTCATGGTGGCTGCGATGACCCCTCGTAATCCGGCTTTCATCTGGGCGCGCGATGCCAGGCTGGGCGACGGCCCCAGCGGCATCTTCCGCATCACCCGCCATCCGATGATGTGGGGCGTCGGGCTGTGGGCGCTGCTGCATCTGGCCGCAAACGGCGACGCCGCATCACTGGTGTTTTTCGGCGGCCTGGCGCTGTTGGCGCTGGCCGGACCGGTGCAGATCGACCGGCGCAAGCGGGCCGAGATGGGCGCCGAGTGGGATGCCTATGCGGCCGCCACCTCCAACCTGCCCTTTGCCGCGATGATTTCCGGACGGACGCGCATCCAGTGGCGCGAAATCGGCTGGTTCCCGGTCATCGGCGGCGCCGTCCTGCATGCGCTTGTCCTGGTTCTGCACGAACCGCTGATCGGTGTCGCGCCGGCTCGCTTCCTGGCCGGGATCATCGGATGACAGGGTTTCGATCGGCGCTCCATTCGATCATCACCAAAAGCACCCTGCGCGCGCTCAGGCATAGGAATTTCGCCCTCGTTGAACTGGCCGGCTGGTTTTCGTCGGGCGGCGTCTGGTTTTACCGCATCGGCATCCAGGTGTTGACCTGGGAATTGACCCATTCGGGACTTTGGCTGGGTATCATCGCCGCCGCCGAAGCTATCCCCGGTATCCTCCTGTCGCCCGTCGCCGGCGCCTACGCCGACCGTTACGACCGGCTGGTGATGGCGCGCATCGTCCAGTTCGTGATCATGTCGGTGACCGCGATCCTGGCCTTCGCCACCTTCGCCGGCTGGGTCGATATCTACGCGCTTCTGGTTCTGGCGATGGCGCATGGGGCGGCGGCCGGCTTCTGGACGCCGGTGCGCCTGGCCATGGTTCCCAACCTGGTGCCCAAGGAAGATCTGACCTCGGCCATCGCCCTGCACGCGACCATGTTCAACCTGGCCCGTTTCCTGTTTCCCGCCATGGCGGCGCCGGTGTTGGCGATTTGGGGCGCCGGCATGGCTTTCGCGCTGAACGCCGCCAGCTACCTGATTTACCTGGTGGTCTTGTTTTTCATCGTCCTGGTTAATCCGGACGAGCGCGCCGAGCGCGGCGCCGGCATGCTCGCCAATCTGAAAGAGGGCCTCGCCTATGTGACCGGGCAGGTGCCGGTCAAGCAACTGTTCCTGATGCTGATCTTCACCGCCGTTTTTATGCGCGCCTATTTGGAACTATTGCCTGGAATTTCCGATACCATCTTCAGCCGCGGCGCCGATGGCGTCGCCATCCTGGTTTCAGCCGCCGGTTTCGGCGCCATGATCGGATCCCTGGCGGTCGGCAACATCACCCGGCGGGAAATGCTGCTGCGCATCTATTTTACCTCGGTTTTGGTGGCCGTCCTGTCGCTGATCCTGTTCGCGGCAACTAGCCAATTCTGGTTCGGGGTGGCGGCGGTGGCGGTCCTTTCGGGCGCCCAGATGGGCGTCAACGTCACTGCCCAGGTGGTGGTGCAAAGCTCGGTCCGGGGCAGCCTGCGCGGCCGCGTGATGAGCCTTTGGGGGGTGACCAACCGGTCCGGTCCGGCGCTCGGCGCGCTGCTGCTCGGCTGGATGGCGGTCCATATCGGCTTCCAGTGGCCGATATTGCTGGCCGCCACCCTGACCGGCGCCGTCGGAATTTATGTCTGGTCGCAGCGCCGCGCCATGCAGGCCGCCATGGAAGAAGATCAAGCCAAGCTATAATCGGGTTGGAAATCGGCCGGCGGGGGTGATAGAAGCCGCTTGCACCGGTTCCGCCTGAAACTATTTATCATTTTATGACCGACCTCGCACATATCCGCAATTTCGCCATCATTGCCCATATCGACCACGGCAAGTCGACCCTTGCCGACCGCATGATCGAGTTTTGCGGCGGCCTTACGGATCGCGAAATGAAGGAGCAAGTGCTCGACAGCATGGATATCGAGCGCGAGCGCGGCATTACCATCAAGGCGCAGACCGTGCGCCTCGCCTACAAGGCCAAGAACGGCGAGACCTATGAGTTGAACCTCATGGATACGCCCGGCCATGTCGATTTTTCCTACGAGGTAAGCCGCAGCCTCGCCGCCTGCGAGGGCGCGCTTTTGGTCGTCGACACGACCCAAGGGGTCGAGGCGCAGACCCTGGCCAACGCCTATCTTGCCATCGAAGCCGACCACGAGATTGTGCCGGTGCTCAACAAAATCGATCTGCAGGCCGCCGAACCCGACCGCGTCAAATCGCAGATCGAAGAGGTGGTCGGCCTCGATGCGTCCGACGCTATCGAGATTTCGGCCAAGACCGGCGCCGGCGTCGATGACGTGCTCGAAGCCCTGGTCGAACGGCTGCCGGCGCCGACCGGCGAGGTCGACGCGCCGTTGAAGGCGATGCTGGTGGACAGCTGGTACGATCCCTATCTCGGCGTCATGATCCTGGTGCGGGTCAAGGACGGCAGGCTGGCCAAGGGCATGAAGGTGCGTTTCATGGCCGCCGGCCAAGTGCATCAGATCGACCAGGTCGGCGTCTTTACGCCGAAGGCAACCCAGGTCGCCGATCTCGGCCCCGGCCAGGTCGGCTATATCACCGCCTCGATCAAGACCGTCGCCGAAACCCAGGTCGGCGATACCATCACCGGGGACAAGCGCCCGGCCGAAAATCCGCTGCCCGGCTTCAAGCCGTCGGTGCCGGTGGTCTTTTCCAGCCTGTTCCCGGTGGACAACGCGGATTTCGAGGATCTCCGCGAAAGCCTCGCCAAATTGCGCCTCAACGATGCCAGCTTCCAATACGAGCCGGAAACCTCGGCGGCGCTGGGTTTCGGATTTCGCTGCGGTTTTTTGGGGCTATTGCATCTGGAAATCGTGCAGGAACGGCTGGAGCGGGAATTCGATCTCGATCTGATCACCACGGCGCCGAGCGTCATCTACCGACTGCATCTGTTGGGCGGCGAAGTCAGGGAGTTGCACAACCCCGCCGACATGCCCGATCCCACCCATATCGATTTCATCGAGGAGCCGTGGATTCGTGCCACCATCATGGTCCCCGACGAGCATCTCGGCGGGGTATTGGCGCTTTGTACCGAACGGCGCGGCGAACAGGTGGAAATGACCTATGCCGGCAGCCGGGCGATGGTCATCTACCGGCTGCCGCTCAACGAAGTGGTGTTCGATTTCTACGACCGGCTGAAATCCACCTCCAGAGGCTATGCCAGTTTCGATTACCAGATGGACGATTACCGCGAAGCCGACCTCTCGAAGGTATCGATCCTGGTCAATGGCGAAGCGGTGGACGCGCTCGCCTTCATCGCCCACCGCAGCCAGGCCGAACACCGCGGCCGCGCCATCTGCGAACGCCTGAAAGACCTGATCCCAAGGCAATTGTTCAAGATCGCCATCCAGGCCGCCATCGGCGGCAAGGTGATCGCCCGTGAAACCTTGAGCGCGCTCAGGAAGGACGTCACTTCCAAATGCTATGGCGGCGACGTGACGCGCAAACGTAAGCTTCTGGAAAAGCAGAAAAAGGGCAAAAAGCGCATGCGCCAGTTCGGCCAGGTGGAAATCCCGCAATCGGCCTTCCTGGCGGCGCTGCGCATGGGCGACGATTAGCCGGCCGGGATCAGGCGTCAGGGATCAAGGATCGGGCCATTGGGTAACTGTCAGCCCTTGGCGCTGCCGCCAGGATCATCATTATCCGGCTTCTTAAGATTGCGCATGATGGCCGCCACATCTAACTCTTTGGGCAGTTCCTCGGAAGATTCCTCCGGCGAACCCATGGCTGCAAATTGGTCCGTCTCGGTTTGGTTGTTCAAATATTCCGGCGGCAGTTCGACCGCATGCTCGTTGGGATCGTAATCGTCGAGATCGCGGTACTTGGATGGCAGGCCGATATCGTCCCTGTCGGCCTCTTCGGCGGCGGCCAGGATATCCTCGTAGGTGGTGTAGGGGTAATCGTCCGCCGTCTCGAAAGCGTCCGCCGAGCGATCGCGGAAAAACCAGATCAGGAACACGCCGGGCCCGCCCAACAGAAGCCATCCCGGCAGTTTCATCAGCGATACCAGCAAGGGATCCCAAGCCAGCGGATGGATGTTTTCCGCGACCAGCGTTTTCAATGATACCAGAACTTCGGGTGCCAGAATATCGAGCACCCGCGACGCCGCCATGATGCCGTATTCGCCCACCACGCCGTGGGCCACGGCCTCGGCCGCGGTAAAGACGAAGGCCACGGCCAGAAGGCCCCAGCCGAAAAATCGCCATAACAGCATGGGGCGAGTTTAACAGGATTCGGTTGAGATTCCCAAGCCATCAGTTGCGCCGGAAACGGTTGCGGCGCCGAGGCGCTTCGGCTAGGTTTCCGGCCCTTGGGCGCGGCCCCGATCGGGTGAATGACCGCCGGGCGGCAAGGAGGGGTGGCCGAGTGGCTGAAGGCGCACGCTTGGAAAGCGTGTATACGTTAACGCGTATCGTGGGTTCGAATCCCACTCCCTCCGCCAACCGCCCCTTAACGGCAGCCAGATTTTAAATAGAACTCTCTGGAACACGTTGTAGAACAACGAGTTTGACTTATGCCGTCTCATGCCGTCTCATAGAAGCTCATAAATTATGTGGAGCTAAATGTGGGGCTGAGCGATGAACCTTACCGATCTCAAAGCACGAGGTGTCAAGCCGGGCGGCAAGCCAATAGCTGATGGCACCGTCTCGGGGCTGCGACTTCATGCAGGTGACAAGAAGGGTAATGGCAAGTGGTTGATGCGATTTACGTCGCCAGAGACTCGCAAACGCCGCGATATGGGGTTCGGCACATACCCGGATGTTAGCATCACTGAGGCCCGTAAATCGGCGGCAGCGGCACGCGAGCTGATCCGCAATGGCATTGACCCCATCGACGCCCGGAAGGCCGATAAACAAGCCCGCACTAGCGACGCCCAGGCCCTTACCTTCGAGAAGGCGGCAAGGCAGTTCCACGCCGACCATAAGCCGGGGTGGAATAACTCTAAACATGCGGCCCAATGGATCACTACGCTTGAGACCTATGTATTCCCACATATTGGCAACCGGAAAGTAGATGACCTCAAGGCTCGGGACTTCGCCGATGCACTGCGGAATATATGGCTTGAGAAGCCCGAAACAGCCTCCAGAGTTAAGCAACGCTGTAGTTCGGTGATGGACTGGTGCGCCGCCCAGGAGCTGATAGGAGCCAACCCGGTGGGTGTCGTGGTGAAGCTGCTTCCAAAGCAGCCGAAAATTCGTGATCGTGTTGTCCATCACCCAGCAATGCCGTGGCAGGATGTGCCGGTGTTTGTCGAAGGAGTACTGCGAGCGGGCAATCCAAGCTTGAGCAAATCGATGCTGGAGTTCTTGATCCTGACGGCAGCCAGGTCGGGTGAAGTTCGCGCTATGACATGGGATGAGGTAGATCTAGTCGATTGTGTATGGACCGTGCCAGCAGAACGCATGAAGGCTAATGCCGCCCACCGTGTTCCCTTGTCAGGTCGGGCAATTGCGATACTTCAAGAGCAAAAAGATAAGGCCGAGCATCCTGACATTGTGTTCCCTTCCCCAAGTGGAAGTGTGCCGAGCGATATGATCCTAACTAAGTTTCTCCGCGACCAAAAAGCGGCCAGCAGCGAGAAGGGACGGATAGCTACGGCGCATGGGTTTAGGTCCAGCTTTAGGGACTGGGCGTCCGAGAATGGTTATCCTCGTGATTACGCTGAAAGGGCTTTGGCGCACACCATCAGCAACCAAACCGAGGCGGCTTACCATCGCACTGATCTACTGGACCAGCGCCGGGGCATGATGGAATCTTGGGCACAGTATGTGTGCGGAATGGGTGACCAGGGCGACAATATTGTGTCGATATCCGCGAGTTAGCAAAAATTATTTTTTGGTCCGTAGAATATTGTTTTTAAGGGATTAATTCTCTGCAACACGTTGTACCACGGCTCCAAGTTTTCGCCCTCTTGACGGGCTGATTTTTTCCACCGATATTGATTCTGTGGTCTCCAAGCGAGGTTACGAGTTCTTCCTTTTTAAGGAGGAATAGGTTCCGAAACGGGACCGAATTGTAACTACTGCAAATGGAGATCGCGATGACTGAATTTCTAGAATTCGAAAACAAAAATACTGCCGTCGAGCGCATAGCGGCGTTCGATGATATGCCCAATAGCGCCTTGCTCGATGTTCAGGAGCTAGTAGCACTGGGGATCGGTAGACGCATCAGCGCCGTCGCTGCAAGCACCCCTCAATTGATCAGTTCATGTGCCTTTCGTCTAGCCCTTGCTTGTTTCTA